>NZ_CP104143.1:600555-900833 GCF_025200715.1 Rhizobium sullae
CTCGACGCCGGTGGCGCGGCCGTTTTCGATGACGATCTTGCGCGCCAGGCCGTAGGCGATGTCGACATTCGGCCGCCGCAGCGCCGGCTTCAGATAGGCGCTCGCCGCCGACCAGCGGCGGCCGCGGAAGATGGTTTGCTCCATTAGACCGAAGCCTTCCTGCTTCGAGCCGTTGTAGTCGTCGGTCGCCTCAAAGCCCGCCTGCTTGCCCGCCTCGATGAACGCGTGGAACAGCGGATTGCGGAAGCCGCCGCGCTGAACGTGCAGCGGGCCGTCGGTGCCGCGCCAGCCTTCCTCGCCGCCGTGCGAATGCTCCATGCGCTTGAAGTAGGGCAGCACGTCGGCATAGGCCCAGCCGTTGGCGCCGAGCTCCTCCCAGCGGTTATAGTCCTCGGCATGGCCGCGCACATAGACCATGCCGTTGATCGAGGAGGAGCCGCCGATCACCTTGCCGCGCGGCGCGGTGATGCGCCGGTCGTTGAGGGCAGGCTCCGGTTCGGAGAGGTAGCCCCAGTTGTAGCGCTTCATGCTCATCGGCCAGGCGAGTGCCGCCGGCATCTGGATGAACGGCCCGAAATCGCTGCCGCCCGCCTCGATGACGATCACGGTATGCTTGCCGTCTTCCGAGAGACGGTAGGCAAGCGCTGAGCCTGCCGAGCCGGAGCCGATGATGACGAAGTCTGCTTGCATGATGTACCCTCGGTAGTTGTCTCTTCCCCTCCCCAACCTGCTGCATCGTCCTACCTGAAAGCAGCGCCGAATACTCTGAAGGCGCTTGAGGTTGAAAGCGGTGCCACACATTAGCCCCTCCCCCTTGTGGGGGTTGGGGAGGGTCTTCTTAACCCGCGATCAATAAGGCGCCACCACCGGCCCCATGCCCACGTAAACCGTCTTCAGCTCCGAATAATGCTCCAGCGCCGCAATCGAATTCTCCCGTCCGAAGCCAGATTGTTTCGAACCGCCGAATGGGATCTCGACCGGGCAGAGGTTGTAGGTGTTGATCCACAGCGTACCGGCTTCGAGCTGGTCGACGACGCGGTGGGCGCGCGTCAGGTCGGCGGTGAAGACGCCGCCGGAAAGGCCGAATTCGGAGGCGTTAGCACGGCCGATCACCTCTGCCTCGTCGTCGAAGTCCAACACACACATCACCGGCCCGAAGATCTCCTCGCGGGCGATCGTCATCCCGTCGGTCACGTCGGCAAAGACGGTCGGCTGGACGTAATAGCCTTCGCCCGAAACGTTGTTCGGAATGCCGCCGCCGGTGACGAGCATCGCCCCCTCGGACTTGCCCTTGTCGATGTAGCTCAACACCTTCTGCCGCTGGTCGAAGGAAACCATCGGGCCAAGCTGCGTTGCCTCGTCCATCGGATCGCCGATCAGGATCGCCTCGGTGCGGACCTTCAGCCGCTTCAGGAATTCGCCCTTGAGCTTCCTCTGTACGAAGACGCGCGTGCCGTTCGAGCAGACCTGGCCGGTGGAGTAGAAATTGCCGAGCATCGCGCCGCCGACGGCGCTGTCGAGATCGGCATCGTCGAAGACGATCAGCGGCGACTTGCCGCCGAGTTCCATCGTTACATGCTTGAGATGGCTGGCGGCAGAGGCGGCGACCTTGCGGCCAGTCGGCACCGAGCCGGTGAGCGACACCTTCGCCACGTCCGGATGATTGACAAGGAGCGGTCCGGTGTCGCGGTCGCCCTGGATCACGTTGAAAAGGCCACTCGGCAGGCCTGCCTCGTGGAGGATTTCGGCGATCTTCAGCGCGCCGAGCGGTGTATTTTCCGACGGCTTGAAGACCATCGCATTGCCGGCGATCAGCGCAGGCGCCCCTTTCCAGCAGGCGATCTGCTGCGGATAGTTCCAGGCGCCGATGCCGACGCAGACACCGAGCGGCACGCGCTTCGTATAGGCAAAATCGCCGCCGAGCGGGATATAGGAGCCGTTGAGGCCGGCCGCCGCAATGCCGCCGAAGAACTCGAAGCTGTCGGCGCCGGAGGTTGGGTCGGCGACGATGGTTTCCTGGATCGGCTTGCCCGTGTCGAGTGTTTCGAGTTCGGAAAGCTCGCGATTCTTCTCGCGCATGATCTCGGCAGCGCGCTTCAGGATGCGGCCGCGTGCCGTCGGGCTCATCGCCGCCCATTCCGGCTGCGCGCGCTTGGCAGCCGCGATCGCCTTCTCGACAATGGCAGGCGTTGCCGCATGCAGCCGCGCGATCACTTCGCCGGTGGCCGGATAGATGCTCTCGATGACGCTGCCTGCTTCGTCCTCGACATATTCACCGTCGATAAAGTGCGACGCTTTCGGCTGGGCTTTCATGGGTTCGGTCCTCGGTTTGGCGTTTTTGTAAGGCGAGGCTGCGACATGCATCTGCCCCTCACCCTAACCCTCTCCCCGCGAGCGGGGACTGGGACGCTGCGGGCGACTCTCCTTCTCCCCGTCAAAACGGGGAGAAGGTGGCCGGCAGGCCGGATGAGGGGCATTGAAGGACGCAACGTCATTCCCTCACCCTGTCCAATTGCATCGTCACATAATCCTCCGTCAGTCCGATCGAAGCCTCGATGCTGATCGGTGCCGATTTCAGACTTTGACGGATATAGAGCCCGTCGATCATCGCAGCCGCGCCTTCGGCGATGCGTTCCGCGGCATCTCGCGGGCACAGCGCCTTGAGGTTGGCAAGCAGGTTCGAACGCAGCCGGCGGGCATAGATGACGAGGAAGCGGCGCGTCTCTTCCGAGCGCTGCGCCTCCGCATAGAAGGCGAGCCATGCGGCGATCGTTTCCGGCGCGAACTGATCGGCTTGGAAGCTGACGCGGATGACGGTCGAGAGCTTCTCGCGCGGTGTCCTTGCCGCTTTCAGCGCCGTCACCGTGTCGTCGTGCAACTGCCTGAGCAGCGAACGGATCGTCTCGATCAGAAGCTGTTCCTTGCTGCCGAAATAGTGATGCGCAAGGGCAGGGGAAACGCCGGCCTGGCGCGCGATCTCGGACATGGTGACGCTCAGCGAGCCATGATCCCCGATCACGCGCAGCGCAGCGTCGACGAGCGCCTTGCGGCGCAGAGGTTCCATTCCGACTTTCGGCATGACGGCCAGCTCCCGGTAGTTCGATGCATCTTATTTTTGATTGACTGATCAATCAATAAAAATCTTTTAGAGAGTTTGAGAGGCCTCAACCTTTCCTGTGCGCGATTCTGCAGCATATCAACGGCGATCAGGAGGTGTGTCATGGCTGGCGTCTTCGATGGAGTACCATCCTCGTCACTGCAGTCGAAGTGGATCTGGTTCGTAGGCCTCGGCGTACTGCTGTTGATCTGCGGCCTGATTGCGATCGGGAATCTGCTTCTCGCCACGGTGGTATCGGTCTATTACGTGGGAATGCTGATGCTTTTCGGCGGGATCATCTATCTCATCCACGCCTTTCAGGTGCGCGGCTGGGAGCACATCCTCTTCTGGGCGCTGAGCGGCGTGCTTTACGTGCTCGCAGGCATATTCGCCTTCATTAATCCGATCCTCACCTCGGCCGCGCTGACGCTCTTTCTCGCCGTCGCTCTGCTGGTCGCCGGTGTTTTCCGCGTCTTTATCGGCCGCCGCATGAAGCCACTCAAGGGATGGGGCTGGATCGTCGCAAGCGGCGTCGTTACCGCGCTTGCAGGCTTCGTGATCGCGCTCGGCTGGCCGGTGAACAGCCTCTGGGTCCTCGGTCTTTTCCTGGCGGTCGATCTCATTCTCCAGGGCTGGACGATGATTGCTTTCGGCATCGGCCTTCGAAGCGTGCAATGAGGCTGTCCGCAGGCTGTGCTCACGGAATGTTTCTTTTTTGACAAGCATGTGAGGCGGGACTAAAATTCAAAAGATACCAAGGCGCCGGCAGATGACATTGCCGGAACAGATGTCATGAGTGGTCATGCATCCCGCGTAGGGCAGGTTCTGCCCCAAAAGAAAAACGAAGGGAGGAAGTTCATGCCGATGGTCACAGTTTCCATATCACCGGTTCAGGCAGCAGGCATCCGCGAAGCCGTCGATCATGGCGGCTATGCATCGAGCAGCGAAGTCGTCCGTGAGGCGCTGCGCCTCTGGGATGCTGCCCGCAAGCTCGCAGAATATCGCGACGACGTTCTGAATGACGAGGACCGCGCGAGTGGAAGCCGCTGCGTTGCAGACATGTTTGCCGATCACGAAGCGGAACGTCGCCGTTCAGCCTGACTAAGCCTTTGATCGGACTGGATCGGGACGCTGACGCGCTCCGGTCCGAAGCTTTCACAAAAGTTTCATATTCGCGAAAGGGTTCATTGACCCTTTGTCATCATCTTCGCTGCGAAAAAGAAGACTTCACAGTGGAGAATTTGGCATGTCTTTGGCTGCCGCCGTCGAACCGGGCGTATTGCGCCGTTATGCCAGCGATCAGATCGTGACGCTTGCGAAGCTCGTCATCGAAAATGCTTTCCAGCCGATCGTCGAAGCGGGTACGGGCACGGTCTTCGGGTACGAGTCCCTGATGCGTGGGCAGGAGCGCATCGGCTTCGATTCCCCTGTTGAAATCCTTGATGAGGCGCATCGAGCAGGCCAATTGCTGCAGCTCGAACAGATGGTCGCCAGCCGTGCGCTCGCCAAGTTCGCGACACTCGGCAATTATTCGGGCTCGACGCTTTTCCTTAATCTCGACGTTCGCCTGATCCCGCACGGCGATCGCCTGATTGAAACGCTGCTCCACCACCTGAAGGCCGCCAACATCCCGCCGTCGTCGGTCTGCTTCGAATTCTCCGAGCGTTTCGACAATACCAGCGTGCCGGAATTCGAGGCCCTGGTCTCCAAGCTCCGCAAGACCGGCTTCAAGCTTGCGATCGACGACTTCGGCGTCGGTCACGGCGAAATGAAGCTGCTTTGCGACTATGCCGTCGATTACCTCAAGATCGACCGCCACTTCGTCGCCGACATCGACCGCAAGCCGCGCAAGCGCCACCTGTTGAAGAATATCGTCAACATCGCCCATGTGCTCGGCACCCGGGTGATCGCGGAGGGCATCGAATCCGAAGCGGAATTCCTCGCCTGCCGCGAATATGGCGTCGATCTCGTCCAGGGCTGGTTCATTGCCCGGCCGACGCCGCATACGTCCGAACTTGTGTCCTCGTTCCCGCATCTGCAGGATCTCGGCAAGAGCAAGCACAACACGCAATCGCTCGATGAAATCCTCATCCGCAAGCAGATCGAGGTGCTGCCGACCGTCTATGAGAACGACAGCATCGACACGGTCTTCGAACTCTTCCACCGCAATCCGCGCCAAGCCTACTTCCCGGTGCTGAACGCCAACGGCGAACCGCGCGGCATCATCCACGAGCATCATCTCAAGGAATATATCTACCAGCCCTTCGGCCGCGATCTCCTGAAGAACAAGGTCTATGGGCGCACGATCTCGCACTTCGTCGAAATGGCGCCAATCGTCGGCCTCGATTCCGACGCCGAACGGCTGATGACGATCTTCGCCAATATGGAAGGGAGCAACTGCCTGATCCTCACGGACAACATGCGCTATGCCGGCGTCGTCTCCGCCGCCTCTCTCATCAAGGTCATCAACGAGAAGCAGCTGAAAACCGCGCAGGACCAGAACCCGCTGACCAGCCTGCCGGGCAACCGCGCCATCCGCGATTTCATGCGCCAGTGCGGGCGCGACGGCGACGAGGTGCGGCATTTCTGCTATTGCGACTTCGACAACTTCAAGCCCTTCAACGATGCCTACGGTTTCCATCTCGGCGATCATGCGATCTCGCTCTTTGCCGCGCTGATGCGCCGTTACTTCTTCGCTGAGCGTCATTTCCTCGGCCATGTCGGCGGCGACGATTTCTTTGTCGGCGTCGTCGGCTGGACGAAGGAAGAGCTGACCGAAATCCTCAATCGGCTCATCAGCGATTTCCACGACGATGTGCTCGATCTCTACTCCGACGAAGACCGTGCTGCCGGCCGCATCCGTGGTCACGACCGCGCCGGCACGGAAGCGCTTTTCCCGTTGATGCGTTGCTCGATCGGCGTGCTTGAACTGCCGGAAGGTCTGGTGATCGACGATATCAATCGGGTCAGCGCCGAAATCGCCCATATCAAGGCCGAAGCGAAGGATAGCGCCGACGGGCTGATCTTCCATCCGCTGGGCGAGGCGAATTGACGCCTCTGGCACTTCTCGCCTTCCCAAGCACCGGAGGCTGAATTATCTCCTGTGCTTTCGGAATGAGGAGACCGGTCATGCCCCTGCCAGCGAACATGCGTTTCGTCGATCTGCCGAGCTTCGGCGCGCCGGAAGCCATGAGGATTGCGACCGGACCTGTTCCGGTGCCCGGCGCGGGGCAGATCCTGGTCCGCGCGCAGGCGATCGGCATCAACCGTCCGGATGTGGCGCAGCGCCAGGGAACATACCCGCCACCGAAGGATGCAAGCCCCATTCTCGGACTGGAGCTTTCCGGCGAAGTGGCGGCCATCGGTCCGGGCGTCGCCGGATACGCGGTCGGCGACAAGGTCTGCGGCCTCGCCAATGGGGGCGCCTATGCCGAATATTGCCTGCTGCCCGCAGGCCAGGTTTTGCCCTTTCCGAAGGGCTATGATGCGGTGAAAGCCGCAGCCCTGCCGGAAACCTTCTTCACCGTCTGGGCGAACCTTTTCCAGATGGCCGGGCTGACGGAGGGCGAAAGCGTCCTCATCCACGGGGGTTCCAGCGGCATCGGCACCACGGCGATCCAGCTCGCCCGTGCCTTCGGCGCCGAGGTCTATGCGACCGCAGGCGCGGCGGAGAAATGCGATGCCTGCGAAAAGCTCGGCGCGAAGCGGGCGATCAATTACAAGAGCGAGGATTTCGCCGACGTTATTAAGGCCGAAACCGGCGGCCATGGCGTCGATGTCGTGCTTGACATGATCGGTGCTGCCTATTTCGAAAAGAACCTTGCTTCGCTTGCCAGGGACGGCTGCCTGTCGATCATCGCCTTGCTCGGCGGGGCCGTGGCCGAAAGGGTCAACCTCGCGCCGGTCATGGTCAAGCACCTGACCGTCACAGGCTCGTTAATGCGTCCGCGTACGGCGGAGGAAAAACGCGCCATCCGCGACGATCTACTCTCGCAGGTCTGGCCGCTCCTCGAAACCGGCAAGGTCGCCCCCGTCATCCACAAGACCTTCGCCTTCGAGGATGTCGTTGAAGCGCACAGGCTGATGGAAACGAGCAGCCATATCGGCAAGATCATGTTGATTGTTTAACGTCAGCTTCGGACCAGCATCGGTGCACAAGATAGAGCCGATCTTGGCCGAGTATGAGTCTCCGGGATCGCAGAACTGTCGTCTGACCGAAACCCGGCCCCGAGACTGCGCATCCTGATGTGGCGTTGATTGCGCGTTGTACGGTCCCTACGAGGAATACAATGGCTCTATTCCACTCTTGCCCCATTTGCCGCAGCAGGATTCCGCATTTCGTGCCGCTTCCGCGTTATTATGTCGATAAGGCGACCGAACACGGCTTTCCCTATCGGATCGACGAATTCGAAACCATCAACCATCAGGCTTACAGCTGCCCCAATTGTCACTCGAGCGACCGTGACAGGCTCTACGCTCTGTTCCTGACGCCGGTGTTTCAGCGCCTCAATCAGGCGCAGCCGTTCCGGTTCCTGGATATCGCCCCCGGCCGCTCTTTAAGCTTTTGGTTGAAAACCCACCCGCATATCTTCTACCGCAGTTGCGACATGTATATGCCGGAGGCGGACGACAAGGCGGACATCCACAATCTGCCTTATGCGGACGAGACCTTCGATTTCGTTCTCTGCTCGCACGTGCTCGAACACGTCGACGATCCGGTGCGCGCCACCGCCGAAATCCGGCGTGTTCTGAAGCAGGACAGCATCGCTATCCTGATGGCGCCGATCTGCCTGTCGATCGAGGACAATTATGAAAACCCCGAAGTGACGACGCCGGAAGGCCGCTGGCAGCATTTTGGCCAGGACGACCATGTGCGCATCTTCTCAAAACCGGGATTCATAGACGTGATCCGGCGGGCAGGCCTTGCGGTGCAGGAAGTTCCGGTCACCGAATTCCTGACGCCCGAGGTTTGCGATACCTACGGCATCGGTCTCCGCTCCGTTCTTTATCTCGGCGTGAAGCAGCAGGCAGTCCAGCAAGAGCCGGAGCGCAACGTCGCCTGAGATCGCGACGACCTCTCAGTTGTGGAAGAGGCGCCCCGAGGCGCCTCTCTTCAATTTCGGCCTTCTCTCAGTGTCAGTGCCGCCGCGATCGTCACGATGCCCGGCAGCGCCATGGCGGTGTAGAGCCACTGGGCTGCCGAGATGCTGCCGGCGATGCCGCCCGGTGTGACGAGTCCCGTGCCGTTCGCAATGACGCCCGCGACCGCCGCCCCGAAGGCGCCGCCCAGCGACTGCACGGTCGAAATCGCCGCGGATGCCTTATCCTGTTCGGCGCTGTTGACGAGGCGCAGCACTTTTGTGACAAGATGCGCCCATCCGAGGCCGACGCCGAAGCCCATCATCAGCATTGCGACAGCCGCCGGTCCGAGAATGGCAAGGCTTGCCATCTGGTTGTTCTGTGCCAGGAAGATGGCGAGAGAGACGGTCGCCAGCGCTTCGACGATACAGCCGGCGACGATCGCATTGCTGGCACGCCGGCCGGTCAAGGAGCCGCTAAAGAAGGCGGCAATCGTCCAGCCGAGAGCGACAAGCGCCGTGAGATAGCCGGAGATCAGCGGCGTCACCCCATGCAAAACCTGCAGGAAATAGGGAATATAGATGTCGCTGACGAGGATGAACAGCAGCACGAACATAGTGAGATAGACGCGCGCGACCGGCTTGGCGAGCGTGACCGAGCCTGTCGGCAGAAGCCGGTTGCCGCCCCGCCGTTCCATCACCAGCATCAGCGAAATCGAGATGACGGAGAGGCCGATCAGAGCAGCCTTCGTTCCCGTATGCTCGACGGTTCCCGCGATGCTGACGAGGAGCACGGCTGCAAGCAGCAGGCAGATCTGCAGGATTGGCGTCCTGCCGTGCACACGGTCATCTGTCGCCTTCGGCAGCAGCCATGGCGCAAGAGCGGCCATCAGCAGGCTGAGCGGCACGATGATGATGAAGGCGTATCGCCACGCGCTTCCTTGCGAAAACAGGCCGCCTGCGCTGGGGCCTAGCAGGGTCGCAACACCCCAGATCGCGGCATAAAGCGTCGAGGCTTTCGACCACAGCGGCTCCGGATAGGCGAAGCGGACGAAGGCGTAGGCAAGCGCTGCGAGGATGCCAGCACCGAAACCCTGAATGGCGCGCCCGGCGAGCACCGCTTCCATGACAGGTGCTGCAGCGCAGAGCAGGCTGCCTGTTGCGAAAATCAGGGCGCCACAGACATAGGCGCCACGCAAGCCCATGCCGCGCGGTCGCATGGCGACGAAGATCGAACCGAGAACGGCGGCGGCAACGAAGAGCGTCGTCACCCAGGCAAGCAGCGCCAATCCGCCGATGTCGCGGACAATCGAGGGCGCAACGGTGGCCGTGATATAGCTCTCAACCGCATAGAGCGTCACGCCGCCGCCGAGCATCAGCGTGGCGGGCAGTAAGGACGGCGTGAAAAGCTGGAAGACGGATGATTGCGGCGCGGCGGCCTGATCGACACTGGCCATGACAATTACCTTGATGTTTTCCCTAGCGGATCATTATTTTCCAAGTTATAAGTTGGAAAATTACATGCCTGCCTCATTAAAGCAAGCGACGACTTGGAAAAATAAATGCGTCAATCGCCTGCCAACCGTATCCTGCTTCTGCTGAAGACCGATGGGCCGCAACGCGCCGCGTCGATCGGAGATGCGCTCGGTATTTCGTCGGAAGCGGCGCGCCAGCAGCTGACTAAGCTTGCCGGCGATGGTCTTGTCGCGCCGCTGGCCGAGCCGGGTGCGGGCAGGGGGCGGCCCGGCCAGCTCTGGCATCTGACCCCCGCCGGCAACCAGACCTTTCCGGATGGCCACGCGGAATTGACCGCGACCCTTCTGAGCACCGTGGTCAAGACGCTGGGCAGCAATGCGCTCGATACCATCATCGCGGCCCGCGAAGCCGAAACCATGAAGCGATACCGGGAGGAGGTCTCGGCTTCCGATCTCGCTCTGCGCGTCAGTCAGCTTGCGGCGGTCCGCACCCGCGAAGGTTACATGGCCGACAGCTGGATGGAAGAGGACGGCTCCTTCATGCTGGTCGAAAATCACTGCCCTATCTGCGCCGCGGCGAGCGCCTGCGCCGGCTTCTGCCGTTCCGAGATCGAGACCTTCCGCAATGTGCTCGGTGCCAATGTCGAGCGGTCCGAGCATATTCTCCTCGGCGCTCGCCGCTGCGCCTACCGTATCAGTCCGCTTTAAGCCAGTTGGCGAACCTGTCGCTTGCTACTTTCAAGGAAGAGCAGCATGCCGATCGCGCATAGTCCGGTCACCGCTCCAAGCACCGCCGTTCCCGAGTAGTCTGTGATCGTCGTTCCCACCGCGAAGATGAGCGCGCTTACGCCGCTGCTGACGAAGGAGGTGACCGAAATAAGCGAGCTGCCGAGCCCGGGCCGGTCGGCGATCAGATCCTGCAGGTAGGTGATCGGAACGCTCAGCAGCGCAGACGCGCCGCAGGCATTGACCAGCACGAGGGCATAGATATGCCAGGTTGCGGAGGCAACGCCGAGGAGCGCCAGGTAGATACAATAGGTGAGCGTGCCGGCGGCAAGGATATGCACACTGCGAAAGCGGCGCTGCAGCATGCCCCACATCATCATGAATGGCATTTCCAGGAAGGCGACCAGACCCGCAACGAAACCGACATCGACAGCCGAACCGCCCGCCGCATGGGTGATGATCAGGGGATAAAGGACTCCGCTCAGCCGATGCAGACCGAGCAACAGCGATATGCTGCCGATCCTGATGAGTACGTAAGGAGACAGTATCCGGCAGAGCGAAGAGAAGAAACCGCTTTGGCTTGATGGCAGTCCCTCATGTTTCAGTGTCTTCTCGGCAAAGAAGAAATAGAGGCAGAAGCAGGTGAAGCTCGCCAGGCCTGCAATGCCAAAGGCAGGTGTCATCGATTGCGAATCAACGAGATAAAGGCCGATCAGCCCTGGTGCGAGAGCCCATGAACCCGAATAAAGCGCCCGCACAGCTGATACGATTGATGCCGCCCCGCCGCGGTCCATGGCATTCGTCGCCACCCGGACGCTGGCAAATAGAATCGAATAGGTCGAATTGCTCATTGGAATGAGAAACAGCACGCAGAGTATGAAGACGGCCGGGGTGTGAAACGCATAGATCATTCCGAAGCCGAGCATGCCAGCGACCGACAGGCACAGGACAAGCGGCCGCCGGTCACCGAGCCTGTCGGACCAGATGCCGAGCGTCAGGCTTGTTGTCACATTGATGATTGCAGAACCGAAGATCAGCAGGGAATAGTTGCCGTCGCTCATTCCCAGTTCGGAAATGCCGATAATCGACTGATAAGGCAGCGTTGAGGCATAGGTAAAGGCCAACGCAATCAGCGTCAGTACCGGAATGCGGATTCGATGATCGTGAAGAATGGACGAAAAGGCGGATGGCATGGCATGGCTCCCTGCGCCACACCTCTAAGGCCAACGTCCCTGCCCGAAAAACGATAGTTTACGATGAGAGCAGTCAATTCATTTGATAGGTGTTCGCAGGGTCGATCGGCGTAATCCTTGCGGTTGGCAAAAGCCTCGGCAGCCAGTATCAAGGCTCACCCGCTCCATCATCCGGATTCCTGCTCATGTCCAATCCCGTCACTGTCGAAGTCACTCGCGGCTCGCTCGTCGAAAGCCGCCATCGCGGCACGGTGGTCGCCGTCGACGGCGATGGCAAGGTGGTGTTCGGGCTCGGCGATGTCGACGCCGGTTTTTTCCCGCGTTCCTCCTGCAAGGCCATGCAGGCGCTGCCGCTGGTCGAAAGCGGCGCTGCGGATGCCTATGGTTTCGGCAACAAGGAGCTCGCGCTCGCTTGCTCTTCGCATAACGGCGAGGACGAGCATGTGGCCCTTGCCGCCGCCATGCTGGCGCGCACCGGCCGCGGCGTCGAAACGCTGGAATGCGGCGCCCACTGGTCGTCGAGTCAGAAGACGCTGATCCACCAAGCGCGCGCGATCACAGCACCGACGGCGCTGCACAACAATTGCTCCGGCAAGCATGCCGGCTTCGTCTGTGCCTGCTGCCATCGCGATATCGATCCAAAGGGCTATGCCAGTTACGAGCACCCGCTGCAGCAGGAGATACGCGGGACGATGGAGAGCCTCACCGGCGCCGTGC
This sequence comes from Rhizobium sullae, assembly GCF_025200715.1. NCBI lineage: Bacteria > Pseudomonadati > Pseudomonadota > Alphaproteobacteria > Hyphomicrobiales > Rhizobiaceae > Rhizobium > Rhizobium sullae. The sequence continues at coordinate 612,842 of NZ_CP104143.1, forward strand.
TCGGCCGCGACAATTGTGGCACAGACGGCTGCTCGATCCCGACCTATGCCGTGCCGCTGCGCGGCCTTGCGCATGGCTTTGCCAAGATGGCGACCGGTGTCGGCCTCGAGCCATTGCGCGCCAAGGCCTCGCGCCGTCTTTTCGACGCCTGCATGGCAGAGCCCTTCTATGTCGCTGGCACGGGCCGCGCCTGCACGGAGCTGATGCAGATCGCGCCGGGCCGGATTTTCGCCAAAACCGGCGCCGAGGGCGTCTTCTGCGCAGCAATTCCCGACGAGGGCATCTCGATTGCCGTGAAGTGTGAGGACGGGACGACCCGCGCCGCCGAGGCCATGGTGGCGGCAGCGCTTGCCCGGTTCTTCGAAAAGCACAGCGAGGTTCACGCGAAGCTGATGGCGATGGCCGTCAAGCCGATGCACAATTGGAACGGCATCCATGTCGGCGACATTCGCGTCACGGCTGCGCTTCTCGCTTAGGACGTGCCGTTACGATACAGGGTGCTGTTGATATCAGTAATTCCTAATATGCATTAAACCAAATCCCGCGAGAATGGATGCGCGCCTGCGCATTTGTCCTACCATGGTGCGGCGTTCGACCCGCGCCATGAGGGCAGAATATGTTTGCAGGCCGCTATCTCTGGTGGATGCTGATCGCCGTCGCGATCTTCCTGTTCTTTTCTATGTGCTTCGATTACGTGACCTGGGCGATCGTCGCGATCTCCGGCTGCGCCGAGATCGCCGGTTCCTGCGGCCCGATCGTGATCACCATGTCCGGCGCGATAAAACCTGCGGGCATCGGGCTTGCGGGCGCCATCATGGTCCTCTGCACATTCGCCCGTCTGCGCTACCTGTCGGTTAACTGGCTCTGGGCAGCCGTCGTGCTCGTCTGGTTTTCGGCGTCGGCGGCCTTCCCGGGAATTCTCGCGGGCGGCTGGACCGGCCAGCTGCGGCCGGAAATGGTTCTTGAAAGCCTGCCGGTGGCCTTCCTCTTCGTTACGGTGTTCTGCAGCTATCTCGTCATCGCATTCGAAGAGGGGAAGACTGTTCCCTTTGGCCAATGGGCCTGGCTGCGGGCCGTCATCTGGATTGCCGCGGGCTACGGCGTACTTGCAGCAATCGCTGAAACGGCAGGCTTCGGCGCCCTCCCGGCGCGCATGCTCGGCATGCCGTGGATCGCTTCCGCGATTGCCGAGCTCCAGCCTCGTCTCGCGGCAATCCTCGATCTCGGCACCGGCAGCATGCTGCCGGCCTATGCCGTGCTCGCGGTCTTGGTGGCGGCGCTTTTGGCAAGCCTCCCGCCGCGGGAGGTCGCGCGGCTAGCGGCACCCTTCATGCTTCGAGGAACGCGGCATTGAGCGCCCGGTAGGGCGCAAGCCGCTCTTCCGGCATTCCCGCCGAAACGATCAGTCCCGCAACATGCGCAATACCGAGCACGGGGCAGGGCGAAACGAGATCGAATTTCTCCTCGGTCAGCAGCACATGGGTTTCGGCTGCACAATGCGCGATATGCCGCTTGATCGCCGCCTCCTCGAAATCGCCGGTCGACAGCCCGTGCACGGGATGGGCAGCGGTCACGCCGAGGAAGAAGATATCAGGCCTGAGCTGCGAGATCGCCGCCATGGCCGCAGCGCCGGTTGTCACCATCGAGTGCTTGTAGAGCCGCCCGCCTACGAGAATGATGTCGGCGGTCGGGTGGTGCTCCAGCTCTACCGCGATCGTCGGGCTGTGTGTTGCGACGGTAAAGGAGATGCCGCGCGGCAGATGCCGGGCGATCTCCGCCGTCGTCGTCCCGCCGTCGAGAAAGATCATCTGCCCCGCCTTCACCATTTGCGCCGCCTTGGCGCCGAGCCGCTGCTTGGCATCGGACGAAACGCTCCGCCGCGCCGAGAAATCCGGCAGGTCGGGCGCAATCGGCATCGCGCCACCATGCACCCGCTTCAGCAACCCTTCCGCCGCCATCTCCCGAAGGTCGCGCCGGATCGTGTCTTCGGACAGCGCGAAATCTTCGGCGAGGCGCTTGGCGATCACCTGGCCGTCACGGCGCAGGATGTCGAGGATCAGGGATTTGCGTTGCGTTGTCAGCATCTGCTCTGCACGAAAATAAACGAATTATCACGATAATGCCTGAAATGACTCGACATGCAAGCGATTTCGCGCATTATCGCGAAATCCCGTGCATGAAGCCGGGGATTATGGAGTCTGACGATGTTGATTTTGATTGCAGGGCCATACAGGTCCGGAACCGGCGATGATCAGGTAAAAATGGCGGCCAACCTGAAGCGGCTGGAGGAGCCGTCCTACGCGCTCTTCAAGGCGGGTCATGTGCCGATGATCGGCGAATGGGTGGCCCTGCCGGTCTGGAATGCAGCCGGCGGCAAGTCGATCGGTGACGATCTCTACGAGGGAATCTTCCACCCGGTCGCCCACCGCCTTTTGCAGCTTTGCGAGGGCGTGCTGCGGCTGCCGGGGGACTCCAAGGGTGCCGACAACGACGTCCGTATCGCCCGCGAGCGCGGCATTCCGGTCTGGTACAAGCTGGAAGACGTGCCGGGCTGCGGGTGAGCCGCATGATCGGGCCGGGGCTGGCAGCGGCCCCGATTTCCGCCATGGGCACGGCGTGACGGCTGCGCTATATAAACCTCCCGAAATGGAGTCTCGATCATGCTGACATTGTATTTCGCGCCAAGCACCTGTGCGCTGGCAAGCCTTATCGCGCTGGAGGAATCCGGCCTTACCTTTGAAGCAAGGAAGATCAGCTTCCAGGACAATGAGCAGCGATCTCCGGAATACCTGAAGATCAACCCGAAGGGCCGGGTGCCCGCGCTCGTCACGGATCGCGGCATCGTCACCGAAACGCCGGCGATCCTCTCCTACATCGCGCAGACTGCCCCGGCGGCTAGGCTTGCGCCGCTCGACGACCCCTTCGAGTTCGCCCGCCTGCAGGCCTTCAACAACTATCTCTGCTCGACCGTGCATGTGAACCATGCACACAAACGGCGCGGCTCCCGCTGGGCCGACGATCCCGCCGCGCACGAGGCCATGCAGGCCAAGGTGCCGCAGACCATGGCGGAAAGCTTTGAGCTGATCGAGGAGACGATGCTCGAGGGTCCCTGGGTTATGGGCGAGCAGTATTCCGTCGCCGATCCCTATCTCTTCACCATGACCGGCTGGCTGCGCGGCGACGGCGTCGACCCCATGCGCTTCGCCAAAGCCACCGCCCACTACGCCCGCATGATGGACCGCCCGGCGGTGCAGCGGGCGCTGACGATTGAAAAGGGGTGAGGGAGGGTTTTTGCTGCCTCTTCATCACGTCAGGCGAGGCGGAGGCACCCTCGGCACGTCAATAGCAGGCAAGGGCAAGGGAGCGGCAAGCACGGCGTAGCATTTTTGCGCTGCCCTCTCTTCCCCCTCATTCCTGTCGCAAGGACAGGAATGAGGGGGAAGAGGACTGGTAGAGCCAAGCCATTACCGTCGTCGTGGAAAGGCTCCCACGAAAATCACACTCATTTCGAAAGCGGCCGCACTTCGTAGCGCGTCGGCTTCGGCGCCGGAAAGTTGAAAGGCAGGTCGGCCAGTTGCCGCAGCGACATCGTGGCGATCTCCGGATGCGACAGCGGGTCCTCGCCCTCGGAAGCCTTCGCGTCGCATGAGTTGCTCAAGAAAAACTTCAGCAATGACATGGTATGCCTCGCTTTCTCTGGTTCGGAAATGCGCAGAGCCGGGGCGAAACTGCCTCACCGATGCAAGCGCTCCGATCATCGTTGATGATCCCAATATCGGAGCCATGAGGAACCTTTTCAATTGAGATTACCAGTGATGCATTATAGAAAAGCTATATGCGGAATCTCAACTCGGTGCATTTAAACGGGCTGCGCGCGCTGGAAGCCGTCGGGCGTCTCGGCTCGCTGCAGCTTGCCGCCGAGGAGCTCGGCGTCTCGGTCGGCGCCGTCAGCCAGCAGGTCATCAAAGCGGAGGGACAGCTCGACCAGCTGATCTTCGAGCGGACGCCGAAGGGCATGGTGATAACGGAAGCGGGCGCGCCCGTGCTTGCCGCCCTGACGGAAGGCCTTGCCCGCATGTCGCAGGCCGTCTTGATCGCACAGCGCCGCGACGATACGGTGCTGACGATCTCCGTCGCTCCGGTTTTTGCTGCCCGCTGGCTCGTCTGGCGGCTCGATCGCTTCGCGGCGCGTTTCCCGGATATCAAGCTGCGTCTCGATGCGACCACGAACCTCATCAACCTTTCGGCCTCTGATGTCGATATCGGCATCCGTGTCGGTGCGGGAGAGTGGCCGGGCGTCAAGGCTGAACTGCTTCTGGAGCAGGAAGTGTTTCCGGTCTGCGCGCCCCAGATGGCGCGCGATCTGACGGCGCCGGCCGATATCCTGAAGCTGCCGGCTGTCATCGATGGCCGTGCCATGTTCGGCTGGGAGGTCTGGATGCGCGAGGCAGCACTCTCGGGCTCGGCGCCGGCAACGCGCCATGTTTTCAACGATGCTTCGCTCTGTCTTGACGCGGCCATCGCCGGGCAGGGCGTCATGCTCGCCTGGCAGACGCTCGCGGATTATTCGCTGCAGGCCGGCCAGCTCGCCGTCCCCTTCGGCATCCGCGCGAAGACCGGCTTCGGGCATTATTTCGTGACCGCCGAAGGTGCGCGGGAGCCGAAGAAGGTGAGGGACTTCAAGGCCTGGATTCGCGAGGAGATGGCCGGAACGGTGAAGCTCTTTTCTTGAAGCTGGACTGGCCGGATTGCGTACTCGCGCCTGCATTGGCTTTGCCTGACATGTGTGGCAAAGCTGTCCAGACAACTGCACTGACAGAGGATGATCTTCGCCCGTGCCCATTGGCGTCGCCCACGCAGAACTGATCGCAGTCCTTGCCGCCGTCACCGGCGACGACCCGCGCGTCATGACGGTCAGCACCGGTGAGGCGCTGCCTTCCGGCTCCTTCGAGATGGGGCACCGCACGCTGCAGAGCGGCCTGCGGGAATGGATCCAGGAGCAGACGGCGCATCCGGTCGGCTATCTCGAGCAGCTTTATACATTCGCCGATCGCGACCGGCAGAACGAGATCCTCGGCGGACGAACGATCTCGATCAGCTATCTGGGGCTCGTGCGGGAGCACCCGGCGCCGGGTGCGGGGCGTGCGGGCTGGCATAGCTGGTACGAGTATTTTCCGTGGGAAGACCACCGCAAAGGCAAGCCGCCGGTCTTCGATGCGCTTGTCGACCGGCTGCGGCGCTGGGAAACGGCCGATGCCGCCTGGCAGGAGCACCGCAAGCGCCGGGTCGCCTTCACCTTCGGCCTGGATGGCGCGGTTTGGAACGAAGATCTTGCCCTGCAGCGCTACGAGCTCTTGTATGAGGCGGGCCTGGTCGCGGAGGCAGGCGCAACTGGAGCGGAAAACCCGGGCCGCCGGATGTTTGCCGATCACAGGCGGATTCTCGCGACCGGCATCGCCCGGCTTCGGGCGAAGATCAAATATCGCCCGGTCGTCTTCGAGCTCATGCCGGAGAGCTTCACGCTGCTACAGCTTCAGCGCAGCGTCGAGGCACTGGCGGGACTGACGCTCCACAAGCCGAATTTCCGCCGGCTGATCGACCAGCAGCAACTGATCGAGGAAACCGGCGAGATGGCGAGCGAAACTGGCGGCCGCCCAGCAAAGCTCTTCCGTTATCGGCATGCCGTTCTCGAAGAGCGCGCGCTGTCCGGCTCGAAACTCCCACTCTCCCGCGCTTGACATAAACTCAAATCGAGAATAATTAGCTTTGCCCTATATATACTCATTTGGAGTATAAAGGAGCTCGCCATGAATTCTCCCGTGTCCGCGTCCTCTCTCTATGACCGCGTCAGCCGCGTCATTCCCAAGGCGGAATGGTTGGGCTTCCAGGATGATGTCGAAGCGATCCTCGATCTGAAGCGCCGCCACAACGCGGTCATCCTCGCCCATAACTACCAGACGCCGGAAATATTCCACGGCGTGGCCGACATCGTCGGCGACAGTCTGGCGCTGGCCCGCAAGGCGATCGAGGTGGATGCCGAGGTCATTGTCCTTGCCGGCGTCCATTTCATGGCCGAGACGGCAAAACTCCTCAATCCCGGAAAGACGGTGCTCATTCCCGATATGGGCGCCGGCTGCTCGCTGGCCGATTCGATCACGCCAGAGGATGTCGCGCTGTTGCGGCAGGCTCATCCCGGCGTCCCGGTCATCACCTATGTGAACACCTCGGCGGCGGTGAAAGCCGCTTCGGATATCTGCTGCACCTCGGGCAATGCCAAGCAGGTGGTCGAATCGCTCGGCGTGCCGCGCGTGCTGATGATCCCGGACGAATATCTCGCCCGCAACGTTGCGAAGGAAACCGATGTCGAGATCATCGCCTGGCACGGCCACTGCGAGGTGCACGAGCTCTTCAATGCCGATGACGTCCGCCAGCTTCGCGAAAACTATCCCGGCGTCACCGTGCTCGCCCATCCCGAATGCCCGCCGGATGTCGTCGCGGAAGCGGATTTCGCCGGCTCCACGGCCGTCATGTCCGATTATGTTGGGAAAAAGCGCCCAGCGCGCGTCGTGCTGCTCACCGAATGTTCGATGAGCGACAATGTCGCCGTCCATCACCCCGACGTCGAGTTCATCCGCCCCTGCAATCTCTGCCCGCACATGAAGCGGATCACGCTTTCGAATATCCGCACGGCGCTGGAAGAAAACCGCCACGAAGTCACCGTCGACCCCGCCATCGCCGTCGCTGCGCGGCGGGCCGTGGAAAGGATGCTGGCGATATGACCGAAATCCTGACGCATCTTGCCGGCCGCCCTGTCATCGTCGGCAGCGGCATTGCCGGGCTGATGGCGGCGCTCACGCTTTCGCCGCAGCCGGTCGTGCTGATCACGCAAGCCGCCCTCGGCGCTCAAACTTCGAGTGCCTGGGCGCAGGGAGGCATCGCGGCAAGCATCGGTGCGGGTGACAGCGCCGTCCTGCATCTTGCCGATACGCTTTCCGCCGGTGACGGCCTGTGTGATCCGGAGGTTGCCGCCGGCATCGTAAGCGAAGCGCCAGCGATGATCGCCGCGCTGGAGAAATACGGCGTCCGCTTTGACAGGAATGCCGCAGGTCGGCTTGCACTCGGGCTGGAGGCCGCCCATTCCCGCCCGCGCATCGTACATGCCGAAGGCGACGGGTCGGGTGCTGCCATCATCCGCGCGCTGGTACAGGCCGTCTCGGACACGCCGTCGATCACCGTACTCGCCAATTTCGAGGTCCGGCGCCTGCTTCTCGCAGACAGTGCGATTGGCGGTGTCCTATGCGCGTCCGGCGGACAGGCTTTCATCGTGTCGACGCCGCATGTCTTGCTCGCTACCGGCGGTGTAGGCGGACTTTACGAGGCGACCACCAATCCCGTCGGCAATTTCGGGCAGGGCATAGCGCTTGCGGCAAGGGCGGGGGCCGAGCTTGCGGATATGGAATTCGTCCAATTTCACCCGACGGCGCTCCGCTCGAAGCGACGGCCGCTGGCGCTCGTCAGCGAGGCGGTGCGCGGCGAGGGAGCTGTGCTCATCAACGAGCTCGGCGAGCGCTTCATGGCGGGTGAGCCTGCTGCCGAACTTGCGCCGCGCGACGTGGTGGCGCGCGCGATCAGCGCCGAGATTGCGCGCGGCGGCAAGGTCTATCTCGATGCCCGAGAGGCGCTCGGCGCTCGCTTCGCAAGCCGCTTTCCGGTGATCGATACTCTCTGCCGCGATGCGGGGATCGATCCGGCGCGTCAGCTGATCCCTGTCGCCCCGGCTGTGCACTACCACATGGGCGGCGTGGCCACGGATGAGAACGGCCGCAGCTCCGTTCCCGGCCTCTGGGTTGCGGGCGAGGCGGCCTCGACCGGCCTCCACGGCGCCAATCGGCTTGCCAGCAATTCGTTGCTCGAAGCCGCGGTCATGGGCATGCGCTCGGCCGGGGATATCGCCGGTACGGCGACATCCCTGCGGCCAACGGTGATCGAACCGCTGCCGCCGCGGCCCGACGCATCGCCGATCCGGCGGATTGTCTCCGCCCATCTCGGCGTGCTGCGGCACGGCGGCACGATCCACAGCGCGATCGGCGCTCTTTTGCCCTTCATCGAGGAGGAGGGGCCGGCGACGGATCCCGCCACCGTCGCGCTGCTGATTGCCGCCTTCGCGGCGCTGCGGACGGAATCGCGCGGCGCCCATGCACGAACCGACTTCCCGCTCAAGCATGCGCATTCCAAACGCCGAAAGATGAATTTCTCTCATGTTTTGAATTTTGCGCGGGCCGTCGCATCCAATCACCTTGCCAGGAGCGCTTGACATGACGCTTACTCCCTTGCCGCGGCTGCTGATCGAGCCGCTTGTCCGTAACGCGCTGTTGGAAGATCTCGGTCTTGCCGGTGATATCACCTCGGCGGCCGTCATTCCGGCCGATCATCGCTCCACCGTCGTCATGATGGCTCGCCAGCAGGGCGTGATCGCCGGGCTTGATGCAGCCGATCTTGCCTTCCAGCTTGTCGATTCCGCGGTCGTCATGGCTCGTCATGTCGAGGACGGCGCGGCGGTGAAACCCGGCGAGGTCATCGCTACGATCGAAGGTCCCTCGCGCGCCATTTTGACGGGCGAGCGGACGGCGCTGAACTTTCTCGGCCATCTTTCGGGCATCGCCACGGTGACGGCCGGGATCGTCGCCGCGATCGAGGACACGAAAGCCTCTGTCGCCTGCACCCGCAAGACAACACCGGGGCTGCGCGCGCTGGAGAAATACGCCGTGCGCGCCGGTGGCGGCGTGAACCACCGCTTTGCGCTCGCCGATGCCGTACTGATCAAGGATAATCATGTCGCAATTGCAGGCGGCGTCGCCGAGGCCATCCGCCGGGCCAAGGCCGGCGCCGGCCACATGGTGAAGGTCGAAGTCGAAGTCGACACGCTCGATCAGTTGCGTGAAGCGATGGAGGCCGGCGTCGACGCCGTACTGCTCGACAACATGGCGCCGCGTGAGCTGTGCGAGGCGGTCGAAATCGTCGCCGGGCGGGCGATCACCGAAGCCTCGGGACGGGTCACGCCGGAAACCGCCGGTGCAATCGCCGCGTCCGGCGTCGATCTGATCTCGGTCGGCTGGCTGACGCACAGCGCGCCGACGCTAGACATTGGGCTCGATTGGAAATCCAACCACTCGGGATAGAGCGATTAAGCCGGCGCGATCTGGTTCAGACCGGCTCTTTCGAGCGAGTCGCCTGCATGGCGAGATAAGCTGGGCGGGACTGGCAGCGCTTCAGCCAGGCATTGACCTTTGGATGCGCCTCGAACAGCGCCTGTTCCGTCTGGCCGTACCGCAGCACTTCCGCAACATTGAGATCGGCTGCCGTAAAGCGGTCGCCGACGATCCAGTCCTTGTCGGTGAGCTGCCTTTCCAGGACGGCGAGCGGGCGCTTCATGGAGCGGCAGGCGACGTCGATCGTGGCCTTTCCTGTGTCCGTGTTCTCGTGCCCGTCGTCGTAGATATAGACGATCTTCACCGTATGCGGCTCCAGTTCCGCCAGCGCCCATATGGTCCACATCGTCAAAAAACCGTCCTCCTCGACGGTTTGGCCGGAAAGCAGCCCGCCATGTTTGCGGGCGAGGTAAAGATTGATCGCCAATGACTCATGCATCACGAGGTCGCCGTCCTTGATCGAAGGGATCATCCCCATCGGGTTGACGGTCACGAATTCCGGCGAGAGCGTGTTGAGCGGCGCGTCGGGCGCCAGGGGATTGGCAAGCCGTCTCGCCTGGATCACCGGCACGGATTTGAACGGAATACCGAGCTCTCCTGCCATCCAGTAGACGCGCGCGGCGCGCGAGCGGTAAACGCCGTAGATTGTCAGCATGTCTGTTGCTCCTTGAACGTTATGCGCAAAATTAGAGCGCTGCCGGGCGAAGCGAAAGCGGTTGATCCTGATGGACCAATGAAAGCTTTTGATGCGTCTTAGCTGTTGCGGTTCCGCTCGATGGTGAGATGCGGGTATCGCGCGCTCCCGGTCTTCGTGAGGTCCCCGGAGACTTTCTTCTCCCATTCGAAGCCGAAGACCGCGCCCTCGCTCATGTCCTGGAAGATGTTGTCGGCAATCAGCGCCGCGCCCGCTCCCTCCGCTACGGAAACCGCGCAGCCGACAGGCGCCTTGCGCACGACATTTCCGGTGACAACGAGATTGCGCAGATACGGCCCCCAGCCGAGCTGCATCGCCCAGAGCGGCGCGCCTTCGATGACATTGCCGGATATGACCGTGTCGGCTTCAGCGCCAATTCCGATGCCGAAGCCGACCTCGGCTTTATAAGGGCCGTCGCGCCTCAGGTTCCGCACGATATTGCCGGTGATCGCCGCAAGCCTTCCGCCTTCGTTGAAATTGGCGATCGAGATGCCGTTCGCCGCTCCGTCGACGAGATTGCCGGAGATGACGGCGCCCTGAAAATCGAATTCGGCATAGATCGCCGTCTCGCCGGAGCGCAGGCATTGGTTGCCGGTGATCTGCACGTTGTCGCCGGAATTGGCGCGAACGGCCGTAAAGGCGCAATCGGCAATATGGTTGTTGGCGACCATCACGCCTCCGGCGCGGAAGATGTTGATGCCGTTGCCGTTCTGTCCCGTGCCGCCGTCATCCGCCCGGATGCGGATAACGCGGTTGCCGGTAACGACGGTGCCGTCCTCGCCCTTGTCCCAGCGGTGAACGAGAATGCCGCCATTGCCGCAATCGGCAACCGCGTTTCCGGCGATCGCAAGCCCGGTGGAATCGACTGCGAAGATGCCTGCCTGCGCCGCCCCCGAAAGGCGGCTGCGTTCGATCTGGCCGCCGCAGCGCTCCAAGCGCAGGCCGTGCTTGTCACTGCCGCGGATTTCGCAGTTGTCGATCTGCACTTTGGCAACGCCAGTCAACTGCACGAGGCCGGCATTGTTCTCCTCTATCATCGCGCCATGTCCCTCGATGACGACGCCGGACAACTCGATCCGCCGCGCGCCTTCCGCCGAATTGACGCTGCCTCGATGCAAAATCCGCGAAGCGCCCGGAACGCCGATGATACGGGTATTATCCGGCAGCACGAGGTTTGCGGCCTCATAGGTCCCGGCCGGAAGATAAAGCGGCGTGTCGCTCCGCGCCGCCTCGTTGATCAGGGCCTGCAACCTGTTTCCTGCGGCGCCGGAGGCATCTAGCGCCCCGCGTAACGCCGGTTTTGATTCCGCAAACGCACGGCCAGCCATTGGCATGGCAAGCGCCATGCCGAGAAAGCTAAGCAAAGTGCGCCGCAGATACATCGAGGACCCTTTCGCCAACTGGAGGCACCATTCCTGCCAACCGAATACCTGTTCTGGCACAAAATCCTTGCCGCGAAGTATCTTGCGCAGCCTAATTTCCCATCAGCTTACCGATCGCCTCGATCTCGTTTGTCCAGATGCCGCCGGAATAACCGGGAGGCAGCTTTGCCAGCAGCTCCGGCGTGTCGATTCCCGTCGAAAAATCGCCACCGCGATAGCGGCCGAGTGCGAAGACCAAGCTGTTTCCACCCTCCATGCGATTGAGGAAACGGTCCGGCCAGCCCCAGAGCCACGGCGCGATATTGACCGGCACGAGCATCATCGTGTTCCTGCAGGCTTCCGGCAGGATGCCCGTCCAGCCGTAGCCGATGTAGCCGAGCAGGCAGGATTTGAGGCTCGTTCGCGATGCCGTCCGGATGTCCGGCGCCAGCCGCCTCACCGCATCGATCGGCTCGTCGCCGCCATAAACCATGATCAGTTCCCGGCGCTCGGCTGGCAGGGCATTGAGGACGGCGGCCAGTTTCTCGCCCTCGGATGGATCCCGGCTTTTGACGTTGATCAGCAGCCGCCTGTCCGGAAACGTCTGAAGCATTTCGGCAAGCGTCGGCATCTGGCCAACGCCGGTGCCGCGGAAAGGAAAGGTCTTTCCGCCGTCGGCGGTATAGCCATAGCCGATATCGAGCGCCTTCATCTCCGCCATCGAGTGCTCGCGGGTGACGCCGTGCCCGTTCGTGCGGCAATCGAGCGTCCAGTCGTGGAAGATCGCGAATTGCCCGTCCGTCGTCGGATGAACATCGACCTCGACGATGTCCGCGCCCGCATCGAATCCCGCCTGCATCGAGCGGATGGTATTTTCCAGATAGTCGTGCTTCGGCGGCAGCATACGCGCCGCCGTGCAGGTGTCGTTCGTCAAATCCCGTTCGTCGAAACGTTGCGCGATTCCGCGATGCGCCAGCAGCACCGGCTTACCATCCCGGTGCGATGCCAAAAAATCGGTATTGTTCAGATAAACGGCTGCGACGAAGACAGCGATTGCCGCTATGCCAAAACGCAATTTCTTTTTCAAATCGGTTTCCTTCAAACGAATGTGGCGAATCGCTAGAGCGAGATTCGGGTCGATCTGCGGCACGGAGCAGCACGGCGGCAGGCCGATGGAATTGCAGTAAGCTACTGGCTCTTGGCCGGTTTCCCGCTATCTTCCGTCTCATGATGCGACCCGATGCTCTGCTTTTTCCGGCTCCCGAAGGGCTTTATTGCCCCGACGGGGGATTCTATGTCGATCCGGTGCGGCCGGTGGAGCGGGCGCTCGTCACCCACGGCCATTCCGATCATGCCCGCCCGGGCCACCGGCATGTTCTCGCCACCCGCCAGACGCTCGACATCATGCGTCTGCGTTGTGGCGACGGGTTCTCCGGCAGCGAGCAAGCCGTCAGTTTCGGCGAAGAGCTGGATTTGAACGGCGTCAAGGTAAGCTTCCATCCGGCAGGCCATGTCCTCGGCTCCGCCCAGATCGCCGTCGAGAAGAACGGCACGCGCATCGTCGTTTCCGGCGATTACAAGCGCCGCCCGGATCCGACCTGCGCTGCCTATGAACCGGTGCCCTGCGACGTCTTCATCACCGAAGCGACCTTCGGGCTGCCGGTGTTTCACCATCCTGATCCGATGGGGGAGATCGGCAAGGTGCTTGCCTCGCTCCGGCAGTTTCCGGAGCGCACGCATCTGATCGGCGCCTATGCGCTCGGAAAGGCGCAACGCGTCATCCGCTTGCTGCGGGATGCCGGTTACGGCGAGCCGATCTATATCCACGGCGCCATGGAGCAGCTCTGCGACTACTACGCCGGGCAGGGTATCGATCTCGGCGACTTGCGGCCTGCAACCATTGAAAGCCGCGACAAATCCGTCTTCAAGGGAGCAGTCGTCGTCGGGCCATCGTCAGCCTTTGCCGACCGCTGGGCGCGCCGTTTTAACGAACCGCTCCCGGCCTTCGCCTCCGGCTGGATGATGGTGCGCCAGCGCGCCAAGCAGCAGGGCGTCGAGCTTCCCCTGGTGATTTCCGATCATTGCGACTGGCCGGAACTCACTGAGACGATCACGGAACTTTCCCCCGCCGAAGTCTGGGTCACCCACGGCCGCGAAGAGGCCCTGGTCCGCTGGTGCGAGCTGCGGGGCATCAAGGCGAGGCCGTTGCATTTGGTGGGCTATGAGGATGAGGGGGATTGAGGAATGTGCTGGATTATTTCTGAAGGCCCCTCCCCAATCCACAAGGGGGAGGGGCAAGGACGCGGCTCCCTCCTGCTCCAATACCGCGCTGCCTCGCGCTGCATCGCTGCGAATGGTGTGCGGTGGGCGCGGCAGCTGAGCCGCATCCCTTTGTGGGGAGGGGTTGTGGAGGGGTTTTCAGAACCCGCTGGAGCGGCTCCATGAAACCCTTCGCCGACCTCCTAGACCGTCTCGTCCTGACGCCCAGCCGCAACGGCAAGCTGAAGCTCTTGACCGACTACTTCCGCGGCACACCCGACCCGGACCGCGGCTACGGCCTTGCCGCGATCGCAGGCACGCTCGAAGTGCGCAACGTCAAGCCTGCCATGCTTCGCGATCTCGTGCTCGAGCGCATGGACGAGGTGCTGTTCCGTTACTCCTACGACTATGTCGGCGACCTCGCCGAGACAATCTCGCTCGTGTGGGACAATGAAAGGGACGTCGAGCGCTCTGCTTTCGTCCAGCCGCGCCTCGGCGAGGTTGTCACGCGCATGAATTCGCTCGGGCGCACCGAAGTCCGCAGCTTCGTCCGCGATACGCTGGACCGCCTGGATCCCTCCGGCCGCTTCGCCTTCATCAAGCTTGCCACCGGCGCCATGCGCATCGGCGTCTCGGCGCGGCTTGCCAAGCAGGCGCTGGCCGATCTCGGCGGCAAGGACGTGACCGAGATCGAGACCCTGTGGCACGGTCTGGAGCCGCCCTATGAATCGCTCTTCGAATGGCTGGAGGGCAGGGGCGGCAAGCCCGTGCTGGCGACGCCGGCGATCTTCCACTCCGTCATGCTCGCCCATCCCGTGGAGGAGAACGATCTTGCCAAGCTCGATCCGGCGGATTACGCGGCGGAATGGAAATGGGACGGCATCCGCGTGCAGCTTTCCCGCTCCGGCGAAACGCGCAAGATCTATTCGCGCTCCGGCGACGATATCTCCAATGCCTTCCCGGACATTCTGGAATCGATCAGCTTCAACGGCGTAATCGACGGCGAACTGCTCGTCGGCGGCACGGCGCGCTCGAACAGCCCGACGAGAACTTTTTCCGACCTCCAGCAGCGCCTGAACCGCAAGACGGTGACAGTGAAGACGCTGGAGGAATATCCGGCCTTCATCCGAGCCTACGACCTATTGTTCGACGGCGAGGAGGATATTCGCGGCAACAGCTTCATCGACCGCCGCGACCGGCTTTCGGAAATCATCGAGCAGGCGCCGCACGATCGTTTCGACCTTTCGCCACTCGTCGCCTTTTCCACATGGGAGGAACTGGACGACCTGCGGGCTTCTCCGCCTGATCCGGTCATCGAGGGCGTGATGATCAAGCGCCGCGACAGCATTTATCAAGCGGGCCGCATGAAGGGGCCGTGGTTCAAGTGGAAGCGCAATCCTTACAACGTCGACGCGGTCCTGATGTATGCCCAGCGCGGCCACGGGAAGCGCTCGAGCTACTATTCCGATTTCACCTTCGGCGTCTGGACAGAGACGCCGGACGGCGAACAGCTGGTGCCCGTCGGCAAGGCCTATTTCGGCTTCACCGACCAGGAGTTGGAACTGCTCGACAAGTTCGTCCGCAACAACACGACCGAGCGCTTCGGCCCGGTGCGTGCCGTGCGGGCCGACCGGGATTTCGGCTTTGTCATCGAGGTCGCCTTCGAAGGCATCAATCGCTCGACGCGGCACAAGTCAGGCGTCGCAATGCGCTTTCCGCGCATCTCCCGGCTGCGCCCCGACAAACCGTCCTACGAGGCCGACCGCCTTGAAACGCTGGTCGCGATGATAGACGCGAAAGCCATTGAATAGCGCTGCCTGCGCGACAATGACGCAGGGCCGGATGTTCAACGCAATGTGTATTGGCCGCAGCCGCGTTCCGGTGCAGATATTTGAATGCCCCGGGGGTTGTTGGGTGCTGTGTCATGTCCTTCGACGATCGAAATGCCTTTTTTCACCAACGCCGCGCTGTACTCGCCGGTATCGCAGGCGCTCTCGTGCTGCCCCACGCAGCCTCCGCCTTTAATGTTCCTGATCAGCCGCGCCTGATCGCCCGCGACTATGCCAAGGTCCGCCACCGTTTCCGCACCAGGCTGCTTCAAAAAGGTCCTGCGCCGGACAAATACGAGGCCTTGGCCGCACCACCGGACGGCGAGCAGATATTCTACCGCTCCCACGCCGGCGGCGAGCTCGAACTGGCCGCTTGGATCAGCAAATACAAACGCGGGCGCCACGCAAAGCCTGGCGTGCTTTTCCTTCATGGCGGCAATGCCATGGGGGTCGGCCAGTGGCAACTCTTGAAGCCCTATGCCGATGGAGGTTTCGTGGTGCTGATGCCATCCGTCCGTGGCGAAAATGGCCAGATGGGCAATTTTTCCGGCTTCTATGACGAGGTGGACGACGTTCTTGCCGCCGCCGACCGGCTGGCGCATCTGCCCGGCGTCGATCCGAACCGGCTGTTTGTCGCTGGCCACAGCATCGGCGGCACGTTGACCATGCTTGCCGCCATGAGTACGCACCGTTTCCGCGCCGCCGCGCCGATTTCCGGCAATCCGGACGCCTTCCGCTTCTTCAACCGCTATCCGCAGGACATCCGCTTCGATGAGGGCAACAGGCATGAATTCGAGGTTCGCTCGGCGCTCTGCTACGCACAGAGCTTCAAATGCCCGGTGCGCGTCGTTCACGGCACGGAAGAGGATCATTTCAACGATCGTGCCGGCCTGCTTGCCCGCCGCGCCCGTGCCGTCGGCATCCACATCGAGGCGGATACGGCCGCCGGAAACCACACCTCGGCGCTTCCTGCCGAGATTGAGCAAAGCATCCGCTTTTTCCGCAGTGTGGCGGCATGAGCCCGCCAAAGCCGAAGGATAATTGATTCGACTGCGCGCCTGCGCTGTGTTCCACTCGCTTTGCATTTTTCGCCACTCTCAAAAGCACCCAAACCGAAGGAGCTCGACATGAGCAATACCCAGGTGCATAGCGAAACTGTAATAGAGACCCCGAGAGTTCCGACCATCGACATGAAGCTCGAGATTGTCGTCATCCCCGTTTTGGACGTGGATCGTGCCAAGGAGTTCTACGCGAACCTCGGGTGGCGGCTCGACGCCGACTACGCCTCCGGCGATGATTACCGAGTGATTCAGTTCACGCCGCCGGGCTCCAATGGCTCGGTCATCTTCGGCAAAAACGTCACCGCAGCAGCGCCAGGCTCCGCTCAGGGCCTCTACCTGATCGTCTCCGACATCGAGGCAGCCCGCAACCAGCTCCTTGATCGCGGCGTCGAGATCAGCGAGGTGTTCCACGATGCTGGCGGCCTGTATGCCGGCACGGACGAACCCTACCTGTTCGGGCGGCTCCGGCTCAGCGGCCGGGATCCCGAACATCGTAGCTACCGCTCGTTCGCCTCGTTCAGCGATCCGGACGGCAACGGCTGGCTGCTCCAGGAGATCACCGCCCGATTGCCCGGGCGCGTGGATGCGGACGCCACGACTTTCACCTCGCCGACGGAGCTTTCAGCCGCGCTCCAGCGTGCGGCAGCCGCGCATGGCGAGCACGAGAAGCTGACGGGCGAGCACGATGAGGGCTGGCCGAACTGGTACGCCGAGTACATCGTCAGCGAGCAGGCCGGCAAGCCGTTGCCGGTATAAGCAGCTACGACGCTATCGGAACCGGAACCCACGGCGGCTGTTGAAATTAGAGTGTCTTATCTGCGCTCAGGCGAGTCTGCCTGAGCGCAGGATGTTCTGACAAGGTACTGCAATTTTGGACGCGATGGACTATATTGGCTGCATGACTGAGCAGATGACAGACGAGATCATTCCGAACGACTTTCCGGAGCTGAAATCGCTCCTGATGGATCGCGATCCTCAATGTGCCATTTCCGCAAAGGAAGCCTTTGCGCTCTATGAGCGCAACTGGCGCTTTGTCGATGTCCGCAAGCTCACCGAACATGAAGCACAGCTCGTGCGCGAACTGGCGGCCGTCTACGGCCACGGTGTTGTTCTCGTGTAATGGTCCATTTCGTGAAACTGGCCGCCGCCGCCAGCTTCACGCCAGCCGCAAATGCCATCCTCCCGCCAGATATCGCTCCGCTGACCATGCATAAAGGGTGGGTTTATGGAATTTTCGCGCCGGGTGTTCCCCTTTGCCGGCCTTGCCGTGGCGGCCCTCGGCCTAAGTGGCTGCAACATCCTCATCCCAGATACGGGCGCGACCGATCCGGCCCGCTTCGTGCAGGAGACGTCGCCGGTCTTCTATAGTCCACCCGGTGTCGACCCGATGCGCGTCAAGGCGGTGGATACGCCGGTGCCGCAGAGGCGCGATATCGAGCCGCCAACGCTGTATAATCAGACCTACGGTCTGCCGGGTGCGAATTATAGTCGGACCTACGGCCTGCCGGTTACCAATCCGGTAAACGCCGCCCTGTACGGTGAGCTTCGCGATGGCGATTTTCGTTTGCCTGCCATTCCGGTTAGCCGCGTGAGCTCCGAATATCTCCGTCAGGAAGTCGATTACCCGACGCAGGAAAGGCCGGGCACGGTCATCGTCGATACCCGAGCCCGCCATCTCTACCTAGTCGAGCCGAACGGCAAGGCGATCCGCTACGGCGTCGGCATCGGCCGCGAGGGCTTCGCCTGGTCGGGCCGCGGCATCATCCAATGGAAGCAGAAATGGCCGCGCTGGACGCCGACTGACGAAATGGTGTCGCGCCAGCCGGATATCCGCCCCTTCGCGGCCGAGAACGGCGGCATGAACCCGGGCCTTGGAAATCCGCTCGGCGCTCGCGCTATGTACATCTTCAAGGATGGCCAGGATACGCTCTATCGCGTGCACGGCACACCGGATTGGCAGTCGATCGGCAAGGCGACTTCGTCGGGCTGCGTGCGCATGCTGAATCAGGACGTCGTCGATCTCTACGACCGCGTTCCGGCAAAGGCCGAGATCGTTGTGATGTAGCCGCGCAACAGGGCAGGCGATATCGTCTGCCCGCACGGGGACACGACTGCGTGAAGGGATGGTTTATTTGGCGGCGGCAGATAGATTTCTGCCCGTCACCGGCGTTGAATGAACCAACCGGGGTGCTGTATGACGGCCATCCCCGCGACAGAAGGAAATCCGTCCCGCGCATGAGTCTCGAAAAATCTCTCTCCCGCCGCAGCTTTCTCTCTTTTTCGGCTTTGACGGCGGCCTCCGCGCTCGCCGGCTGCGCCTCAACGTCGGCACCGAGCGTCCAGCCCGCCGGTTTCCGTTTTCCACGCCCTTTCCAAACGACGCCCGCTCCCTCGGATGCCGAGCTTGACGTGATATACGGTCCCATCGAGGACGGCGGCTTCCTGATTCCCGCCATTCCGTATCAGGAGATCGACCCGCGCTATTATCGCCAGCAGGTCATCGACCCGACGGGCGAGCGCCCCGGCACGATCGTCGTCGATACGCCGTCGCGTTTCCTCTATCTCGTCCAGCCGGGCGGCACGGCGATGCGCTACGGCGTCGGCATCGGCCGCGAAGGCTTTGCCTGGTCCGGCAGCGGCGTCATCCAGTGGAAGCAGAAGTGGCCGCGCTGGAAGCCGCCGAACGAGATGGTGGCCCGCCAGCCGGAACTCGCCAAATATTCGATCGAACGCGGCGGCATGGAGCCCGGCCTCCTGAACCCGCTCGGCGCCCGCGCGCTCTATATCTTCTCGAATGGCGAGGATACGCTCTATCGCTTGCACGGCAATCCGGAATGGCGCTCGATCGGCAAGGCTGTCTCGTCTGGCTGCGTCCGCCTGCTGAACCAGGACATCATCGACCTTTATGATCGCGTCCCCCCCAAGACGCCGGTCGTCGTCTGGCAGTGATGAATAACCTCGGCCTCCTCCGGTCTCGGGAGGAGGCCCTTCCTCAGCCGCCCGTTGGCAGATGACCGGAAGCCAGCCCTGCGCTGTTGTAGGCGGGGCGGGGCGTCGGCAGCGCGATCGGCGCGCCTTCAGGCGGCATGACGATATCTGGGGCCGCTGGAGCGGCGGCCGGAATTGCGGAGGTCGTGGTGGAGTCCGGTGCCAGCGTGGCCGCCACATCGGGCATGGCCTCCGGGATTGGCCCCTTCTCCGGCAGCAGCACGTCGATTTGTGCGGACGTCGTAAACGGCTGCACGCCTGCGAACTGGACCGAGCCAGATAGCCGCGGGTCGGAAACGTAGTTCATCGCCACTTCATAGGCAGGCAGCGGTGCCGGCGTTTGCAATGCTCCATCCCTGCCGCGCTTTTCGTAGAAGACATTGCCGCCCGCTTCCACGACATAATGCATGTTGCGATAGGGAAATTTCAGGCCCTCGGTGTGGAAGAACATCGCGTTCTGCACGCCGGGATGCCGTTGCCCGCGCAAAATGCCGTCCACGGCGGAATCGAGTTCCGGTCCGGCCGTCGCGTCAACGGTCCTGGTCATGACGCCGGGGGCGAACTGCCTTTCCTGCGCTACGACCTCGCAAATCGTGTCGGGATAGGCGGGTGAGGTGAGCCGGTTCATCACGACGGTTCCGACGGCCATATAGCCATCGCGATCCGCGTGCTCGGATTCGAAATACATCGCGCGCTTCAGGCAGTCGCGGTCACGCGCAGTGTAATTGTAGGTCACTTTGGCTGCGGTAGGTTTTACGATTGAAGAAGTGCGTGTTGACGGTGTCGGCGCCTTGGCGGCCGTCGTGCACCCTGTCGCAGCCAATCCGGCGAAGAGAATCCCGGAGATGGATTTGCCCAATGCGTATCGCGCCCTCAACGGCCGGTGCCTCCTCTTGTGATCGTCCAGCCCCAAATCACGTCGCGCAAACGTTTTAACTCACGTTCCTCAATATTCCAAACACATTTCGTGAATTACGGAAAAGGCTTTATATTTCAAGGAGAAGAAGAGGCTTCTGGTGGCGGCGCAGCTAGGCGGCGGCCCTGGAAATACCCACGCTGCAGCCGGATGCTTCGAGGGCGGCGCTGGCAACCTCGAGGAAAAGGCGCCGGAACCAGACGGAACGTCCATCTGCCCGGTCGACGCGCCGGTAGAGCATCGTCACCGGTTCGGCCGGCAGCGGGATCGGCGGGACCGAGACCGTTAGCCCGTGCAATTTGGCCATGCAGCGCGCAATCGATTCCGGGATCGTTGCGATCGCCGGCATGGCTTGCAGCGCCGTCGGTAGGGCGGAAAAGCGCGGCACCGTTGCCACCACCTGCCGGCTGTGGCCGAGGCGGGCAAGGGCGACGTCGACATTGGTCGAGCTGTTGCTGCCTTCGAACGACACGCCGACATGATCTACCTGCGTGAAGTCCTCGATACTCATCGGCGTCTTCAGCCTGACCTGGTTCGGATCGTAGATCGAGATCGAACGCTGGTCGAAGAGCGGCTCGCGGATATGCCAGGAGGCGGGCTCATCGTGGATCGAGACGCTGAAATCATAAGCCCCCTCGTCGAGCAGGCGTGCAGCTTCGCGTTTGTGGAAGGCAACGCCCACCAGCCGGGCGCCGGGCGCCAGTTCGCGCAGGCGCGCGGCAAGCGGGCCGAAGAAGGCCGATTCGAGATTGTCGCACAGGCCGATGCGGAACTCGCCCTTCCAGTCGGCGGGGTCGAAGGCGGCGGGCGGACGGATGGCCCGCTCGATACCGGAAAGCGCATCCTCGATTGCCGGCGCGATGGCGAGCGCCCTCGGCGTCGGCTGCAGGCCGCGCCCGACGCGGACGAACAATTCGTCGTCGAGCGCTTCGCGCAGCCGCCGCAGCGCCGCCGAAAGTCCCGGCTGGCCCAGCAGCAACCGCTCGGCTGCGCGGCTGACATTGCGCTCCTGCATCAGCACCGAAAAGGCGAGCAGGAGGTTCAAGTCGATTTTCCGAAGGATCGCGTCATTCATCATTATCAGTAATACCTGACATGGTTACTATCAATTTGCAATAGTGTTTGGAGCTGTACATTTTCTCGTTCCTCTGCCGCTCCTCCTCCCAACCTCGCGGCAGCAAAAGGAACGATCTCGATGACTCTCACAAAATCTCGAAACGGGGCGGGGCTGGCATTGCTGTTGCTTTGCGCCGCCAATTTCCTTGACGCCATGGACGTTTCGACCATCGGCGTCGCACTTCCCGCCATCCAGGCCGAACTCGGCATGCCGGCGACCTCGCTGCAATGGGCCGTCAGCGCCTATGTTCTCGGCTATGGCGGCTTCTTGTTGCTTGGCGGCCGCGTTGCAGACGTCTTCGGCCATCGCCGCGTCTTTCTCTGGTCGCTTGCCGTCTTCGCGGCTACGAGTATCGCGGGCGGCTTCGTCGACAGCGGGCCGACATTGATTGCCGCCCGTCTGGTCAAGGGCATCGCCGCCGCCTTCACCGCACCGGCCGCTTTGGCGCTTCTGCTATCCGTCTTCGGGGAGGGCAGCGCCCGCGCCAAGGCGCTCGGCGTCTTCTCCTCCACCGGCGCCGCCGGCTTCGTGCTCGGCATGGTACTCGGCGGTGCGGCCACCATCTTCACTTGGCGGGCGACGCTCGTCATGGGCGCTCCGGTGGCGATCCTCACGCTGGCGATCGCGCCCTTCGTCCTGCCTGCCGACGAACGCCGTGGTGAAGCCCGCCCGCGCTTCGACTGGGCAGGCGCCTTGACCATCACCCCCGGCCTGCTGCTCTTCGTCTTCGGGATCACCAACGCCGCAGCCGAGGGCTGGAGTGCCTTTCCCACCTGGGGCGCGCTGGCTGCAGCAGCCGTCCTCATCCTGCTCTTCCTTGCCGTTGAGGCGCGGCATGCCGATCCGATGGTGCCGCTTGCCATGTTCCGCCGGGCAAGACTCAGCCATGCCAATGCCGTCGCCGCACTCTTTCAGGGCGTCTATGTCGGCTTTCAGTTCATCGCGACGCTCTATTATCAGAACGAACTCGGCTGGTCGGCCTTCGCCACCGGCTTCTGCTTCGCTTTAGGCGGCGTCTTCGTCATGTTCCTGGCTCCGCGTTTTGCCGCGATCGCGCAGAGCCGCGGCACCACGAGTCTCATGGCGCTCGGCGTGGCGCTGCAGGCAGCAAGCTACGTCCTCTGGGTCGCGGCCGTCGGCCACATCAATCCGATCCTGCTCGTCGTCCTATCGCAGATCCCGCTCGGCCTTGGTTACGCGCTGACCTATCCCTCCGTGCAGGTCGCAGCACTCGCTGATGTCGAGGAAGACAAATCGGGCCTGGCCTCTGGCATGCTCTTTGCCGCCTTCCAGATCGGCGGCGGCATCGTGCTCGCAGCCGCTTCGGCGGTCTTCGGTGCGGCACCGTCCTTCGGCTGGGATCCGTATGTGGCAGGCGTGGCCTTCACGGCGCTGCTTGCGGTAGCGGTCGTAATTCTCGCCGCCCTCGGCCCGCGGACATCACCGCTGCGCGCCCCTGCCTATCAGGCTGCCGAGTAGGCCTTTTCTGCCAATGCCCGCGCTTAAAGGCGCGGGCGATTTCTCACACCGCTGCATTCAGGTTCCCGCGCAGCTTCTGCAAGGCTCCGCGGATTTCCGCCATCTCGTCGAGCGTACAACCGGCCGCCTGGCCGATGGCGGCCATGATCGTTCCCGCCTCGCTCTTCATCGACCGGCCCTTCGGCGTCAACGAAACGATCACCTGCCGCTCGTCGCGTGCGTCCCGGGTGCGTTTGATCAGCCCGGTCTGCTCCAGCCGCTTGAGCAGCGGTGAGAGCGTGCCTGAATCGAGGTCGAGCTGCTCGCCGATCGTCTTTACCGGCAGTTCGGCTTTTTCCCAGAGCACGAGCATCACCAGATATTGCGGATAGGTGAGGCCCACCTTGTCGAGGATCGGCTTGTAGGCGCGCGTGAAGGCATGCGCCGTCGCATAGACCGCGAAACAGAGCTGCTTTTCCAGGCGCTTTTCCTCTTCCGGGATTTCCATCGTCTTTGCCATCTGCGCTTTCATGATCCTGTTCCTTTGAGGTGCAATTCTCCTCTTTTCAGATTCCGAATGCAATTTGCAAAATTCACTTGCGTACAATTTAATTGTGCATTATACGAAATCCAACCCCAACGCAAAGGAGACAGACATGCCCATTCTCTATACGACCAAAGCTTCCGCCACCGGTGGCCGCGCAGGCCGCGCCGTTTCGGAAAACGGCGTCCTCGACGTGACGTTGACGGTTCCGAAAGAACTCGGCGGCGACGGCGCAACGGGCACCAATCCCGAACAGCTTTTTGCCGCCGGCTATTCCGCATGCTTCCTCGGTGCCCTGAAATTTGTCGCGGGCCAGCAGAAGGTCAAGATTCCGGAGGACACCACGGTTTCTGCCAAGGTCGGCATCGGCCCGCGCGAAGACGGTACGGGCTTCGGCATCGAAGTGGCGCTCACCGTCAATATTCCTGGCCTGGACAAGGCCGAGGCTGAAAAGCTCGCCGCCGCCGCCCACATCGTCTGCCCCTACAGCCACGCCATGCGCACCTCGACCGAAGTTCCGGTCACGGTGGCTTAAATCGAACTTCCCCTTCTCCCCATTGGGGAGAAGATGTCCGTCAGGACAGATGAGGGGGGCGGCGCGGCAAACGCGGCCCTTGTTTCGCTCAGACGTTCACTCTGCGCCGCTAGCCCCTCATCGCCTCGCTGCGCTCTGCATTTCTTCCCGCCGGGGCGAAGAAACAAGCCGCCCTCTTTTCATCTGAAATAAATTCGCTATATTCTTTCCAAGGAAAGGATATGCCGATGACCTCGTTGCACCTTCAGGACAGCCGCAGGACCTCCGAAGCCGCGGTGATCACCAAGGCGGCGGTCAGTGCCGCGGATCGGCTTGGCATCAGTGCCCGTGTGCTCGCTGCCGTTCTCGGCGTGTCGGAAGCCACCGTCTCGCGCATGAAGCGGCAGGATCACTTGCTGGAGCGCGGCAGCAAGTCCTTTGAGCTGGCGGTCCTGCTTGTCCGCCTCTTTCGCTCGCTCGACGCGATCGTCGGTGGCGACGAGGCGGTTGCAAGGCAATGGCTGCGCAATGCCAACGGGGTGCTCGGCGCCGCACCGCTCGAAAAGATCGTCAGCATTTCCGGATTAACCGATGTCCTTGCCTATCTGGACGCCCGCCGCGCTCTCGTCTGAAACCTGCGCGGCCTCCGGCGGTTTCTGGCGGTTGGTGGAGGCGCAGCATCATATCTCCACGCTGAAGCTCGTCGATACGCTGGAGGAGCAGGCGCTGCTCGAGACACTCCTTGAGGAAAGCAAGCCGGCGCTGCCGCCGGAATGCGCCGGTCTCGATTATCTGCTCGCCACGCCGTTCCGCTACGGTGCCGTCTATCCGCACGGCTCGCGCTTCCGCAGGGCCGGGCGCACGCTCGGTGTCTTCTACGCTTCCGAAAAGGTGGAGACGGCGCTCGCCGAAATGGCCTTCTATCGCCTGCTCTTTTTCGCGGATTCGCCTGAAACGCCGCTGCCTGCGAATGCGGCCGAATACACCGCCTTTGCGACTCTCGTCGCGACGAAGGCCGCGCTCGATCTGACCGTGCCGCCGCTGAACCGCGACCGCCCGGCATGGACCGATCCGCTGAACTACGAACCCTGCCAGGCGCTTGCCGATTCTGCCCGCGCGATCGGCACTGAGGCGATCCTTTACGAATCCGTCCGCGATCCGCACCACGGCAAAAATATCGCGCTCCTGACGGCGAGAGCCTTCAGCGCCCGCGAGCCGGTCGAGCGTCAGACGTGGCGCATCCGGCTTTCAGCAACAGGCGTTCAGGCGCTGTGCGAGTTTCCGAAGATGCGGATCGGCTTTGCCAGGGGCGATTTCGGCAACGACCAGCGCATTACGCGCTAATTACGCCAGCGCCCGCAGATCGCTTCTCAGCCGGTCGCCGCTGCCGTCCGGCAGCATCTCGTCCAGCGCCGCATGCGTCCGTTTCCAGATCGGCAGTGCCGCGGTGAGCACCGCTTTGCCTTCCGGCGTCAGGCTGAGCAGCCGCCCCCGCTTGTCTTTCGGATTTTGCGTCACATTTACCCAGCCACGGCGCTGCAGCGGCTTCAGCGCCGCCGTCAGCGTCGTCTGATCCATGGCGAGAAGATTGGCGACGGGACCCATCGGCGGCGGCTCCGGCCGGTTGAGCGACATCATCAGCGAGAACTGCCCGTTGGTGAGGCCGACCGGACGAAGTGCATCGTCGAAGAGCCGCGCAAGCGCCCGAGCGGCGCGCTGAACATGCAGGCACAGGCAGGTGTCCCGCACCAGCAGTGTCGTCGAAAGGGGAATTTCTATCACGTTTGACATGCTCTATTTCTATTGATATCAATGTATTTAGTCAAGTGAATGAAAACGAATGCCGGTCCGAGCCGGCGGCGCCGGAGGAGGGCGCAAGCGATGCAGAATCAAGTCGTTTCCCGTGAACAATGGCTCGAAGCCCGCCGTGCGCTTCTTCTGAAGGAGAAAGAAGAAACGCATCTCAGAGACAGGATCAATGCCGAGCGCCTGGCCATGCCCTGGGTCACGGTCGACAAGGACTATGTCTTCGACACGCCGCATGGAAAGAAAAGCCTTTCCGATCTCTTCGATGGCCGCAGTCAGCTGATGATCTACCACTTCATGCTCGGTCCCGATTGGGAGGCCGGCTGCCCCGGCTGCTCGTTCCTCTCAGACCACGTGGATGGCGCGCTGCCGCATCTCAACCATCACGACGTCACCTGGGTCGCGGTTTCGCGCGCGCCGCTTGCCAAGATCGAGGCCTACAAGAAGCGCATGGGCTGGAAATTCCCGTGGGTCTCGTCCTTCGGCAGCGATTTCAATTTCGACTACCACGTCTCCTTCACCAAGGAAGATCTCGCCAAGGACAAGGTCTTCTATAATTTCACGGCGATCGATCCCGCCGAGGCCCATGACGAACTGCCGGGCATCAGCTCCTTTTACAAGAACGAGAAGGGTGAAATCTTCCACACCTACTCTAGCTACGCTCGTGGGCCGGAGGAGTTGATCGGCACGTTGATGATCCTCGACCGCGCGCCGAAAGGCCGAAACGAAAACGGCACGATGGATTTCGTCAAGCGCCACGACGAATACGAGGATGCTCCGAAGACGCAATCCCGTCACTGAAACCTGCGAACATCACCCAAGGGAGAAGGATGATGGAAAAAGCACAAGTGCTGGAGGAGCATCGCTTCCTCGAAAAGCTGGTGGGCGTATGGGATGTCACCGCGCCCGAAATGAGCGGTGACCAGCAATGGACAGAGATCGTGCGGTCGCTGCACGGCATCTGGTTCGTGGCCGAAGGCAACGGCGAAATGCCGGGCGGAGGTGCCGCCACCACCATGCTCACCCTCGGCTACAATGCCACCAAGGGTAAATATGTCGGCACTTGGATCGGCTCGATGATGGACCATCTGTGGGTCTATGAAGGCGATGCCTCGCCGGACGGCAAGGTGCTCAGCCTCTACACCCGCGGCCCCGATTTCGAGAACAAAGGTGCCGAACAGGATTACCGCGAGCAGATCATCTTCATCGACGACGATCACCGCACGTTCAACTCGGCGGCCAAGCAGCCGGACGGCAGTTGGAAGCAGTTCATGGAGGCGCATTACACGCGCAAGCCGTGATTCCGAACCAAGCCCGACCTCACACGCACGAAAAGGAAAAAGATCATGGCTTCCGATACACATGGAAAATTCATCTGGTGCGAACTGATGACGCCCGACACCGCGGCGGCTGAAAAATTCTACGGCTCGGTCGTCGGCTGGACGACGAAGGAGATGACGATAGGGGAGATGCCTCCCTACACCATCTTCGAGGCGGACGGCCGCGGCGTTGCCGGCATGATGACGTTCCCGGCCGAACTCGAAGGGCAGGGCATTCCGCCAAATTGGACGGGCTATGTCTGCGTTGACGACGTCGACCAGACGGCGAAGGATTACGAGGCAAACGGCGGCCAGGTGCGCCGCCCGCCGGAAGATATCCCGACGATCGGCCGCTTCGCCATCGTTGCCGACCCGCATGGCGCCGTCCTCGGCATCATGACGCCGCTGCCGATGGAAAACCCGCAGCCGGAACTGCCCATGAATACGCCCGGCCATATCGGCTGGCACGAACTGATGGGCGGCAACATGGAGGAAGCCTTCGCCTTCTATTCGAAGATATTCGGCTGGACCAAGGACCACGATTTCGACATGGGCGAGATGGGCGCCTATCGCATCTTCGCCGAACATGGGAAGCAGATCGGCGGCATGATGACCAAACCCGCCAATGTGCCGATGTGCTATTGGGGCTATTACTTCAACGTGCCTGCGATCGACAGCGCCATCGAACGCGTCAATGCGGGCGGCGGTAAGATAGTCGTCGGTCCCATGGAAGTGCCCGGCGGCAGCTGGATCATCAATGCGACGGACCCGCAGGGCGCCTTCTTCTGCCTCGTGGCGCCGGGCCGCTGATCCACTCACTGAAACGGCGAATCGAAATATTGAAAATGACCGGTGGCGGCTCGTTGAAACGGGCCGCAACTTACTTTTGAGGGTAAAGCCTGTCCTGCTAATCTCTTAATTTTATTCAAATTTTATCGTTCCCGCCCGAAAACTGCCCCGCAGGGTTAACCCTTCCTGAACATTTTTGGGGGGATGCATAATCGGCTATATCTGCGTGGTTAAGGAAGTATTGCAATCGGGACGTCCGCGTAATTGATTGCACCCCAGTTGTTCATTTGGGGTACTGTCATGTCTATCGAAGAAGATCTGCGCATTTCGAACGTCGATGGCGAAAACGCGCCGCACGAATTTCTTTCGGACATTCGCGAAGCCGCAGGATACGACGAAGCAAAGTCGGCCGAAATTGAGCGCGTCGAGCTCGCCCAGGCGCAGAGCGGCGAACAGACCCCGAAGACTGACCGCGTCGAGAACGTTCCACCCGCACCTCCCAGTGGCAGCCCGAACGAGGTCGTTCCGGATCAGAACAACATTGCCCACCTTCCAGCCGACGTCTCGCTCGACGACATACGCATCGAGGGCAGCAACCTAGTGCTCGTCCAAGCCGATGGCACGGAAATCGTCATCGTCAACGGCGCGCTGCACGTCCCGGCCTTCATGCTCGGCGACGTCGAGCTTCCGCGCGACACCGTTATCGCGGCGCTGAACGACAGCAACATCAACGTCGCCGCTGGCCCGGATGGCGGGGATACCGCAACCCCGGCAGCGCCGAGTTCCGGCGCCGAATTCCAGGACACGATCCAAGACGACGGCGACGCCCCGACCGAACTGGCTCAGCTTCTGGCGGATACGCAGCAGCCGGATGCGAGCCCAGACAATGGCCCGGAATTGTTCGACGACGTCCCAGTGGTGATCTCTGGGTCGCAGCTTCTGACGCTCACAGAAACGGCAAACGGCGAGGGCGGCTTCGAAGAGCAGACTGTCAACGGCCAGTTCGGCTTCGACGGCGGTGAGGATGTCGGCGTCATCACCGGCATTGCCTTCGTCGGCACGACGAATATCGACGAAGAAGGCGGCACGACCGGCGTGCCGAACGGCCTGACCTCCGGCGGCCAGCCCATCACCGTCACCGTTTCGGCCGATGGCCTGACGATCACCGGTACGGTCGAAGGCAGCGACACGCCCGTCTTCGTCCTCCAGGTCACCAACATCGAAACCGGCGCTTTCACCTTCACCCAGTCCGGCCCGCTCGATCATCCAGATCTGGGCCAGACCGGTGCTGCCGACGCGCTTCGCCTGCAGTTCAGCTACACCGTCACCGACAAGGACGGCGATTCCTCAACCGGCATCGCCTCGATCGATATCAATGACGATGGTCCAAGCATCGACCTCGGCGACGCCACGGACAACAGCACGGTTAGCGAAGCGGGTCTCCTCGGCGGCGAGAGCCCTGCAATCACTGGCGGCATTTCGCTCGGCGTCGACTGGGGCGCCGACTACGGCGTCAACCGCGACCTGACGTTCGACGCCCAGAACGCCCCCGGAGGCCTGACCTCGCACGGTGCGGCAATCCACTACGAAATCTCCGGCAACGGCCACACGCTGACGGCCTATACGGGCCCTGAATCCGGCGAAGGACGCATCAACGTCTTCGTCGTCACGCTCGATCCGAAGGCCGCGCACGGCACATACAGCTTCCAGCTGCTGACCAGCATCGACCATCCGCAGGGTGAAACGCAATCGCAGGACACGCAGATCGACCTCTCGTTCGGCGTCACTGCCAGCGACGCCGACGGCGATACCGTTGGTACGAGCTTCACGGTCACCGTCAACGACGACGTACCGAACGGCAATGAGGCCGCAAACGAAGCCGTCATCAACGACGACCTGCAGGAGGTCTTCCCCGGCAATGCCGGCGGCGAAGGCGATGCAGGAACCGTTACCACTGTCAGCGGCGGCGCAGGCTCGCTCTTCACGCCCGGCGCCGACGGTTTCAAGAGCATCGTGCTCGGCGAACAGATGAGCTTCAGCGCCATCTACCAGGGTGAGGATGGTTTCGCGCACACGGAATCCGTCCAGTGGGGCAAGCCTTCGATCAGTGGCACGGATACGACGTTCACGGCGATCGGCGGCACCAGCGGCCAGACTGTCGCAACCCTCGTCGTCCACGCCGACGGCTCCTACGAATTCACCGTCAGCGCGCCGCTCGTTCATTCCGACAGCAACACGGCCGAGGACGATCTCTCCCTGGCGATCAACTACATAGTCACCGACGGCGACAACGACACCGCGAAGGGTTCGCTCACTGTCACCATCAACGACGACACGCCGACGGCAAGCATCGTCACGGCGGAAACGGTGCTGGACGATGAAGCGCAGACGGCTTTCCCTGGCAACAACGGCGGAACCGGTGACGTGGCCGATACGAAGTCCGTGACCGGTGCTGCGGGCGCATTGTTCACGGCCGGCGCCGACGGCGTCGCATCCGTTTCCTTTGATGCGCCGGAAGGTCTGAAAGCCATTTACAATGTCAATGGCCACGGCGTTCAGGAAGCTTTGAGCTATACGACGACCACCGGCGAGAACGGCGAAACCGTCCTGACAGCCACCGGCGTCGACACTCATGCCGTCGTCTTCACCCTGACGGTCGGCGCCGATGGCAGCTATCAGTTCGATCTCTCCGCCCCGCTGGTTCACCCGACGGCCGGCACCTCCGAAGAAAACCTGCCGCTCACGATCGGCTTCACGGCGACGGACGGCGATGGCGACACGGCGACTGGATCGCTCACCGTCACCATCAACGACGACACGCCGACGGCAAGCATCGTC
This sequence comes from Rhizobium sullae, assembly GCF_025200715.1. Taxonomy (NCBI): domain Bacteria; kingdom Pseudomonadati; phylum Pseudomonadota; class Alphaproteobacteria; order Hyphomicrobiales; family Rhizobiaceae; genus Rhizobium; species Rhizobium sullae. The sequence goes on from NZ_CP104143.1 coordinate 643,544, forward strand.
ACCACTCAAACCGAGTTGGACGATGAAGCGCAGACGGCGTTCTTGGGCAACAACGGCGGAACCGGTGACGTTGCCGATGCTAAGTCCGTGACCGGCGCAGCCGGCGCATTGTTCACGGCCGGCGCCGACGGCGTCGCATCCGTTTCGTTCACCACGCCCGAGGGAATCAAGGCCATCTACAATGTCGACGGCCACGGCGTTCAGGAAGCTCTGAGCTATACGACGACCACCGGCGAGAACGGCGAAACCGTCCTGACAGCCACCGGCGTCGACACTCATGCCGTCGTCTTCATCCTGACGGTCGGCGCCGATGGCAGCTATCAGTTCGATCTTTCCGCCCCGCTGGTTCACCCGACGGCCGGCACCTCCGAAGAAAACCTGCCGCTCACGATCGGCTTCACGGCGACGGACGGCGATGGCGACACGGCAACCGGTTCGCTGACGATCGGCGTCAACGACGACGTCCCTGTCGCCAACGTAGTCACGGCCGAAACGGTGCTGGACGACGAAGCGCAGACGGCCTTCCCTGGCAACAACGGCGGAACCGGTGACGTTGCCGATTCGAAGTCAGTGACCGGCGCAGCCGGCGCATTGTTCACGGCCGGCGCCGACGGCGTCGCATCCGTTTCCTTCGATGCGCCGGAAGGTTTGAAAGCCATTTACGATGTCAATGGCCGCGGCGTGCAGGAGGCGTTGAGCTATGCCACGACGACAAACGAGAACGGCGAAACCATTCTGACCGCAACCGGCGTAAACAGCCACAATACCGTCTTCACCCTCACAGTTGGCGCCGACGGCAGCTACAAGTTCGATCTCTCCGCTCCGCTGGTACACACGACCGCCGGTGCTTCGGAAGAATACCTGCCGGTCACCATCGGCTTTACGACGACGGACGGCGACGGTGACACTGCGACCGGCTCGCTGACGATCAACGTCAACGACGATGTGCCGGTTGTTTCGCAAACGGTTATTGCAGTTACTGCCGACGAAGGCGATATTTCCAATCTCCTCCTGTCGCAGGGCAACAGCCCCAATGACGGCACGGCGGATGGTTCGTCTTCGGAGCCCTCGGTGTTTGGTCTCGGCGATGCGGCGACTGTCTCGGGCTCGGTTGCCTCGACCGTTTCTTTCGGCGCTGACGGTGCAGCTCGAGTCGGCAGCTTCTCGTTTGCTGCCGACGCCACCCAAACACTCTCTGCATTGCAGCTATCGTCAAAGGGCGGCGAACTGTCCTACACGGTGATCGGCGACATGATCATCGGCTATGTCAACGCCGGCAGTGCGGGCTATAACCCTCTCTTCGACCGTCCGGTCCTGTCGCTGATGCTGAAGGGCGACGGCAGCTTCACCTTCCAGCAATATGATCAGCTCGACCATGCTCTAGGCGCTGGGAATGATTTGCAGGCAGGGGAAAGCCACACGATTGCTGGCATCGACTTCGGCTCGGTCATCAAGGCAACCGATGCCGATGGTGACAGCGTCACGCTCGGCGGCAAACTCGTCGTGACGATCACCGATGATCTGCCGACCGTTTCGATTTCGCTGACGGGCCGAACAGTTACGCATGACGAAACCGCCGGCCAGAATGTTGGCAGCAACGACACCGGCGCGCTTTCGGTCTTCGCAGGCTTGGAAAGCGGCGAAAGCCTGCAGGCCTTGGGCTATGCCCGCGGTGGCAATGCGATCGTCAATTCCGGCTCGAGCGCGGGTGCGGACGAACCGAAGAGCGTTTCGCTGACGCTTGACGTCACGGATGCCAATTCCGGCCTGAAGACGATTTCTGGTGAAGCGGTTACGCTGACGGAAGAAAACGGCCTTGTCATTGGCCGCGATGCCCATGGCGATGCCGTCTTTGCGATCAGCATCGACAGCTCCGGCCGCGTCAGTATCGGTCAGTACCAGGCGATTCAGCATCCGAACGGCGGCGATTCCAATGACCTGGTGAACCTTGTCGGTAAGATTTCTGCTGTTGTCACCGCGACCGACTTCGACGGCGATGTCGCGACCAAGTCGATCGACATCGGCGGCAAAATCCAATTCCGCGACGACGCTCCGGTCCTGTCCGGCCCGGCAGTTGCGGTCACATCCGATGAAGGCGACATCTTCAACTTCCTGTCGCAGGGCAACAGCCCGTTCGACGGTGAGCAGGATGGCTCCTCTTCCGAGTTCAATCTGTTGCCCACCGGCTTTTCTGCAACGGTTACCGGCTCCGTCGCCTCGACGGTCGCCTTTGGCGCCGACGGCGCGGCTCAAGGTGGCGGCTTCTCCGTCACGGCCAATGCCACCCAGACGCTCGCTGCACTGCATTTGTCGTCGCAGGGCGGCGAACTGTCCTACACCGTGATCGGCAACATGATCATCGGCTATGTCAATACCGGCAGCCCAGCCTATAATCCGTTCGCCGACCGCCCGGTCCTGTCTCTGACGCTGGAAAGCGACGGCAGCTTCCAGTTCCAGCAGTATGACCAGCTCGACCATGCATCGGGCGGCGGCAATGACCTGCAGTCCGGTTCGGCGACGGTTTCCGGCATTGACTTCGGTTCTGTCATCCAGGCGATCGACCGCGACGGCGACAGCATCACGCTCGGCGGCAAGCTCATCGTGACGATCATCGACGATGCGCCGGTCGTCAGCATCTTCCGGGACGGCTCGGTCACCATCGACGAGAGTGGAGGCGACGATAACGACAACACGAGAGAGCGGAGCGTTAGAAACCTCTTCGCCGGCGTCACGCATGCGGGCAGTGATCCGGACATGCGGGTGGTGTATGCGCGTGACGATGTTGTGGATACGACTGTTTCCGTCGGCGCGGATGGACCGGCAGCCGCCAGCCTAACGCTTCGGATCGACAATGCTGCTTCGGGCCTCACCACGACCGCCGGCGCGCCGATCACGCTGACACTGGAAAACGGCATCGTCGTCGGCCGCATTCCGACGGGCGAGGCGGCATTCGCAATCCACGTCGACTCCGACGGACGCGTCAGCGTGGCCCAGTATCTGTCGCTGTCCAACCCGAACGTGAACAAGGCGGACGACGACAGGATCGACCTCGCAGGTAGGGTTTCCGCCGTGGTCACCGCCATCGACAGCGACGGCGATATTGCCAGCCAGTCGGTCTCGATCGGCAACGCCATCCGTTTTGATGACGACGGCCCGGTTCTGGACAGGCCAGTTACCTCCGGCCCCTCGTTGTCCGAAAACGACCTGCCGGACGGCACCTCGCCGCATACGCCTGGTCTTTCGGCGACCGGCTATCTCGACATCTCGCTCGGTGCGGACGGCGGCAAGGTCGTTCTCGCCGCCAGCCAGGCGACCTGGTCGGATGCGACCCATTCGCTGACGGCCAATGACGGCTCGTGGAAGATCGTGCTGAATAGCAACGGCACCTACACCTTCTCGCTGCTCGACAACACGCTGGCGCATGGCCCGGCCAGCAACGGCGCCAATAATCTGGCGATCAGCGTCACCTACACGGCGACGGACGGCGACGGCGACAAGATCACCGGCACCTTCGGGGTCGGCATCAAGGACGACGTTCCGGTCGCCGGAAATGTTGACCGCTACATCACGCTCAGTGAAGCTGACATCAACGGCTCGACGCCGGATACGGAATCGAAGAGCTTCACGGTGAATTACGGTGCTGACGGCGCAGGCGTGACCACCTTCACCGGCGCAGTCCATCTCGACCTCGGCCCAGGCATGCAGGGCAATATCGACTTCACGCTGGCGAGCCCCGGCGCGACGTATGTTTCGCCACTCAAGGCAGACGGCCAGCCGCTCACCTTCCAGCTTTCCGCCGACGGCACGAAGATTACCGGTTACGTCGGCACTATCGGCAACGCCGTGATCGAGCTCGCCGCAAATGGTACGACTGTCACCGCCAAGCTTCTGCAGGCGGTCGACCATTTCGCAAAAGCCGACGGCTCGCCGATCGACATGCTGCGCGTCGATGCAACCGTCGCCTTCCATGATGGCGACGGCGATACGACCACCAGCATCATCCGCGTTGAAGTCAATGACGACATGCCAACCGCAAGCTATTCCGGCCGCATCACGGTCCAGGAAACCGCCAATGCCAACGGTTCGTTCATTGAGACCTCCGCGACCGGCACGATGGTGTTCGACGGCGGCGCGGACGGCGCCAAGGTCACCTCGATCGCTTACGGCCTCGGCAGCACTGGCCACCCGCTGATTGCGGATGCCGATGCGGCCCAGTTTGCCGCCCATGCTCTGCAATCGGGTGGCAAGGACATACACATCGACCAGCAAGACGGCCTGACGCTGTTCGGCAAGCTTGCCAACGGTACGGTGATCTTCAAGATCGAAGTCACCGATCCGGCAACCGGCGCTTACAAGTTCACGCAGTATGGCCCGATCGACCAGGCCGACGCCAACGAGACCGGTGCTGCCGACGGCGGCCGCATGAAGATCGTCTTCACCGTCACCGACGGCGACGGCGACACGGCGACGAACAGCCTGCAGATCGACATTACCGACGATGGTCCGAAAGCAAGCTATTCCGGCCGCATCACGGTCCAGGAAACCGCCAATGCCAACGGTTCGTTCATTGAGACCTCCGCGACCGGCACGATGGTGTTCGACGGCGGCGCGGACGGCGCCAAGGTCACCTCGATCGCCTACGGCCTCGGCAGCACTGGCCACCCGCTGATTGCGGATGCCGATGCGGCCCAGTTTGCCGCCCATGCTCTGCAGTCGGGTGGCAAGGACATCCACATCGATCAGCCGGACGGCCTGACGCTGTTCGGCAAGCTTGCCAACGGTACGGTGATCTTCAAGGTCGAAGTCACCGATCCGGCAACCGGCGCCTACAAGTTCACGCAGTATGGCCCGATCGACCAGGCCGACGCCAATGAGACCGGTGCTGCCGACGGCGGCCGCATGAAGATCGTCTTCACCGTCACCGACGGCGACGGCGACACGGCAACGAACAGCCTGCAGATCGACATCAACGACGGTGGTCCGTCCGTTGCGGCACCGGCTGCCACCGGCACGCTTTCGGAGACTGGCCTGCCTTCGGTCAGTTCCGTCTTCGGCGATCTCCATGTGAATGTCGGGGTCGATAGCAAGGCGGCGCATGTCGCGATCGGCACGGACGGCAACGGAAACCCGATCATCGACAGCGGCCTCACCTCCGACGGCGTGGCCCTGGAATACCTCCTTCGCACGACGAACGGCGTCGATCAGGAAATCGTTGCGTTCAAGGCCGGCGATACTGCCGATAATCCGGTCTTCATCGTCAGCGTCCTGCATCCCGGCAGCTTTGCCGCGACGCTCTTCCAGAACCTCGATCACCCGGACGGCAGTGATAACATTTCGCTGAACCTCGTCGCCCGCGTCTTCGACGGCGACGGCGACTATGTCGATCAGCCCTTCACCATCAATGTTGCCGACAGCGTTCCGACGCTGGTCGCCAACATGACGGCTTCCGGCAATGTGATGGAAGGCGGCTCTACGCTTGAGACGCACAGCTTCGCATCGGGTACGGTCAATCTTGCCATCCCGGACGTCAGCACGATCACTTCGACCATCACGGTGCCTGCCGGGGGAACGATCCACGACGTCAACGTCTCGATCAATCTCACTCACACCTTCATGGCGGACCTTGAGATCACGCTGATTGCCCCGGATGGCACTCGGATTCGGCTTGTCGACGATAATGGCGGAGCTGGCGATCCGAACGGCACCATCATGTTCGACGACGAAGCGGCAAACAGCTTTACCTCCGCTCCCCCTCCATTCGTCGGCACATGGCGTCCAGCGATCGACCAGCTTTCCCTGCTCGACGGTAAGAGCATGGCGGGAACCTGGACGCTGGAAATCAGGGACGATCTTGGAGCTGATGTGGGCACTCTGCGCGACTGGAGCCTGCAGGTCGAGGCTGGCCACGACGTCTCGTCTGCGAATGTCGATCTTTCCTCGCTGGTCTCGGTCGGTGCCGACGATGGCAATGGTACTGCGGTATTCGCGCTGAAAACCATCGCAACCGCGGAAAGTCTCGGCACGGTTACGGCCGGCGGCCAGCAGGTGAAGGTGGTTTCCGACGGAACCACGCTTACCGGCTATGCCGAAGGTGCGCCCGGAACGCCGCTCTTCACGCTGACTGTGTCGGCAAACGGAACGGCGACCTTTGTATTGCACGGCGAATTCGATCACGCCGCCGGCAGCGATAGCCTGCCGCTCGATCTCGGTGCCTATGTCAAGGCGGTCGACAGCGACCACGATGCGGTGACGCTCGGCGCCAGTCAGTTCGTCATCAACGTCGCCGACAGCTTGCCGACGGCTGCAAACGTGACTGCGGCTATGTCGGAGAACGACAGCAAGAGCGTCACGCTCATCGAAGGCACCCACTTCACCTTTGGTGCGGATGAGATTGGTGCCGCTCTGTCCTTCGGAACGCCGAGCTACACAGGGGTTCCGGCCGGGCTGATCCTGGGCACGCCGTCGATCACGCTCGGCGCCGACGGTCACACGATCACGATCAATCCCGGCACGGCGTTCGACCGTCTGCCGGCAGGACAGACCGTAGTCCTGCACATTCCGTACACCGTGACGGATGGCGATCACGACTCGGTCACAAAGGACATCGCGGTCACCATCAACGGCACCAACGACGCACCGGCTTTCGGTTGGGGCGAGACTGCCGCTCCCTTGACGGAGCATGCCGGCCAGGTTGGTTCGAGCGAGATTCGAGTCAAGACCGGTCATCTGACTTTCGTCGATCCGGATGCCAGCGATCATCATATGGTCTCGATCGAGCAGGTCAGCACCAGCAACCCGGGCGGTAGTTATCTCGGCGCGTTCTCGGCGTGGCTGAACCATTCGCCGACGGACGCGTCCAACTCGGGCCGGATCGACTGGAAGCTGCAGGCGGCCGACAGCTCGTTGGACTTTCTTGCCGAGGGCCAGACGGTGACGCAGGTCTATAAGGTGATAGTCACGGACGCCAGTGGTGCACTCAGCTCAAAGCTGGTAACGGCGACGATCACCGGTACCAACGATGGGCCGATCATCACGGTTGATGCTGGCGACAGCGCTTTTGCCGCCCTCACGGAAACGAACGCCGGCCTCAGCACGACCGGTACTCTGAGCGTCGCCGATGTCGACGTGACCGACAACGTCACAGCGAGTGTCACCGGTGTCACGGCCGGCGGCGCGGGTATTGAGGCCCGCTTTACTTCGGCTCAGTTGCTGAGCTTCTTCAGCATCGGCAGTGGCGCGGTCATCGATGGCGCGCATACGGCCGGCGATATTCACTGGACGTTCAATTCCAATTCCGAAGCCTTTAATTTCCTGCCCAACGGCTGGCAGTCGCTCATCGGCTACACTGTCGAGGTGAGTGACGGCCACGGCGGCACCGACACCCATGTAGTCCAGATCAAGCTGACCGGCACCAACGATGCGCCGGTTGTCAGCGGGGAAGTCACCGGCACGGCCACCGAGAATGGCGCAAGCGTCACGCTCGACGCGCTTGCCAATGCGAGCGACGTCGATCTCGGCACCACCCTGTCGGTCGACGGCCTGGCGGTCAGCGGCTCGCCGGGTGCCCTGCCGGCCGGCGTGAGCTACGATGCGGCGACGCATTCCTTCACGCTCGATCCGAACCACCCGGCCTACCAGTCTCTGGCGGCCGGCGCGACGACGACGGTGACGGTGAACTACAGCGTCTCCGACGGGATCACGACGACACCGGCCTCCGTCTCCTGGACGGTAACCGGCACCAACGACGCGCCCGAAACTCAGGCCGTGACGCTGGCGGCGATTGCCGAGGACAGCGGCGCGCATCTGATCACGACGGCCGATCTTCTGGCTGGCGCGACCGATGTCGAACACGACACGTTGACGGTGAGCGGCCTTTCGGCCTCCTCCGGCACGCTGGTCGACAATGGCAACGGCACCTGGACCTTCACGCCTGATACTAACGACGATACTGCGGTCAGCTTCAGCTACACGGTGTCGGACGGCACGGCGAGCGTTGCTGGCAGCGCGACGCTCGACCTGACGCCGGTCAACGACGCGCCGGTTGTCCCGGCCGTGACGCTGGCGGCGATTGCCGAGGACAGCGGCGCGCATCTGATCACGACGGCCGATCTTCTGGCTGGCGCGACCGATGTCGAACACGACACGTTGACGGTGAGCGGCCTTTCGGCCTCCTCCGGCACGCTGGTCGACAATGGCAACGGCACCTGGACCTTCACGCCTGATGCCAACGACGATACTGCGGTCAGCTTCAGCTACACGGTGTCGGACGGCGCGGCGAGCGTTGCTGGCAGCGCGACGCTCGACCTGACGCCGGTCAACGACGCGCCGGTTGTCCCGGCCGTGACGCTGGCGGCGATTGCCGAGGACAGCGGCGCGCATCTGATCACGACGGCCGATCTTCTGGCTGGCGCGACCGATGTCGAACACGACACGTTGACGGTGAGCGGCCTTTCGGCCTCCTCCGGCACGCTGGTCGACAATGGCAACGGCACCTGGACCTTCACGCCTGATGCCAACGACGATACTGCGGTCAGCTTCAGCTACATGGTGTCGGACGGCACGGCGAGCGTTGCCGGCAGCGCGACGCTCGACCTGACGCCGGTCAACGACGCGCCGGTGGCGGTGTCCGATGTCCTGACGAGCGTTGCCGAAGACAGCGGCGCCCGGACGATTTCGTTCGCATCGCTGACGGATAACGACAGCACCGGCCCGGCGAACGAAACCGGCCAATCGCTGACTGTGACGGCCGTCAGCAATGCGATCGGCGGCACAGTGGCGATCGTCAACGGTCAGGTGGTGTTCACACCTGCCGCAAACTTCAATGGCACTGCGTCGTTCGACTACACGATCAGCGACAACGGCAAGACGAACGGGAGTGACGACTTCAAGACCAGCATCGGCCACGCCAGCTTCACGGTGACGGCGGTCAACGAAGCTCCGGTTGCCAACGAGGATGGCCCATTTGCAACGTTGGCCAATACGGTCCTGATCGTTACGACCGGGTTGCTTGCCAACGATAGCGATCCAGACGGCCAGACGCTGACGGCGGTCATAGACACTGGCCCGCAGCATGGAGCGATAAGCAGCTTCAACGCTGCCACGGGGACCTTCACCTATACGCCGACGGCTGGCTTCGTAGGTGTGGATACGTTCACATATTATGCGACGGACGGCGCATTGCAGAGCAATCCGGTGACGGTCTCGATTATCGTTTCCGGGGGATCGGTAACCAGCCAGGTAATCAACTTCGGTAACGCACCGGATATCGGGGACTTTTCGACAACCGCCTTCAACGGCGATTGGACGATCTTGATGGGTAACGGCAAGGACAAACTCACCACCAGTTGGGACCATGATGGTGGTGTCACATCCTATTATGGCGGCGACACCGTGAGCGATGCGGGCCACAACCAAGACTACGTCAATATTGTTTTCTCTGCGGAACAACTTCAGGAAATCCTCCTCAGCTCGACATATCGAGCTGAATTGCAGGATTTCCTTGACGGTGGCATCGGAAGCGGCGATTCGGCAAATCGCACCCTGGATTTGTCAGGCTCGAGCTGGCACGCGAAGGTTGCGATGTTTGGCGACGCCTCGCTTTCGCTGGCGGTCGTTGACGACAATGGACATACGACGTCCACTGTGACTTACGCAGCAATTGGCGAAAATCTGCCGGATTACGTGGCGGGTTCCGCCGGAAATGACACGAACAATCTGATCGTTGGCACGACCGGCGACGACACGCTTTCCGGTGGTTCGAGCGACAGCGATATCGCCGGCAACGGCAACGATATACTGGCCGGCGGCGGCGGTAACGATACGCTCTGGGGCGGCGACGGAAGTGATCTTCTTCTTGGCGGCGCCGGCGACGACCAGCTGCGCGGCGGTAGTGGCAACGACATTCTCTTTGGCGGCGCCGACGACGACATTCTTGTCGGCGGTTCCGGCCTCAACATGATGACCGGCGGCGGCGGCAGCGACACCTTTGTCATTGATGCTGCCGCCTTCAAGGAGGTGAACCTTACCGATGTCATCACGGACTTCGAGAACAGTCAGGGCGATACGCTGGACGTCTCCAACCTCCTCAACTCGCTCTTGGGTCACGAAGCGAGCCAGGCGGAGGCGCTTGCGAACGTGAAGGGCACGGTTGCCGCAGGCAGTACGACCATCAGTGTCAACGACAACGGGACCTGGCACGATGTCGCGGTGCTTCAGAATTACACGTCGACGGTGAAGATCCTCTATGACGACGATCATCACTCAACGACGACGCCGACCGCTTGATCGGTTCGTGAGTCACTCTTCAGGTGTGAATCTGGAAAAGGCGCCCCGGCGCCTTTTCTGCTTTTTATTCCGCTCACGCCGCCGGCAATCTGGCGATGGTGATCGGCTCGCCGTCCTCGGTCGCGCTGTCGAACGCCATCTCGTCCGCAAGCTGCCGGATCCGGTTGAAATCCTCCGGCCCTTCGAAAAGAGCGCCGCCGAGCTTGATCTTGAGATCGAGGGGGGCTTCCTCGGTCTCGAAGGCTGCCAGCGAGACGCGCCTGCGGATGCGGGCGCCGATGTCCTGGGCATTTTCGGGCGTGGCGCCGGGCAGGAAGATGCCGAGTTCGTTGGAGGCGAGGCGGGCGACGAGGTCGCCGCTCCTGACCGAGCTCTTGATGATGTCGGCCAGCGACTGCATCACGGTGTCGGCCCATTGCGGGCCATAGCGGCGGCTGATCGCGTCGAGCGTCTCGATAACGACGGCGATCATGATGCCGCCGGTATCCGTTGCGATCTTCCGGCGGCGGTCGGAGTAATTCTGCATCGCAGCCGCAAAAGCGGTGCCGGTGAGCGCGTTCGTCACGGGGTCATGGCGGGTGGCATGGCTCATTCTGGAGCGTAGCGTTTCAAGTTCCGCTTTTTGCAGTTGCAGCGCGAAAAGAAGCGGAAATGCAACAACAAACGAAATTGGAGGAATACTCACGAATCCTACCAAAAATGGTTTATCCGGGATTAGAAGGTTTAAGATAAGTAAAAGACCAACGGATCCCGCTAGGCAGCATGTTGCGCCGATTGCAGCGCGCAGCAAAGCGGGTTTTACTGTGGCGGGGGAGTAACGGTTAATAAAAATCATGGTCGTCGGGATACTCACTAGGGGTGAGTGTGAAGCTAACCGCGAGCACAACAAGCGCAGGTTAAAAAATCCTGTAAAATTGTTGCTTTGGCTGTGGAAACCTCATGAGTTAACTGTCTTCTCAGGAAGCTGGCTCAGCTCAGTTGGAGTGTTGATAACATAATGCTACTGACTTAACCGAGAAGAGATTCCGGTATATGGGGTAGCCGGGGCTAATTACGAATGATGAGGGGCATCAAACTTGTTTAACGGCAAAAGAATTTTTGCAGCTTTGTCTGCGACTGTTGCTTTAAATTTTGCATTTTGCGTTGACGCCAATGCTATTTCTCTTCAGCAGGCAATCGAAAAGACAATGAAGACGAACCCGCAGATCTTGCAGGCTGCGAAGGATCGTGAAGCAATCGAATTTGAACTTCGCCAGGCGCGCGGGCTTTATTTGCCCTCTATTGATCTCGACGCAGGGATCGGTCGCCGTCGGCTGTCGAATTCTACAACCGGCACTTTAACTTCCGATACTGATTACTTGTCGCCGGGCGATGTCGGCCTCACCATCTCGCAGCGGCTTTTCGATGGCGGCGGCCGCCGCGCGCAGGTGGAGCAGCAGGCATCGCGCGTCGATGGCGCCTCGTTCCGCGTGCTGGAGCGCTCCGAATCGCTTGCACTCGAAGTGACGCAGGATTACCTCGAATACATCCTGCAAAATCAGATCGTGAAGGCCGCCCAGGATAACATGGCCTTCCACAACCAGATCCTCGGCAACATCGAGCAGAGCATCAAGGGCGGCACGCTGACTGACGCCGACCGCCTGCAGGGCGTCGAGCGCCAGCAGGCTGCCGCTGCCCGCCTACAGGAGGCCAAGGAAGAGCTGGAAGCGACGAAGATCCGTTTCCTTGAGGACGTCGGCGAGCCGATCACCGGTGCGCAGACCCCGCCTTCGGTTGCCAAATATGTGCCGAAGACGCTGAATGATGCGGTCTTCGTCGCCGCCAAGAACAGCCCGCGCATCTATTCCGCCAATGCGGATGTCGATGCGGCCGATGCAGGTGTGCGCGGCGCGCGCGCCAACTACCTGCCGAAGGTCGACCTCGAAGGCACCGCCCGTGTCGGCGACGACATCAACGGTGACGATGGCAACACGAATGATTACCAGGTGCGCGTAGTCGCCCGTTGGAACCTCTATCGCGGCGGTATCGATGTTGCCCGCGAGCAGGAGCAGATCCGCCGTGCCGGTGAGCAGCGTTATGCGCTGGCGCAGGTGCAGCGCGAGGTCGAGCAGTCGGTTCGCTCCGCCTGGAACGAGCGCGTCAGCCGCGGCAAGCTTGCCGGCATCCTCGGCCAGCAGGCCTCGACCAATGCCCAGCTCGTGTCGTCCTACCGGCAGCAGTTCAGCGTCGGCCAGCGCTCGCTACTCGATGTGCTTGATGCGCAGAACACCAATTTCAATACCAGAGTTCTTGCCGATACGGCCCGTCTCGCATCGGTCTTTGCCGAGTACAAGATCCTGGCCGCGTCCGGCAATCTGCTCCAGACGATGAAGCTGAGGCCGGTCGAGCAGGCAAAAGAATATGCGCGGGAAGAGTTTGTTGTCCCCGCGGGCGTCGCAGATCCGGGATATGTCGAGCTTGAGTCGCATCAAAAAGCCGGCATGCCGTTGGACCTTCTGGCGCCGATTCGACAGCAGTAGTCGAAACGGCATGGAACAATGCTGAACGTAGCGCTCGAGACTTCAAGCGGCACCCCGCTCCAGACTTTCAAGGCTGCCTTCAAGTCAGTGGCTGCGTTCTATGGCCGGCCGAGCTCCGATACGGTTCTCTTCTCCGGCCTGCCGGACGAGATCACCGAATCGCTCGAGCTCGACGACGTGGAGCAGATGGCCGAGCGCATCGGCCTTCAGGTCATCAGGCATCAGGAACGCGATTGCCGCCTGGGCAATTTCGATTGCCCAGCCATCGTCTGCTTTGCCGATGGCGGCGTTCTTCCTCTATTGGAAGTGGCGGAGGATGGCTCCTATCTCATTGATATCGTTCCGATCGCCGGCGCCCCGATCAGATTGACGCGCGAGGAACTCGTTGCGCTGAAGCCCGCGATGGCCTTCGCTTTCACGCTCTATTACCAGAACGCTTCGGAAGAGGCGCTGGTCGGCAATGCGGTGGAGATCGAAAAGCGCCACTGGCTGGCGACGACGCTGATGCCCTACTGGCGCACCTATGTCCGCGTCATGGTGGCAGCGCTCTTCATCAACCTGATTGCGCTTGGCTCGCCGCTCTTCACCATGAACGTCTATGACCGCGTGCTGCCCAACAAGGCGGTGGCGACGCTGTGGGTCCTCGCGGCAGGCATCTCGCTTGCCTATATCTTTGATTTTTTGCTGAAAACGGCACGCTCGTCGCTGATCGATTACGCCGGCCGCAAGGCCGACCTCAGGCTTTCCCAGTTGATCTTTGACAAGGTGCTGAACTCGACGCTGGAATCGCGCCCGCTGTCGACGGGCGAATATGCGAACCGCGTCACGCAATATGAGTTCGTCCGCGAATTCTTCACATCCAACACCATCGGCGTGCTGATCGACAGTCTCTTCGTCTTCATCTTTCTGGCAGTTATTTACCTGATTGCCGGCTGGCTGGTCGTCATCCCGGCCGCCGCCTTCGTGCTGTCGGTGGCGATCGGCCTTTGGGCGCAGGCGCAGATCGGCAAGCGCATGGCAACCGCCGCAAACGAAGCGTCCCGCCGCCAGTCGCTGCTCGTCGAGACCATCTCCACCATCGAGACGCTGAAGAGCCTTCGCGCCGAAGCGACGATGCTGCGCCGCTGGCAGGAACTCACCAAATATTCGAGCCGCACCAGCGAAGACATCAAGCATATCTCCACCAACGCCATCAACCTGACGACCTTCATTCAGCAGATGGTGAGCGTGCTGATCGTGATTGCCGGCACCTATGAGTTCTCCGAGGGCCGCATCGCCATGGGTGCGATCGTCGCGACTGTGATGCTCGCCGGCCGCGCCGGCGCGCCGCTTGGCCAGATCGCCATGACGCTGGCGCGCTTCCGCCAGGCAACCATGTCGCTGCGCATCCTCGACAAGATCATGGAGCAGCCGGACGACCGGCCCTCTACGATCGGCTTCGTCAACCGTCAGATCAAACAGGGCGGCTTCAGCTTCCAGAACGTCTCCTTCCAGTATCCGGGTTCGGATTATCCGGTCATCAATGGCCTGTCCTTCACTGTCAGGCCCGGCGAGAGGATCGGCATCATCGGCCGCATCGGTTCGGGCAAGACGACGCTCGGCCGTCTGCTCGACGGCCTTTTCTGCCCGTCCGCCGGCCGCATTTTGATCGATGGCGTCGATATCCGGCAGTATCACATGGCGGAGGTGCGCGCCGCCGTAGCGGTTGCGGGCCAGTCCTCCGATCTGTTTTCCGGCACTGTGAAGGAAAACCTGCTGATCGGCCGCGCCGACGCAACCGACGAGGAAATCCTTGAGGTCGCCCGCATGACCGGCGTCGATGAATTCGTCTCCAACCATCCGCGCGGCTTCGACATGCCGGTCGGTGAGCGGGGAACCAATCTGTCGAGCGGCCAGAAGCAGGCGCTGACGATAGCCCGCTTGCTTTTGACCAAGCCGAAGATCGTCTTCCTCGACGAACCCTCGGGCGCGATGGACCTTGCGACCGAGCGTCATCTGATCTCTAGGCTGTCCGGCGCCTTCGGCCGCGAAACGACGCTTCTGATCGCGACGCACCGCCACAGCATGTTGGAGCTTGTCGACCGCCTGATCGTTATCGACAAGGGCCGCATCGTCGCCGACGGTCCGAAGCAGGCCGTGATCGAGGCCATGCGCAAACCGGCGGGGCAGCAATGAGCGCGAACCGTCTCGACCATCCACCGTTTTTCGCCCGCGCCATCCTTGCGCTCTGCGCGCTGCTGATTGCAAGCTTCATCGGCTGGGCGGCGATCGCCAGCGTCGATGAGATCGCCCGCGGCGAAGGCAAGGTCATTCCCGTTTCGAAAACCCAGATCATCCAGTCCTCCGAACCCGGCGTCGTCCAGCAGATTGCCGTGACGCTCGGCCAGGTCGTCCGCAAGGGCCAGCTTCTGGTCCAGCTCGACAATACCACGACCACCTCGACGCTCGGAGAATCGGTCGCCAAGGCCCGCGCGCTCGGTGCCAAGGTCGCCAGGCTGAAGCTGGAGGAGGCGGGTCGGTACGAGATGCCTTATATCTGCCCGGAGGAGATTCTTGCCGTCGCCAAGGATGTCTGCAGCAACGAAGCGAGCCTCTTTGCTGCCGACCGCGCGAGCTACGAAAACAAGCTCGGCGTTCTCAAGGAGCGCGTCAAGCAGCGCGAAAACGAGCTCAACGAGGCGCATGCCAATATCGCCCGCCTGCAGGACAATATCGAGGGCGCGCAGCGCCAATACGACCTGATCAAGCCGCTCAGCGAAAAGAAGCTTGTGGCCCAAACCGAAATGCTGAAGGTCGAACGCGACCTGACGGACCAGCAGGGCCAGCTCAAGGTCTATCAGGAAAGCATTGATCGCCTGGAAGCCGCGGTGCAGGAGGCGACGCTCCAGCTCGGCGACTTGGCGCTTGAACTCCGCCAGCAGGCATTGACCGAGAAGGCGACGACGCTTGCAGAACTCTCCGTCGTCGACGAAACGATCCGCGGTGCTTCCGACCGTGTCAAACGCACCGATATCCGCTCGCCGGTCGATGGCATCGTCAACACGCTGGAAGTCAATACGATAGGTGCCTATGTCGATCCGGGCCGCGTCATCGCCGGCATCGTGCCGACTGCCGATACCTTGCTGATCGAAGCGAAGATTTCCCCGCGCGACGTCGCTTTCGTCCGTCGCGGTCAGCCGGCGATCGTCAAGATCACGGCCTATGATTTCTCGATCTTCGGCGGGCTTGAAGGTGTGGTGGAAAACATCTCGGCCGACAGCCTGGTCGAAAAGGAAAAAGGCGAGACCTACTACGTGGTGCAGGTGAAGACCGACACATCGGAGCTGGAGCGCGACGGCAAGCTCTATCCCATCATTCCGGGCATGGTCGCCGCCGTCGAAATCATGACGGGCAACAAGACGGTCCTCAGCTACCTGCTGAAGCCGATCAACAAGGCGCGCTCCGAAGCGCTGACGGAGCGGTGAGATGCTGATTTCCAAACCCCGCGCGACCGATCTGACGAAGGCTGAACCCGCCGACGAGCCGCTGCCGGTTATCGGCGCGGAGGAAATCGAGCCGCGCTTCCGGGCCGTCGTCGGCCGGGCAGGTGAGCGCCGCGGCATCCGCCTGGAGCGCATCTATTGGGACGGCCTGGGCCGCATGTCCTCCGCTGGCAAGATGACGACCGCCGATCTGGTGCAATATACGGCGTCGCAGATGCCGGAATCCGGCAATCTCGCCTCGCTGCTGCGCGTTCTCAGTCTGAAATGGGCGCTGCGCCGCCTGGACGCCGTCGAGGACATAGCCTCGATGACGAACCTCAATGCCGTCATCCAGGCGTCGCCATCGCCGGCGATCCTGCTTACCCACGACAAGAGGATCCAGTATTTCAACGATCCGTTTCTCTCGATGCTGCGCCAGCGCCTGCCCATGGGTGATACGGCGCAATTGACTAAGAGCCTGCGCTTTTCCGTCGACACGCAAATCGAGCAGGCGATCACGACGCTGAACCTGAACCGCGGCAAGACGCTGAACACCGGCTTCAGCATCGGTGTCGGCACGCAGTCGATGCGGGGCCAGATCAATCTCGCCCTGGCGCCGACGCACGAAAAGTCGATGCTGATCGGCTACATCTCCCGCTACTGACTGACGCATGAAAGGCGGCCGCATCGCGCGACCGCCTTGAACATCACGCGTTTTGGCTTGTCTCAGTACGCCGCGCCTTCGCCCGGTGCGACCTTCTCCAGCGGAATGCGGGAAGCGACCTGCTTGTTGCCGGCACGCAGCCCATGCAGATATCCCTTGCCACGGGCGATGGAGAAAAGCGGCTGGTAGTCGGGCAGGCGGTTGTCGGGCAGCACCTGATCGCGCATATTGTCGAGAATGAAGTAGTTGCCGTTGACCTCGACCGAAAGCACCGCGTGATAGAACTGGCGCTTCTGGTCAAACAGCACGACGATCGACATGTCCTTCATGTCGACGCCTTCGGCGCGAAGTGCCGCCATCTTCAGGATCGCGAAATCCTCGCAGTCGCCCGCTTGGCGGGCAAGCGTCTCGGAAGGCGTCGCCCAGTAGTCCGCCGTCTGATAGGTGTCGGCGTCCCGGCGGTAGCGGATCGCGCGATTGACTGCCACATTCACCGCATTCAGCTTGTCGCGGATCGAAGCGTGCCCGGTCTTGTCGAGCGTCGCCTTGACGACCTCAGCCGCATCCGAACAACCCTTTGCGCCGCACTTGATGGCCGCGCCGCTCGCCATTTCCGCCAGCGAAGGCGCGAAGCGCTTGACCGCGGCAAGCCGCTTGAACGGAATGGTGACGGAGCCGAAGACAGCATCATTCGAAGGGACCGCCTTGCGCGGCACACCCGGCTTGATGGAGGCGGTCGTCTCCGCGGTAAACGACGCAGTCTCCGCCTGCGGCAATTGCGTCACGGCGGCAAGATTAATCCTCTGAACGGCGCTCGAAACGTCGCTGGCGGCCGTTCTGAGGAGATTGAAAACGCCTGCCATGCTGCCTGCCTGTGCTAGCGTGTAAATAGTATTGGTCGCCAGTATTGATGTATATGACGTCGCGCTGATCTGCATTTCTGGCATTTGTGCCGCAACATTCGAGCTGAGAAGCAATGGTGCGAAAGATGATAAAGTAAAAGACGCGAGTATTTTTGCTTTTGTGCTGCGCTTCATCAGTTTAGTTCTCCCCGTGTGAGAGAAATGTACCCAATAGCTATAAATATGCAGTTTGGAAGCGTGGGTAATCCAAGTATAAATCTTCCGTTCAAAGGCGCGTAAAACTTTAGCTTTGCCGTCAACCAAGTTTGGGGGAAGGGTTTGATTTTCGCCTGCGCCCGGTGCAGAAATAAGCGCCGTCTAAAAGGCCGCAAAAGGCCGGGATGCCGCATTTCGGGGGAAACAGTGATATCGCATTCAAAGCTACGGACCGAACCATCGTATGGTTTATGCGGCAGGCTCGCTGACGCGCTTTCGGTCGCCTTGTCTGCACCCCGGCGCCTGTCCCACACACTGCCGCTGCTGATTTTCCTTACCGCCGCCGCAGGCTGCCAGTCGGGTGCGGATGGGCTGGGCACGGCGAAGAATACCGACATCAAGGCGCCGTCGAGCAAGGTCGAAGAGACCTTCGGCGAGACCGGTACGGAGGTCACGCTGCTGCTGCCTAGAGGCGCGAGCGGTGTTTACGAGGGTGCCGCCCGCGATGTGCGCGACGGCGCAGCTCTCAGTGTCGGCGAACTCGGCAACGGTCAGGTTTTTGTCAAGGTCATCGATGTTTCGGGCGGCGCGGGTGCGGTGCCTGCCGCCGTGAGCGCCGCCAAGGCGCGCAATTCAGCGCTGCTCATCAGCTATGCTCCGCCCGCCGTCACCTCAGCGATTGCCGCCATGCCCTCCGATCAGCGTCCGCCGCTGGTCAACCTTGGCGACGACGTTCCGGCAACTGCCGGCAATGTCTACAACTTCGCCTCGGACGAGCTCGACAGCGCGCTTGAAGGCATCCGTACGGCGGCTACGGGCGGGCACAAGAAGGTGATGGTTTTCGCCCCGAGGGACTTTCCGCCGACCTATGAGATGCGGCTTGCCGACGCCATCCGCGCTGGCGGCACCTATGCCGGGACCGCGCGCTACGATCTCAGCGATGCAGCCGCTGCCGATGCCGTGCAGAAGTCGAAGGCCCAGCTTCAGCAGGCCGATACGGTCGTCATCCTCGGCAAGAGCGTCATCGTGCCGACGGTTGCCGGTGCGATCAAGGCGAGCGGCCAGGGCAATCTCGTTCTCATCGGCACCAGCGCCTGGCCGTCTCAGGCCTATGCAGACCCCGCTGTCGCGGGCGCCACGATCGCCATGGTCGAGCCGGACGATGCCAGCCTGATCGCCGACCGCTACAAGCGCCACCATGGCCGCACGCTGTCCACGGACGCCGCCTACGGCTACGACGCCATCGCCATCGCCGCAGGTATCATCCGCGTCAAGGGCCCGGCGGGCGTGACGGCCGAGAACCTGACGATGAAGACCGGCTTCCGCGGCGTGACCGGGCTCTTCCGCCTGAGCCCGGGCGGCAATGTCGAACGCAAGCTCAGCCTCTTCACGATCACCGGCGGCAAGCTGAACCTGCTGGGCGCTGCGCCGAAGGCGTTTTAAAATGGCTCTTTTGTTCCACTCCACTCCTGTGACGAGCACAGGAATGGAGGCGGAAGTAGCGGTTTGCTGCCCCCTCATCCCTTCTCCCCGGCGGGGAGAAGGTGGCCCAAAGGGTC
The DNA here is from genome assembly GCF_025200715.1 of Rhizobium sullae. Lineage (NCBI taxonomy): Bacteria > Pseudomonadati > Pseudomonadota > Alphaproteobacteria > Hyphomicrobiales > Rhizobiaceae > Rhizobium > Rhizobium sullae. The sequence goes on from NZ_CP104143.1 coordinate 663,089, forward strand.
GGATGAGGGGGCCGCACTGCACGACCTCTCCTCACTTGGCCACGGAGGGGTAAGCGGATAACCACGTCCCGCAACCCACGCGCCAATCACCGCCCGCCCGCCGAGGCGAAGAACCCCTCCGGGCTCTCCACCTCCACCAGCTTCCGCTTCTCGATCAGCCAGAAGCGGTTGCCGACGGCGCGCACGAAGCTGCGGTCGTGAGAAACGAGCAGGCAACTTGCCTGATGCGCCATCAGCTCGCCTTCCAGCGCTTCCTGCCCGTTGATGTCGAGATGGTTGGTGGGCTCATCGAGCAGGTAGAAGTTCGGGTTGGAGAGCCGGAGCACCAGCATGCCGAGCCGCGCCTTCTGCCCACCGGAGAGCTGGCCGATGGGGCGGCCCTGCATCTCGATCGACATGCCGGCACCGGCCAAAAGCCCGCGTGCCCGCTGATCGCCGACGTCGAAGCGGCGGATAATCGTTTCCAACGGCGTATCGGCATCGCTGAGATCGGCAAGCGCCTGGTCGCCGTAGCCGAGCGCGAGCGACGGCGTGGCCTTGATGCCGTTCTCGGCGGTTTGCGGGTTGGCGATCGCCTTGCGTAGCATCGCGATCAGCCGCGTCTTGCCGGCGCCGTTTTCGCCGAGCAGCACGATCCGGTCTCCCTGGCAGATGAACTGCTTGCCGGTCTTGAAGAGCAGCGTGCCGTCCGGCGTCCCAACCGCCGCATCGTCCAGCGTCACCAGCACCTTGGCATGCGTGCCGCGATTGGCGAGCTTGATGGCGCCGGCCGAGCGCTCCAGATGCGCCGGTTTCGCCGCGTCTTCAAGCTTATCCGCCCGCTGCTTCAGCTGCTTGGTCTTCACCACCAGAAGGTCGCTGCCGGAATTGATGCCGATATTGTTGAGCTTCGCCGCTTGCTTGCGCAGCTGCTCGGCCGTCTTCATATCGCGCTCGTAGCGGCGCGCGTCCGCCGCGTCGAACTCATCGATCGCAACCCGCGCCCGGGAATAGGGCAGGGCGAAGAGCTGCGATTGCTCCGGACGCAGAAAGAGCGTGCGGTTCGTCACGGCGTCGAGGAAGGCGCGGTCGTGGCTGGCAAGGATCACCGGCACGTCGCGAGGGAGCGCGTTCAGCCATTCCTCCAGCCGCGCGATCTTGCCGAGATCGAGATGGTTGGTCGGCTCGTCGAGCATCAAGAGGTCCGGCTCGGTAACCCAGACCCGGGCAAGCATCGCCAGCCGCTGCCACCCGCCGCTGAGGGCGGCGAGCGAACGCTGGCGCAACTCCTCCGGCACCTCGAACGAATCCAGCACCACATCGACGCGCCAGCTCTCGGTTTCCACCTGCTCCGGAGAGAGTGCATCGAGAACGGCGTCATAAAAGGTCCTGGCGAAAAGGGCAGGCGGCACGTTCTGCTCGACATAGCCGACGGTCAGCCCGCGCGCCCTGGTGATGTCGCCTTCCGTCGCATCGAGCGTGTCGGCGATGCAGCGGAAAAGCGTCGATTTCCCGCGGCCGTTGGCGGCCACGATGCCGATCCGGTCGCCTGCATTGACGACGAGGTTGAGCCTGGAAAACAGCGGGTTCGACAGCGTGATGCCGAGGTTGCGGATATTGAGAAGGGTCATACTCGTTCTCTGGTCTTGACCGCGCGATCATCCATCGAGGGCTCTTGGGCCATCATCGATGCGATGCATCAGCGGTGGATCTGAAATCGCAGCCGCTCAAGCGATAAAGCTTGGCGCTGCTGGCCACAAAGGGCGGACCAGGAAGAGAGTTTGGCGAGAAACGGTCTCTGGTCAGCCCTGCAAACGCATTTGCAGGGCGTTGACGGGGCCACGCTGCCGGTTGAACCGGAAACAGTAATTTTGCACGCGACCCTCCTTTCAATTTGAGTGCACACACGAAATACCATCGCCTATGCAGGAATGCAACCATGGCGGTCGCATTAGGCTTTCTTCAAAAACACGGTACGCGGCACGAGGCCCTTGTCTTTCCGGCCGAACTTGCGCAAGCCGGCCTGGCTGTTATAAGCGGCCAAATTCTGATTTAGGAGAGACGACCATGGCGGGCAATGACGACGAATACGTCTATGACGAAGTGACGGGCGAATGGCGTCCGGCTTCGGAATTGGCTGCTGCCGCGCAGACGGCCGCCGAGGTCCGGGACGCTGCCGGAAACGTCCTCAAGGACGGCGATTCCGTCACTCTCATCAAGGATCTGAAGGTCAAGGGCGCCAATCAGACCCTGAAGCAGGGCACGGTGATAAGGTCGATCCGCCTGACGGAAAACCTGGAAGAAATCGACTGCCGCCACGATACCATCAAGGGCCTCGTCCTGCGCACGGAATTCGTCCGCAAGCGGTAGGCGGATTTCCTCTTATGGTCGCCGGCTTGCCGCTCATCCGCCTGCCGGCACCTTCTCCCCGCCCGCGGGGAGAAGGAAATATGCCGCGCCGTCTTCTCAAATCACCGAGGCAGGGTGGGGCACCTTCCCTCTCCCCGTCAGAACGGGGAGAGGGTTAGGGTGAGGGCGGTCCCCATGGCAAGAGGCCGCGAACCGCGCTGCCAAGACTTACCGCTTCAAACTCCCCAGAATGCCGCGTACCAGCGCCCGGCCGACCTGCGTCGCAACCGTCCGTGCTACGCTCTTCATCGCGGCTTCCACGACGGTTTCGCGCTGATAACCGGACGAACGTCCGCGCGATTGGCCGCGGCTTGGCTGTTCATCATCGCTGCCGCCGAAGCCGGGCAGGCTCCAGCCGGAGGTCGTTCCGGCGCTCGTCTGCTGCGCTTGAGCCTCCTCCTGCGCCCGCTTTGCGGCTTCTGCTTCGGCAGCCTTCCTGGCACGGGCGGTCAGCATTTCGAAGGCGGATTCGCGGTCTACATCCTCGTCATAGACACCGAGCACTGGGCTCCGGTCCATAACCTGCCGGCGTTCCACCTCCGTCACCGGGCCGACGCGGCCGGATGGCGGGCGGATCAGCGTGCGCTCGACGATCGACGGCGCGCCCTTGGTCTCCAGCGTCGAAACCAACGCCTCGCCGGTGCCGAGATTGGTGATCACGGTGGCGCAATCGAAGGCCGGGTTGGGGCGGAAGGTATCGGCGGCTGTCCTCACCGCCTTCTGCTCGCGCGGCGAATAGGCGCGCAGCGCGTGCTGCACGCGGTTGCCGAGCTGGGCGAGCACCGTTTCCGGCACGTCGAGCGGGTTCTGCGTGACGAAATAGACGCCGACGCCCTTCGAGCGGATCAGGCGCACGACCTGCTCGACGCGCTCGGTCAAGACCCGCGGCGCATCATTGAAGAGCAGATGCGCCTCGTCGAAGAAGAAGACGAGCTTCGGCTTGTCCGGATCGCCGATTTCCGGCAGCTCTTCGAAAAGCTCGGAGAGTAGCCAGAGCAGGAAGGTGGCGTAAAGTCTGGGGTTCATCATCAGCTTGTCGGCGGCAAGCACGGAAATCTGGCCGTAGCCGTTATTGCCGGTGCGCATGATGTCGGAAATCTTCAGCGCCGGTTCGCCGAAGAAATGCTCGGCACCCTGCTGCTCGAGAACGAGCAGCGCGCGCTGGATAGAGCCGACGGAAGCCTTGGAAATCAGGCCGAACTGGCTGGAAAGCTCGCTCGCATTCTCGCCCATATAGTTGAGCAGCGAGGAAAAATCCTTGAGGTCGAGCAGCGGCAGGCCTGCCTGATCGGCGATCTTGAAGGCGATGTTGATGACGCCCTCCTGCGGCTCGGAGGCATCCATCAGGCGCGCCAGAAGCAGCGGTCCCATTTCGGCGATCGTGGTGCGGACCCGGTGGCCCTTCTCGCCGAAGAGGTCCCAGAAGATCACCGGGAACTGGTCGAACTCGTAATCGGCAAAACCGATCTGCTCGGCCCGCTTGATGAGGAAATCCTTCGGCTCGCCCTTGGCGGCGATGCCGGAAAGGTCGCCCTTGATGTCGGCGGCAAAGACCGGAACGCCGGCTCTGGAAAAACCTTCCGCCAGCACCTGCAGCGTCACCGTCTTGCCGGTGCCGGTGGCGCCCGTCACCAGGCCGTGGCGGTTGCCGAATTTCAGGTCGAGATATTCCGGCTTGTTGATGCTGTCGTCCGGATTGCGGCTGGCGCCGATGAAAATCTTGCCATCCTCGAGCATGAAACAGTTCTCCCTTGGGCCGATGCCGCCGCTTGCGTTTGAAATGCGGAGATCGCAATAAGCCGCATTCATCTTACTATCGTCCACCTGTTATAAGCAGGGACCGGGATGCCGACAACTGTTTGCATTGAAAGCAAATCCGGGGAAAATACCCTCTCCCGGCGGCGCGGCTTGAGTTGCAGAAGAAACTCGAATAACGTTGACGTTAACGTCAAAATAACAGGAGGCTGACGATGAATGAAGTTGTGACCCAGATTGCCGATCGCGTGGGTATTGCGCCCGATCTGGCGGAGAAGGCGCTGGGCATGATGCTCGGCTTCCTGCAGCGCGAAGGGGATGACGCCGCAGTCGCCAAGATGATCGAAGCCATCCCGAGCGGCGCCGATCTCGTCGCCCAGTACAACGGCGAAGGTGCCGGCGGCGGCCTGCTTGGCGGTTTGATGGGCGCTCTTGGCGGCGGCGGCATCATGGGCCTCGGCCAGCAACTGATGAGCCAGGGCCTCGGCATGGGCGAAATCACCTCACTCGCCAAGGAAACCATCGCCATCGCCAAGCAATATGCCGGCGAAGAAGTCGTCGACGAGGTCGTCGCCTCGGTCCCGGGCTTGAGCCAGTTCGTTTGATCGCGGAATTTACGCCGCTTCCGGGCTCTAAAAAAGCGTGAAGCGAATCGCTTTCGGATACTGAAGCCGCTCGCACCAGAACGTTGCGAGCGGGTGCTACCAAAGGCATCTCAATCAGATCCAAAATTTTAGATCTTTTGACTCGCTTGGGCCGCCTAAGGTGCGGCTACTTCGCCTCCATCTGCGAGGTACAGGCTGACCAGGCGGATAAGCTCGCTCTGCACGGCCGGGTCCCTTAACGTGCCACGGCGGGCGGCGTTGTGGATGACGCCGTCAATAGCATCGGAGATGAGCAACGCGGCTGTGCGGTCGATCATATCGAGCTCGCGTCTCCGATAGGTGGCGACGGCTTTCTCATAGTAGGCGAGATACTCCACCTCAAATGTGCTGTTAGGATTCATGTACCCATCGAAGATGGGGGCGTCATCGAGCAAAACTCTATGGAGCCCGGGGCAGGTGCTATGGGCGGCGATCATTCCCTGGACCAGGTTTGCGACGAATTGCGCCGCTGTTAGCCCTTCGATCTGGCACTTCCGCATGACGGCAAGACAATCATTGAGATGACGGCGGCGGATCGCTTCGATCAACGAGAGTTTGTCCGGAAAATACTGGTAGAGCGAGCCAACACTCAACCCGGCCGTGTCAGCGACCTTGTTGGTTGTGAACCCGGCCCACCCTTCGTTACTCAGAATGCGAGCACCGGCCTCAATTATCATTTCAACGGTCGCTCGGGAGCGCGCCTGGCGCGGTTCTTTCCGCATCACCGGCGGCTGCTTTGCAATGCGAGTAGACAACAGAACGTCTCCAGACAGAATATGAGCATATCACTCGCATTCTAGGAATTTTAAGGGAGTCCGACAATGAGCACATTGCTTCATACTTTGTATGGCTATCATGCATGGGCCAACCGTGACCTATTCGGTAAGTTGGCAACGCTCGACCGGGAGAGGCATAAGGCAGAAATTCATACGGCCTTGCGGCTCATTAACCACTATTATGTCGTCGCCCAAATATTTGCTGCTCATCTGAGCGGCGCTCGGCATCACTATACGTCCGACAATACAATCGAAACTCCGACGCTAGACGTACTGGATGCGGCGGTGAAGGCTTCCGATCAGTGGTATTTGGACTATGTCGGGAAGGTTACGACTGCGGATCTTTCCGAGGCTGTTCAGTTCGCCTTTACGGATGGCGACAAGGGATACATGACGAGAGAGGAGATGCTTACGCACGTTGTGCTGCACGGGGGTTACCACCGGGGCGAGGTCGGCCGGATACTTTCTCAGCTTTCCATTTCACCGCCGTGGGATACTTTTGCGGTCTATCTTCACCGGACCGAACCGGGTCGCCGGCTGCAGGGTGGAAACCAGTCTGTTTCTGCTTGAATCTTCACTTGCGGCTCATTTTTTCTTCGCCTGCAGCACGCCAAGCCCATGCCAGTGCCGTCCGTCGCGTTCGATGAGGCCGTCGGCGCAGGCAGGGCCCATGCTGCCGGGGGCGTAGGCTTCCGGGTCTCCGCCCTTCGCCCATAGGTCGAGGAAAGGTTGCACCGCCGCCCAGCCGGCTTCGATGCCGTCGGCGCGCTGGAACAGCGTCTGGTCGCCGATCAGCAGGTCGTAGATGAGGGATTCGTAGCCGGTCATCTTGCCGATGTCGAACTGGTCGGCATAGCGGAAGTCCAGCGAAACCGGCACGGTGTCGACCGAAAGCCCGGGCGATTTGATCGATATCTCCAGGCTCATGCCTTCGTCCGGCTGCACCTGGATGACCAGTTTGTTCGGCGGCAGGCGCCGCGTGACGTCGGTCTCGCGGAACTGTGCGAAGGGCACGGGTTGGAATGTCACGACGATCTCCGTGTCGCGCGCCGTCATCGCCTTGCCGGTGCGCAGGTAGAAGGGCACGCCCGCCCAGCGCCAGGTGTCGGCATAGAGCTTCAGCGCCACGAAGGTCTCGGTCTTGCTGTCCGGCGCCACCTGCGGCGTCTCGTGATAGGCGGGGATTTCCGCGCCGTTCAGCCACCCACCGGAATAGACGCCGCGAACGCCGTGTGCTGCCGCTTCTTCTGGCGTATAGACGCGCAGCGCCTTCAGCACCTTGCTCTTCTCGTTGCGGATCGCTTCGGCGTCGAAGCTGTTCGGCGGCTCCATGGCGATCATGGCGAGCAGCTGGAACAGGTGGTTCGGCACCATGTCGCGCAGCGCCCCCGTCGCGTCGTAGAAGGCGCCGCGGCTGCCGACATCGACGGTTTCGGCCGCCGTGATCTGCACATGATCGATATAGCGGCTGTTCCACAGCGATTCGATCATCATGTTCGCAAAACGCGCCGTGAGCAGGTTCTGGACGGTCTCCTTGCCGAGGAAATGGTCGAGCCGGTAGATCTGGCTCTCGTCGACGTTGCTCAGGATCTGCGCGTTGAGCGCCCGCGCTGAGGCGAGGTCCGTTCCGAAGGGCTTTTCGATGGCGATGCGGCGGAAGGTGTTCTCGTTCTCGGCGGCGAGTCCGTGACCCGCGAGCTTCTCCACGATCCCACCGAAGAAGCGCGGCGGCACGGCGAGATAGAAGGCCGCATTGCCGCTCGGCGCCGAAGACAGGCGCTTGGCGATCTCCAGATAGATTCCCTCGCCGGTGAAATCACCGGAAATATAGCTGATCCGCTGCCGCAGCCGTGCCCAGGCTGGATCCTTGACGAGCGGTTCGCCATCCCCGAGGCCGGCCAGGAAATCGTCCAGTCGCCCCCGCAGCGTCTCGTCGTCGCCGGGCTCGATGCCGATGCCGAGAATGTCGAGATCGTCGCCGACCATAGCGCCGCGGGTGAGATTGATGATCGCCGGAACGAGAAGCCGTCGGGTAAGGTCGCCGGTCGCCCCGAAGATGACCAGAGTGGTGGGCGGCGTGGGCTTGGCATTTGGCATGGGGATCGCGCTCCGTGATTGTCAGCGCCGGAATATAAGGCCGCCGGGCGCTACCGCAAGCGTGGCCGGTGGCCTTGCGCAGGCCGCTTACTAGCCCTCCCTCATCAGGTCAGTTGAGGGGAAACATTCCAAGCGCTTCAATCTCAGGCGAGGCTGCGGCAAACACGAGGTTGCCGACTGGCACTGTCATATATTCTTCCCTCATTCCTGTGACAGGCACAGGAATGAGGGAATCTGTAGGTGCTGCCCTACCAAGCTATCCCTCGGGGAGACGGGCTAACGTTGACAGGAAGCATATACCACTGCGCGAGATGCTGGCGGCACAGCGCGGCGACTTTGCGTACCGGCGCACTACTAACCCTTCACCGCCACCAGAAACAGCCGCGGGAAGCGCAGCAGCACCCGCCCGTCCGCCATCTTCGGATAGGCTCTCTCTACACGCGCAAGATAATCCGCAAGAAATGCCTCGCGGTGTTCCTCGCCGGCATGGGCGAGGTAGGGCATCAGACCCGTTCCCTTCACCCATTCGACGATCGCCCCGGCGTTCGCCATCGGGTGGTTGTAGATCGTGTGCCAGATATCGACGCGCGCGGATTTGCCGATCAGGCGGCTGTAATAGGCCGGCGGCGGCGGAAGGGGGTTGCGGCGCACGCTCTTCTTTTCGAACGCCGTCTTCCATGGTCCGGCATGGGCGCTTTCCTCCATCAGCAGATGTGTCGGCTCGCCGAGATTGTCGGGCATCTGCACGGCCAGTACACCGCCCTTGGAAAGGCCGTCCATCAGCCGGTCGAAGATGTCGAGATGGTTGGGCAGCCATTGGAAGACGGCATTGGCGAAGAGCAGATCGGCGGGCTCCTCCGGCTGCCAGATCGCAAGGTCGGCCTCGGTGAAGGCAGTGCCTGGAAGCCGCTTCTGCGCGGCCTCCAGCATGTTGAGGTCGCTGTCGAGCCCGGACACGCCTTCCTTGCCGTAGCGGTCGATGATGAGTTCGGTCGAATTTCCCGGCCCGCAGCCGAGATCGATCGCGCGTTCGACCCGCTCCAGCGGCACCTGCGCCAGGAGATCGCGCGCCGGGCGTGTCCGCTCATCCTCGAACTTCACATATTGGCTGGCGGACCAGGCCATGAGGCACCTCCTGTTATTGTCCCGTTTCCGTGATGCGACGATGGTTCAAGCGCGTCATGCTTAGCAGCAATTCTTGGCGACTTGTATGCGGCGTGTTGCAGCTGTCTTCGAATTGCTGCACGAATGGGTTGCATTATTGATGTCCGCTCATGGCTTGGAGGGATTCATGAGAGCCGGTTTCGTCTTTGCCGCAATCTGTCTGTCGGCCGCCGCAATGCCAGCACGGGCCGGGACGCCGGCTGCTCCGCCGATTTTTCTTGTGGAGGGCATGGGCAATACGCGCGACGGGTATGTGTCCGAGCATCTCGAGCCGTTTGCGGTCTACACCGGCGCCGACCGTACTTTGGATCAAGGCGATATCGACAGGCTCCGGCAGGTCGACGCCGCGCGCCAAAGGGCCGCCGACGCGATGCCATTCTTCGCCGGCGATCTCGATGCCGACGGGAGCATGACGCTCGACGAATACAAGCTCGCCAACCTCTACGAAAGCCGCGAACAGGTCGAACTTGGCATGGAGGCCCGCTTCGCGAATTTTGATCGTAACGGCGACGGTATCGTGACACTCGACGAAGCGCTGACATCGCCACCGCTGCCGCAAGCGGCGTTGGCTTATGGATTGAGCGGCGCGGATCGCGTCGCCGCCCTGATAGCGCTCGACCCCAACAAGGACGGCAAGCTGACGGAGGATGAGTTCAGGACGCTCCTCCTCTCCGCCTTCGACTTCTACGACAAGGACGGCGACGGTGCCCTTTCGAAAGCCGAAAAGGCGAAGCGCGCCGCAACGGTCAGGCAATACAGGGAAGAGCAGGAGAAACGGGAGAAGCCGTAAGCCGGCATCTGCCGGACTCAGACCGTTGCGTGCCGGTTGACTATCGTTTCAATGCCGGGGACGACCGTCGCGAAACGGTCGGCAATCTCCGCCAGAGCCGTTCGGTGTACCGTCTCGGCCGGGATCATGCCGCCGAGCGGGTCCGGCAGATCGCGGCTCGCAGCAGCGGATGCGATGACAGTCGCCTTGATGCCGAGATCGAGTGCCGCGCGCGCCGTGGCGCTGATGCACATATGCGTCATGAAGCCAACGAGGATCACATCGGAGCGGCCGGTCTGCTCGGCAATTGCTGCGAGAGCCGCGGCAAGCGTGGTTCCGGCAAAGGCATTGGGAAGCGTCTTCGGGATAACGGCCTCACCGCCAGAAGGCGTCAGCGCGGGAATGATCTCCGCACCATACGAGCCGGTCGCGAAGAGGCCGCTGCCCGGGGCGTGGTGAACAATATGAATGATCGGAACGCCATCGCGCCGGGCGGCATCGAGCAGTGCGTGGATTTCTTCGACGGCTGCCGTGACGCCGTGAAGCGGCAGTCCGCCGTCCACATATTCGTTCTGCGCGTCGATCACGACAACGGCCGACTTCGACCAGTCGGCGGTTTTCGGCGTGACGCCCGCATGCTGAAGAAGGGTGAGGGGAACCATTGGCATATCTCCTTGGATGGATGGATCGCCAAGGACGCTAACCGCTTTCCCGCTGCGCGAATACTCGCTATCGTATCACAATGACTGAGCAAAAACGCACAGATGTCGATTGGGAGGATTTGCGCTTTTTCGCGGCGCTGGCAAGGCACCGCAGCCTCTCGGCGACGGCGCGGGCGCTGAAGGTCAACCATGCGACCGTTGCACGCCGCATCGCCGCGCTGGAAAGCGTCCTCGGCTTCGCGCTCTTCGAGCGGCGTGCCGACGGCTATCAGCTCAGCCGCCACGGAACCGCGATCCTGTCCGAGGCGGGTGCCATGGAGAGTGCTGCATCGGCGATCCGCGACCGGCTGGCTTATACGAATGGCCCGAGCGGCCGTGTGCGGCTGACGACGACCCGTTCCATCGCCGATCTCGTCATCGCGCCGCGGCTCGGTGACGTGCTGGGCGGGCTTGCGAACGTCGAACTCGAAATCGTCACCGATATCCGCGTGCATAGCCTTGCCCAGCGCGAAGCCGATATCGCACTGCGGCTCGGACACCCGAAGGATAGCGATCTCACCGGGAAGCGTGTGGCGACGATCGGATACGCCTTCTATGCATCGAAAGCGGCTGCCGAGACTGTTGATGAAAGCGGCCCAGCCCGGCTCATCGGATTTGACCTGGACACCGATGGCGTTGCCGAAGCCCGCTGGTTGGAAACGAGGTTCGGCCGGGATGCCTTCACCTTCCGCTCGAGCAGCAATATCGTGCAGGCAAGTGCCGCAGCCGCCGGGCTCGGCATCGCCATGCTTCCGCGCTTCGTCGCCGAGCATAACCCGGCTCTGGTCGAGATCGACTATGGCGAGGCCATGCCCGATCGCGAACTCTGGATGCTTGCCCCCGCCAATCTGGTCGATATCCCGCGCATCCGCGCGATATGGGATGGCTTGGCTCAGGTGTTCTCTGCGTCGAGGGAAAGACTCTAGGCCGGTCCAGCTAGGTCCGTCTTTGCGAAATCGCGCCCTTTGTAAAGGAGAGAAATGCCGAGTGCCTTGGCGCAGGCATAGGAGAAGCAATCGGCGGGATTGAGCTGCGCCGGGTGGCCTCGGCCCCTTCCGTAATCGGCGATGGCTTTGATAGCGAGGCTTGCCGTGCGCTCGTCCATGGGAACAAGTTCGATCCGGGCCTCAGACGGAAACGTGACTGCTGACCAGCCGGCCGTTCCGAAGATCATGGATCATGAGGGCGGGAGGGTCGGTGACAGGCGGTTCGCGTAACGGATCGAGCAGCAAAGGATTGGCGGGACAGATCGAGCCGGATATGTACGCCGGAATACCTGCGATCAGGCTCGCCATTGGCCGATGGACATGACCGCTGCAGATTGCGATGGGGCGTCTTATGCCGCTCGATAGCAGGTCGCTCAGCGCATCCGCACCTACGCACATGACATCATCTAGAGGCGATATGCCGGTAGGGAAGACATGATGATGCATGAAGAGCAACGGTATGGCTGACGGATCGCTCGCCAGAGTCTGCCGCAACCACGGGAGATGTTCCGTGACATCGCCATGGGCGTGTCCGTCGACGCATGTGTCGAGGCCGACGATCAGCGCGGCGCCATGGCGTTCGGCAAAATGCATTCTTTCGCCATCGGCCCAATAGGCGGCCTCGGGCATCGCCGCGCGCATGACGGTGCGGTCGTCCGCGTTGCCGGGGAGGAATGAAGTGCGGCACGCGAGACTTTGCAACGCGGCAGTTATCTGCACGTAGCCTTCCCGCCAGCCGCCGTTGACGAGATCCCCGGACACCACGACGACATCCGGCTGCACCGTGGCCAGCCAGGAAATCGCCCTGTCAAGCCGGGCAAGGTTGTCATTGCTGGGGCTGGCGTGGATATCGCTTATCTGGGCGATCAGCATGGCACCACCTCTTCAGAACCGCGTAATCACACTGATCCCGGTTCCTTCCGCCCTGTCCATCGCCATCAGCGCCGGCACCGCCTCTTCCAGGCTGATCGTCCGGCCGATCAGCTTCTGCGGAGCAATCTTGCCGGCGGCAAGCATGGAGAGCATGGCGTCGTAGCGCCAGGCCTGCATGCCGTGGCTGCCGTAGATTTCCAGCTCATGGCTGATCACCTGCGCCATCGGGATTTGCGGCGTCGAATGCTCTCCGAGCATCAGCCCGATCTGCACATGGCGGCCGCGGCGGCGGAGATTCTTGATCGAGTTGAAGCAGGTGACGGGATGGCCGAGCGCGTCGATCGAGACATGCGCGCCACCCTTGGTGATCTCGCGCACGGCTTCTGCGACATCGGCGACAGCCGCCGCGTTGATTGTCGCCACTGCCCCGCATTCGCGCGCAAAGGCAAGCTTCTCCTCGGAAATGTCGATCGCGATCGGATTGGCGCCGAGCGCGCTGGCGATCATGATTGCCGAAAGGCCGACGCCGCCCGCGCCATGGATGGCGATCCACTCGCCGGGTCCGGTGCGCGCCTGGTCGGCAACGGCGCGGAACGAGGTGGCGAAACGGCAGCCGAGGCTTGCCGCCGTAGCATCGTCGACGCTGTTGGGCAGATGCACGAGATTGGTGTCGGCATAGTCGATCGCGACATATTCGGCAAACGAGCCCCAACGCGTGAAACCGGGCTGAAACTGGTTCGGGCAGACCTGCTGGTTGCCAGAATGGCATTCGCTGCAATGGCCGCAGCCGGAAACGAAGGGCACGGTCACCCGGTCGCCCGCCTTGAAGCGCATCACGCCCCTGCCGGTGGCGACGATCTTTCCGGCGAGCTCGTGTCCCGGCACATGCGGCAGGCGGATATCCGGATCGTGCCCCATCCAGCCGTGCCAGTCGCTGCGGCAAAGGCCGGTCGCGGCGATGGCGATGACCACGCCGTCCTCGCTCGGCGTGGGGTCAGGCACGGTGCGGATGTCTGGAGCCTGCTCGAAGGCTTCGTAATACATGGCTTTCATCGGACGGCCTCCTGCTCTGTTGTTTGAGATTCCGCCTTTATGATGCCACGTGGAAGCATCTCGCACCAACACACCGTTCGATCATTTTCGCTGATGCACTCATCGTTTTCATGCAGACGGACGCGCATGATTGTTGCGGCGGCATGGCCGGCTGCGGCATTTTTGTTGCGTCCGCTAGGAGCGGCCGAATTTCCGCTTGACCCTGCCTGCCGGGAAGGATTTTGCTTCTCCGACTTTTGGGAGGAAAAGATCATGCCCGTCGATACATCGCCCCGCACGGCCACCTGGACCCATGTCGAGGGCGAGTGGCTTCCCGGAAATCCGCCGCTGATCGGCCCGACCTCGCATGCCATGTGGCTTGCGTCCACGGTCTTCGACGGCGCCCGCTGGTTCGACGGTATTGCGCCGGATCTCGACCTGCACTGCCAGCGCGTCAACCACTCCGCTGTCAACATGGGCCTGAAGCCTCTGAAGGCGGCCGAGGAGATCGAGGCGCTTGCCTGGGAGGGGATCGGGAAATTCGACGGCAAAACGCCGATCTACATCAAGCCGATGTATTGGGGCGAGCACGGCTCGCCGGGTAGCGTCGTCTCCGTCGATGCGGAATCGACCCGTTTCGCGCTCTGCCTTTTCGAAGCGCCGATGGGCGGCCACAGCGGCTCGTCGCTGACCGTCTCGCCCTTCCGCCGTCCGTCGCCGGAAACGGCGACGACGGACGCCAAGGCAGGCGGGCTTTATCCGAACAGCGGCCGCGCCATCGCCGAAGCGCGAAGCCGCGGCTTCGACAATGCCCTCATGCGCGACCTGAACGGCAACGTCGCCGAAACGGCATCCTCCAACATCTTCATGGTCAAGGACGGCGTCGTCTCCACGCCTGCCGCCAACCGCACTTTCCTCGCCGGCATCACCCGCGCCCGCGTCATGGGTCTGCTGCGCCAGGCAGGCTTCGACGTGCGCGAAGTGGCGCTTTCCGTCGAAGATTTCATGAATGCCGACGAAATCTTCACCAGCGGCAACTACTCCAAGATCGTCGGCGTCCACCGCCTCGACGGCCGCGATTTCGAAGACGGCCCGGTCACCCGCAAGGCGCTCGATCTCTACATGGACTGGGCCCACGGGCGCACTCATAGCGGCGAGTAGCGATCATGTGCAGGGACCGCGTTTTGGTGGGTCCTCACGAAAAAGGTACGCGTGGGTCCTGCACCAAGTAAAACTCGGGAACCGGCGTGACGTCAGTGATAAAAAAGCCAAACGCCGGCCGGTCAAGGGGATCAGCGTGGCCGCTGGTGAAGCGCAGCCGGTCAAAGCTCTCGAAGCGGTTCTCGAAACGGGCAAACCGGCTGGACGAAATGAAGTTCGGATTGGGGTTGGTCTGATCGAACGACAGACCGTCGTAGAACTCGCTTGGTTTGCCGAGAATCTCTTGAAGTTCGAATTCGAACTCGATCCAGGCCAATCCGCTCTTGTTCAGGGCGACAACGCGCAAGTGGAAGGCCCCCTCGGGAAACCCGTGATATTGAATTGGCCTTGCGGCCCTGATCACCAGCGTGACGGGGCTGGCCGAGTCGAGTTCCTCGTTGATTTCGATCGGATCGGTTTTTGTACCTGAGCCTGTCACTGACAGGATGCGGAAGCCGCCAAGCTCATCGGAGAAGGAATAATCCCCAGCATACCAGCGTCCGTCGTCAGCCGGTCCGGCACTGATGAGCGACAGTGTCAGCAACACAGCCAGGATTCGCAGGTGACGCGTCATCGATCGAGTTCCTTCAGGGGAGTATCGCAGCCGCGCGGCGAATTTCAAGCGCTCAGCAGGGGTAAGGTGGCGGAGCTCGATTGCAGACATCCCGGGAGGAACATTAGCCCACCGTCCTCGTTTGGCGTCTATCACGCAAAATGAGGGACGTATCATGTCCGACAACCCGTTCGATACCAGCCGCGGCAATGGCGGCGAGACGCATCAGCGTATCCCCGAGAAAGGTCCGCACGAGGGCCTCGATCACCTGACCACAAATCAGGGCATCCGGATTTCTGACAATCAGAACAGCCTGCGCTCGGGCACGCGAGGCCCAACGCTGCTCGAGGATTTCGTGCTGCGCGAGAAGATCTTCCATTTCGACCATGAGCGGATCCCGGAGCGGATCGTCCATGCCCGCGGTTCCGCGGCACACGGGTATTTCGAACTGACGGAATCGCTTTCCGGCATCACCAAGGCCGACCTTTTCCAGCGCAAGGGCGAGAAGACGCCGGTCTTCGTGCGCTTCTCGACGGTTGCCGGCGGTGCCGGTTCGGTAGACACCCCGCGCGACGTTCGCGGCTTTGCGGTCAAGTTCTATACGAAGGAAGGCAATTGGGATCTGGTCGGCAATAATATCCCGGTCTTCTTCATTCAGGATGCCATCAAGTTTCCCGATCTCGTCCACGCGGTGAAGATGGAGGCCGACCGTGCCTATCCGCAGGCCGGCAGCGCTCATGACACCTTCTGGGACTGGGCGTCGCTGATGCCCGAAAGCACCCACATGCTGATGTGGGCGATGTCCGACCGCGCAATCCCGCGCTCCTTCCGGATGATGCAGGGCTTCGGCGTCCACACGTTCCGTTTCATCGATAAGACTGGAAAGTCGACCTTCGTGAAGTTCCACTGGAAGCCGAAGCTCGGTCTCCAATCGACCGTCTGGGACGAGGCGCTGAAGCTGCAGGCGGCCGATAACGATTTCCATCGCCGCGATCTCTATGAGGCGATCGAAGCCGGAAATTTCCCGGAATGGGAACTCGGCCTGCAGCTTTTCGACGAGGATTTCGCCGGCAAGCAGCCCTATGACGTGCTCGATGCCACCAAGATCATCCCGGAGGAAGTGCTGCCGCTGAAAATCGTCGGTCGCCTCGTGCTGGAGCGCAATCCGGACAATTTCTTTGCCGAGACCGAACAGGTTGCCTTTTGCCCTGCCAATATCGTGCCCGGCGTCGATTTCACCAATGACCCGCTGCTGCAGGGGCGCCTCTTTAGCTATCTCGACACGCAGAAGTCGCGCCTCGGCACAGCGAATTTCCATCAGCTGCCGATCAACGCGCCGAAATGTCCGGTCATGAACTTCCAGCGTGACGGACAGATGCAGATGAATGTCCCGGCGGGCCGCGCCAATTACGAGCCGAACAGCCTTGTGACGCATGGCGAGGGTGGCGGACCACGCGAATGTCCCGTAACCGGCTTCCCGACGTTCAAAGCTGCAACCGGAACCGAGGAACAGGGCGACAAGCTGCGCATCCGCGCCGAACTTTTCGCCGACCACTACAGCCAGGCGCGGCTGTTCTGGAAATCGCAGACGCATTCGGAACAGGCCCATATCGCCTCGTCCTTCGTCTTCGAGCTTTCCAAGGTCGGCCTGAAGCAAGTGCCGCCGCGCATGGTCGGTAACCTCTTGAACGTCGATCCCGAGCTTGCCAAGCGTGTCGCCGAAGGTCTCGGCATTGACTTGCCAGAGAAGAATCCCGCCGCCCGCGAGCCGGTCGACATGGCCCCTTCGCCGGCGCTTTCGATCCAGAAGAACATGAAGCAGACGGTCGAAGGCCGTAAGATCGGCATCCTGATCGCCGACGGCAGCGACGCCCACGCCCTGCAATCTCTGGTGAACTCGATCGAGGATGCGAATGCGACGGCCTTTGTCGTTGCCCCGAAGGTCGGGAAGGTAAGGCTGTCGGACGGCAGCGTCATAAAAGCCGATGGCCAGCTCGCAGGTTCTCCGTCGCAGATATTCGACGCTGTGGCGGTTCTCCTATCCGGAGAAGGAACCGGGATCTTGCTGAAGGAAGGTGCCGCGGTGCAATGGGTGATGAATGCCTTCGTGCACCTGAAGGCGATCGGCTACACGCAGGAAGCCTTGCCCCTGCTTCACAAGGCCGGCGTCGAACCGGATGAGGGCGTGATCATCTTGGACGGCGCATTCCTCGATGCTGCCGCCAAGCGCTACTGGTACCGCGAGCCGAATGTGCGCATGCTGGCGTGAGTATTGGCCTGATCTGCCGTGTCGCCTCTCATCCGCCCTTCGGGCACCTTCTCCCCTCGGGAGAGGGTAGGGTGAGGGGCTTCCGCCACGAACTATCATAAGTTGTCCTCCCTCGGCCGCACCATCCACGCATAGGCCGCACCCGCCAGGAGCAGCACGCAGGTGCCGAGGAAGACCGCCCTCATGCCGATATGGCCGCCGACGAATCCGCCGAGCACGGGTCCGGCGACTTGGCCGGCATATTGCGTCGAGATCGAAAGCCCGAGAATGCTACCGGCGGCGCAGTCCGGCACGCTGTGGCGGATGACGGCGGTGATGCAGGGCAGCAGTCCGCCGAGCGCAATGCCCATCAGTAGGCGCAGCACGATCAGCTGCCAGGGCTCGGTGACGAAGGCCTGCGGAACCAGGAGGAGGCCCGCAACGGCAAGCGCACCAGCGATCACCGGCCAGTGCCCGATCCGGTCGGCGAGCTTGCCGAGGCGCGACGCCGAAAGGATGCTGCCGAGTGCCGCCGCCGACATGACGATGCCGGCGGTCATCGTCACCTGCCCCTGGTTCTCCACCAGCTGCGCCACATAGACGGTGATGATCGGCTCGATCGACATGTTGGCGAGCATCAAAAGCAGGCCGGTCGCAAGCATGGCGACTACCGGGCCCTTGTCCGGGATCGCGCGCCAGCCGCCGCTAGCTTTCGCCGCCTGTTTGCGGGCAGGGGACTTCTCCTCCTTGATCAGGAAGGCGGTCGCGAGAAACGCGAGGAAAATCACGCTGCCTGCCGCGAGAAACGTGCCGCGGATGCCGATGACGGGCGGCAGCGCCCCGCCGATCAACGGACCGACGAGATTGCCCGCCATGATGCCCGAGGACAGCACCCCGAGCGCCCAGGCCGAGCGGTCCTTCGGCGTCTGCGTCGCGACCAGCACCATGGAGCCCGAGGCATAGCCGCCCGCAAGCCCGACGAAAAGCCTGAGCGCCACCAGCTGCCAGACGTTCCCCGCCATGCCCATCAGCGAGATGGCGATCGTCATGCCGAGACTGGCGCGCACCAGCATCAGCTTGCGCCCGTAGATGTCGCCGAGCCGCCCCCAGAGCGGTGCCACAAGCGCGGCGGCGAAGAAGGTCGCGCCATAGGCAATGCCCGACCACTGCACGATCGCCGCATGGTCGCCGACGCCGAGTTCCTCGACATAGAGCGGCAGGAAGGGAAGCAGCAGCGTCATCGCCACGATGGTGGTGAAGGAACCGGTCAGCGAAATGGCGAGGTTGCGTTTCCAGTAGGCTGACCCGGCCGCCGCGTCCGCCGCGTCCATCTGCGTCTCTGTCATGTCGGGATCTCTAGGGGTACTATTTTGGAAGAGGCACGAGCCTACGCCCCGCCGGCTCCGGTGCCAAGGACGGATCGAGCCCGCAACCGTCCGGCGATTTGCGCCTGGTGTCCTTTTCTGCTATAAACTGATTGCGATCTGCAATCGGATTTGAAGAGGAGGAGAACTGCGATGACGATCCGTCAAGAAACCGTCCGTGGCCTCTACGACGCCTATGTCCAAGGCCGGAAGGACATCGTCCGGGACATGCTGAGCGACGATTTTACCTTCTCCAGCCCGCGCGACGACCATATCGGCCGCCACGAATATTTCGACCGATGCTGGCCGGAACCGCCGCCGTTTCGCGGCATGGAGATCGAATTCCTGGCGATCGACGGCGAGGAAGCCGTCGTCCGCTACCGTGCCGCAAAGCACGACGGCAGCGCCTTCCGCAACATGGAAACGCTGCGCTTCAAAAACGGCAAGCTTGCTGCAGTGGAGGTTTATTTCGGGCGGGAAGCTTAGTTGTGGGAGTGGTATCACAGCTCTGCATTCCGCCACTCACCCTGCCCTCTCCCCGAGGGGAGAGGGTGGCCCGGAGGGTCGGATGAGGGGGTGAGCGACGCAAGGCGCGAACGTCGAAGCAATAAGCGATGACGACATCTTGGAAGGCTGTGCCGCTCATCCCCTAGAAAAACCGCATCGCCGTCGTCGAGATGATGACGAGCGAGACGGTGATCATCAAGGGCTTGACCGGCAGGCGCCTGACGAGCATCGCGCCGAGCGGCGCGGCGATTACGCCGCCGACGATGAGGCCGATCGCCGAGCTCAGCTCTGACCAGCCGAGCGTCAGGATGAAGGTGAGCGAGATGATCGTGGTCACTGCGAATTCGGTGAGGCTGGTGGAGCCGATCACCTTTTTCGGATCGTGCCCGCGGCCGACGAGCGTGCTGGTAACGATCGGACCCCAGCCGCCGCCGCCGATCGCGTCGAGCACACCGCCGCCAAGCCCGACGGGCGGCACGATCCAGTCCTTGACGTCGCGCGGCCAGCGCGGCTGGAACGCCTTGAAGAGAATGATGAGGCCGACCGCGATCAGATAGGCCGAAACGAAGGGCTCGATCGCCTTGCCGTCGACATTGGCGAGAATATAGGCCCCGACCGCCCCTCCGATCATGCCCGCAGGCGCCAGCCGCACCACGAGCTTCCAGTCGACATTGCGGTGATAGACATGCGATGCGCCCGACGCCGCGGTCGTGAAGATCTCCGCCACATGCGTCATCGCGCTGGCATTGGCGACCGGCACGCCAAGCGCCAGGAGGCTCGTCGTCGAGAGCACCCCGAACGCCATGCCGAGTGCGCCGTCGACGATTTGCGCGCAGAAACCGACCAGCACGAAGAAGATGAAATCAAGCGTCATAAAAGTCCCCGAACCGGCGGCTTCCCCAATCAACACATGGCGGGCGAGAAAAGTTCCTTCCCAAGTCGCGCGCGATAAGGCCTTTTATTTGTGATCATCATTCTCGTGCCGCCCGCTAACGAATCTGATGGATATCGAGACTGTCCACCACTTATTTCTTGTAGAGGGATTACGCGTTGGTCTGGACGGTGCGCGCCATTGGCTGCGGCTAACCCAATTGAACCGCTTTATCTGGCCCGGCTATGACTTTCGTCCACGGCCTGATGATCCCAACGCGTTGATTGCGGGTTCATTCCCGAGGATTTCTTCAGCCAGGTCGAAGCTGCAATCGTCGCGGAAAATAAAAGGAAGAGGCTCTTTCTCGCCGCGGGATGAAGAGCCTTGGCGTTCTGATTCGAACTGTGGAATTTTGCTACATAATTCTGACCTTAACCATACCGCTTAGGCTTTCGTTCATCCTCCCGCATCAGTTTGCGCCCCTGTGGCTGGGAACCAACCATTGAGGATCGGAAGCTATGACCCATGTACTCGTGCTCTTCTCGGCTGTAACCGCGATCGTCGTATCGGTATCGGCAATCGGCTCCAAGCCGGCGCCGGACAATCCGGCGTGGCCGGAAATCCACCCGGTGAAGACCTCGCGCGTTCTGCCCACGCCTGCGCGTTGATGCCTGCGCGTTGATGAACGGGCAATTCATTATCGGTTCAGGGCCGCGGGGCTAAATCTCGCTTCGGCTGGATTTATGGAGACACGCAATGAAGATTATCTCGCTGGCAGCAGCGCTCGTTATCGGAGGCCTTTCGGCAGTTTCCGCCGAAGCGATGCCGATGGCGCCGGCGCATGCCGAACCCGCCGCCCCGTCTGCCATCACCAAGGTCGACTATGCCTGCGGCCCGGGCTGGCGTCTGACCCGCTGGGGCGAATGCCGCCCGCGCTTCTACCGCCCGCCGCCGCGTTACTGGGGTCCGCCGCCCCAGCGCTGGGGTTGGGGTTGGGAGCGCCCGCGTCACCATCGCCACGACCGCGACCGTGACTGGGGCCGCCACGACCGCTATGACCGCTATGACCGCTACGAGCGCAGCAGCTTCTGAGCGGCGCAGCGATCGGTAAACGCTGAGATTGGCGAAGCCGGGACGAAATGTTGCCCCGGCTTTATTTTGTCTTCCGGGCCGCCACCTTTTCCGGCGCCGTCGCCAGCGCGAATTTTCTGATTTCTTCCGGCGTCAGATAATAGAGCCGGTCGGGCGGCGTCTCCATCGCATGCAGCCACAGGCCGGGCTTGATGCCCATCTCGCCGAGATGGCGGGTGACGTCGGCTGTCGTGCGCTGCGCCTCTGACATGGCGCGCTCCGGCGAAAGCTTCTCCTTCGAACCGTTGAAGACCTGATGCACGCCGATGACGGCGCCGTTCTCGGCCTCGCGGGTCACGCCGCCGGCCATGATGATCGGGCAGGAGGAGGCGCAGAGCGCGCCGCCCGCCACCCTTGTGCCGATCTTCCGTTCGCGGATGAGCTTCGACATCGCCAGCGCATCGCCGACGGCGCCGCCCGGCGAATCCAGCGAAACGGTCTTTACATATTCGCCGCGCGCCGCGATCTCCTTTTCGAAGCGGGCGGCCGCACCCGACTCGATCGCCCCTTGCGCCAGAAGCACGCCACCCGGCTTGAGCTCGAAGCGGATCGGCTGCTTGAGGAGCTCGATGCCGGTGGTGATCTCGGAGGGTGCTGCCTGCGGCCCGCCCTCCGTCAGCGCCGGCGGCAGCACCGGCATCGTCTCCGGCTGCGCCGGGTCGAAGCCCGGAAGTTTCGCATTGGCGGCGCTGATTTCGCGCCAGTCGATGACGGCAAGCACGATCGCCGCAGAAAGCAGGGCGTGGAAAACATGCCGCATCAGCGCGCCGTCATCTGCCGAAAGCACGTATTCTTTCAGCCGCCGTCCTGCAGTCTCCAGCCTCATGCAGGCGGTCCCTTCCTCGGGCCTTTGCCGGAAAGATCGAAGCTCGCAATGTTCGATTGGTCCGGCGTTTCGCTTTTCTCTGCCTCGGCGAGCGCGGTTTCGAGATCGACGCCGCTCAGCCGGACGGCCCGCTGCACCTCCAGCGCCTGCAGAAGCTCTGCCGCGGTGATGCGCTCGGCAAACGGCAGGCGCTGTTCCTGGCGCCGCAACGTCGAGTGGACGATCGACAGCATGAAGATCAGCACCGCCGGCAGGATATCGATCGAGATTGCGCCGGCCCAGCTCGGGATGAAGTCGGACGCATAGCGCAACACCGCTTCGGCCGAGGAGAGCGGCACGAACCGCCGTTCGGCGACCGGTTGGCGCGAAAGGATCTGGTCGGCGGCCTGTGACAGCACCTTGGATTGCGCCGCGACCGAGGATCGGATCGTCTCCATGACCTGATCCTGCCTTGTGGCAAGATCCGCCTCGCGGCCATCGGCGACGGGGGCGATGAAGCCGAGCGAAAGGTCTTCCGCCGCCCGCTTCACCGACGGCGCGATGGAGGTCTGCTCCAGCGAGGTGATGACGCCGGAAAGCCCGACGACTTCGGCGGCGAACTGGTCGGCGCGCGGATCGATGGCGCCCGGTGCCGAAACCAGCGTGCGCATCGTTCCCAGGTGCTTGCGGCCTTCGTCGAACAGCGAGGTGACGCGCTCGCGCGAGGCAGTGATGCCGTTTTCGAGCTCCGTCAGCTGCGATGCCATCTGCGACAGAAGCTGCACGACGCTGCCGGCGCCGGTCGTGCCGGTCAGCGCGCCGGTTTCCCGCTCCTGGTCGGCCAGCCGCTCGAATCGCTCCTGCGTGCGCTGGATGTCCGGCAGCAGGCTTTGCGCCGCCAGGGCGTTCTGATGCGCCTTGTCGAGGTCGGCGGTGTAATCCTCCAGCGTCTCGGCAAGATGCTGTTCGAGTGCGGCCGAGCCCGCGAGTGCTGCCGCGTTCAGCCAGCTCGACATGGCGATGATCATCGCACAGCCGAGGGCCATGACGCCCAGCATCGCACCGCGTCCCGCGGCACCCGTCACATGCGGATAGAAGCGCGCCATGTAGGTCCAGAAGGCATAGATTGCCACCGAGACCGCGCTGGAATAGATGAGGGCGGCGAAGAAGACGGCCGTCGCCGAACCGTCGAGGATGCTGCGCACGCCGAGATACGTGTAGACGCCGGATGCGAGCGCTAGGACGGCGAACGCGAAACGCGTCATTGTTTCGACGGCGTCGATGCCGTCCTGCAGGCGATGGGATGCGCCGAGCGCCATGGGTTTCCTCCCGGTGGTATCCTGTTAAGAAACCATTAAAATCCCGGCGAAAACAAGGCCCGCAAAAGCAGCGGATCGCTTACGCCGCTGGAGGTATGCCGGGCGGGCGGCGCGCCTTACTCTTCCGGAAGCAGGTTGAGGGTCGGCGTGTCCAGTTCGCTGCCGATTTCCACGGCTTTCGATTGTTTGTCGTAAACGCAGATATGGGTGACGAAGCCGTTGGCGCCTTTCGGCCTGCCCGTCACCAGCGCCAGCCCGTAATGCTCGCTGCCGAACGGATCGACGACCGCCCCGCATCCGCGATGGATGCGGCCGCCGCTTGCCTGCACTTGGCCTCCACATCAGCGGCAAATTCCTTCCATGCCTCGTCGGAGGACGCCTGGGCGCCGCCTGCGGTCAAAAAAACGAGGATCGCTGCGGAAAGACGGATATTATTCCTCTGCATCTTGGTTCCCTTGGGCCATGGTGTTTGCCGGAAGCGCGGCTGCATGCCGATGATGGGCGATTTTGGCCGCCGAAGCTAGATCTGCGGGCGAGGCAAATTTTCCTCGGAGGCGGCCTTTTTTTGATGTTTCCACCGTTGCCACCCTCCGTTTCCGCTCCTATGTTCCGCCTCACCTGCCGATCCCGCAATCTATTGCCAAGAGGAGATCTACAATGGCTTTCGAATTGCCCGCACTCCCGTACGACTACGAAGCTCTCGCACCTTTCATGTCGAAGGAGACGCTGGAGTTCCACCATGACAAGCACCACAAGGCTTACGTCGACAACGGCAACAAGCTCGCGGCTGAAGCAGGCCTCGCCGATCTTTCGCTCGAAGAGGTCGTGAAGAAGTCCTTCGGCACCAATGCCGGCCTCTTCAACAATGCTGCCCAGCACTACAATCACGTCCATTTCTGGAAGTGGATGAAAAAGGGCGGCGGCGGCAACAAGCTGCCGGGCAAGCTGGAAGCGGCCTTCGCCTCCGACCTCGGCGGCTACGACAAGTTCAAGGCCGATTTCGCCAATGCCGGCGCCACCCAGTTCGGCTCCGGCTGGGCCTGGGTTTCCGTCAAGAACGGCAAGCTCGAAATCTCCAAAACGCCGAACGGCGAAAACCCGCTCGTGCACGGCGCCACCCCGATCCTCGGCGTCGATGTCTGGGAGCATTCCTACTACATCGACTACCGCAACGCCCGCCCGAAATACCTCGAAGCCTTTATCGACAGCCTGATCAACTGGGACTACGTCCTGGAGCGCTACGAAGAAGCTACGAAGTAAGCGGCTCATCGCGAAACGGATTTTGCACCCGGCGTCAAAAGCGCCGGGTGTTTTCGTCTTTACGATCAAGTCGGGCAGGGTGCCTGTTGTAGCAGGACCGTCCGCGCAAGCTTTGCCGGTATGAATACATCGCCGCCACACTGTCACAGCCCTGTCACCCGACGCTCCTAATGCAACCGCCATGCCCTCTTCCGATTTTCCCCTTTTCCGCTTCGGCATCATCGCCGACCCGCAATATGCAGCGATCGCGCCGAATGTCGCGATGGACCGCTATTATGCCAACAGCCTCGCAAAGCTCGCCGAGGCGATCGAGGTGTTCAACGGCGAGGAACTGAGCTTCGTGATGACGCTCGGCGATCTCATCGACGGCATTTGGGAGAGCTTCGACGATATCCTGCCGGTCTACGAAAAGCTCCGGCACGAGAACCTGTTCCTGCTCGGCAATCACGATTTCGCGGTCCCGGTCGAGCGTCTTGCCCTTGTTTCCGCCCGCGTCGGCATGCCATCGCCCTATTACGCCTTCTCGCACCACGGCTGGCGCTTCGTCGTTTTGAACGGCAGCGAAGTCAGCACCTCCGCGCCGCCGGAAGGCCACCCGCACCGCGAGCTTGCGGCCGAGCGGCTGGCGGCGCTGGCGGCAACGGGCGCGATTAACGCCCATCGCTGGAATGCATCGCTCAGCGACGAGCAGTTCGCATGGCTTGCGGCCCAACTGGAGGCGGCGGAAGCGGCCGGCGGCCGCGTGATCGTGATGAACCACTATCCCGTCTATCCGCCGAACGAGCACGACATGTGGGACCGGGAGCGCATTGTCGGCCGGCTCTCCGGCCATGACAACGCCGTTGCCTATTTCTGCGGCCACAACCACGCCGGCAACTACGGCAGGACCGGCGGTTGCCACTTCGTCAATTTCAAGGGCATGGTCGACACCGAGAAGGAAAATGCTTTCGCGCTCGTCGAGGTCTTCGAAGACCGCCTCGAAATCCGCGGTTTCGGCCGCGAGGAATGCCGCACGCTGGCGCTGTAGAGACGTCATCGTTACCCGCCGGATGGAACCGATGCCTCTCCTGAAAAGTTAGTCATGAGACTTCAGGAGGCCATGCCGATGTTCCAGGCTCTTGAAATACTGACCGTCCTCGTCGTCGCCGTCGCCATGGCGCTCGCCCTTGCCCACGCGCTGGAACTGCCGGGCAAGATGCGGCTGACGAAGGAGCAGTACCTCGCCGTGCAGCCCATCTATTATCCCGGCTTTACCTTCGGCGGCGTAACCGAGCCGCTTGGCCTGATCATGATCCTGGCGCTGATCGTGCTGACGCCGCCCTTCAGCGGCACCTACTGGCTGACCGCCGGCGCCTTCGTGGCGCTGCTCGCCATGCATGCGATCTATTGGATGGTGACGCATCCGGTCAACAATTTCTGGCTTAAGGAAAATCAGCTGGAAGGCGCCCGGAAACGCTTTTTCAGCTTCAGGTCCCATGGGGAGGTCGAAGCGCCGGACTGGACGGTTCTGCGTGACCGCTGGGAGCGCTCCCATGTCTTCCGCGCCGTCTTCGGCCTGATCAGCCTGATCCTGCTCGTCGCCGCCGTCGCCGTCTGACGCATCGCCGGCAGGGCCTTGTCCTGATGTTAGGACGAGGCGGCAAACGGCCTTTCCGCCCAGCCGTTCATCCATTCTTCCCGCAGCCCGTCGCCTTCCCCCCGGAAGAAGGCGTTTGCCGTTTCGCAATGCTCGACGCGGTCGCTGCGGAAATTGCGGATCGCCTGGCGCAGTTCGCACCAGCCGACGATGTTGGCATAGTGCGAATAGTAGATCAGCGCGATCGGGCGGATGGTGCGCTCGGTGGCGCGTCCCAGTTCGTCGCGGTAGTGAAGTGCCAGCTTCTGCTCGTCGCGGATCGCTCGGCGCACCATACCGAGATCGAAGCCGGCAGGCGGCGGCGCGACGGTGCCCCAGGCAAAGAGCGCTTTGTTTTCCATCGCCTGGCGGAGCGGCACCGGCACCGCGCTGGCGATCTTGTGGTTCACGCGCTTGGCCGCCCGCTTCAGCTCCGCGTCGCCGGTGCGCTCCAAGAGCGCCAGCGACAGCACGATCGCCTCCATCTCCTCGATCGAAAACATCAGCGGCGGCAGGTCGAAGCCGGGGCGCATGATATAGCCAATGCCGCGCCCGCCCTCGATCGGCACGCGCATCGCCTGCAGTGCGGCGATATCGCGATAGATGGAGCGCATGGTCACTTCCAGCGCGTCCGCCATCGCCTGCGCCGTCACCGGCTTCTTCGCCAGTCGCAGGATCTGGATGATTTCGAAAAGGCGTGACGCCTTGCGCATTTTTTGCCGGTCTCCTCCAAGGCTCCTGACAATACACTGTCAGTTGTGTTTCGGTATAGCACCTGCAAATCCTGTTGAAATCCAAGGCGGTCCGCGAAAAACGGCCGCCAGCTCGAAGGCAGACAACTGACATGACTTACACGGAAAACCTCTGGCTCTACTTCACCCTGCTCTTCGGCATCATCATCGTGCCGGGCATGGACATGCTCTTCGTGCTCGCGAATTCCCTGACCGGCGGCCGCCGCCGCGGCATGGCGGCAACGGCCGGCATCATGGCCGGCGGCGCGGTGCATTCGATTTACGGAGCGGTCGGCGTCGGCATCCTCGCGAGCCTGCTGCCCTCGCTCTTCAACCCGCTGCTTTTCCTGGGCGCCGCCTACATGATCTGGATCGGCTTCACCCTGATCCGCAGCTCGATCACGGTGGATACAGTCGGGGAGGGGAGCGTACGCTCCGGCTGGCGCGCTTTCCGGCAGGGCGCCATCACCTGCCTCATCAACCCGAAGGCCTATCTCTTCATGCTCGCCGTCTATCCGCAGTTCCTCAAACCCGTCTACGGACCGATCTGGCTTCAGGGGCTGATCATGGGCACCATGACGCTCGCCACCCAGTTCGCGATCTACGGCGCAGTGGCACTCACCGCCTCGCGAAGCCGCACGCTGCTGATCTCCAATCCCGGCGCCACCATCGTCGTCGGCCGCGCCGCCGGGGCGCTGCTGATCGCCGTTTCGCTGCTGACGGCCTGGCACGGGTGGAAGATGGCGGCCTGAGGCTTGCCGACAGATCCCTTCACCTGCAATTTCTAACACTTGGCTTGCGGCTAAATGTTGAAATTGCTTCCTCTCCCATAAGGGGAGAGGAACGTGCGGCGCGTTCGGCGTCCCTTCCTCTCCCGCTGTGGGAGAGGATATGAAATCTTGTCCTTGGCCTCCGGCCAAGCTTGGATTTCGTTGGTGAGGGATAAGCCATGCGCCCGCTTTACCATTTTGAATTCCTTGTCATATCACCCACTTGTTACTTCTCGCCCTGTATAAATTTGCCATCATGCGGCCGCGAATGTCAGGTGCCGGTCTTCGAAAGACCTCGGTATCGAAGAGGAGTTGATCTATGAAATTCAAAGCAATTGCGGCGGCTGTGCTCGTCGCCGGCATGGGGGTGACGTCGGTTCTTGCGCAGGAAGGCACGCACGAATCGCGCTCGGCGTTGATGAAGAAGGTCGGCGGCTCCGCCGGCGCCATGACGGCAATCGCCAAGGGCGAAAAACCCTATGATGCCGAGGTGGTGAAGGCAGCGCTGACGACGATCTCCGAGACAGCCAAGGTCTTCCCCGACCAGTTCAAGCCGGGCACGGAAACCGGCGACAAGGCGGCGAGCCCGAAGATCTGGGAGAAAATGGATGACTTCAAGGCACGCGCCGCAAAGCTTGGTAGCGATGCCGATAAGATTCTCGCCCAGCTGCCGGCCGATGCCGCCGGCGTCGGCGGCGCGCTGAAGACGCTCGGCGCCAATTGCGGCGGCTGTCATGAGAATTACCGCATAAAGACGGATTGAGCCACAGGCCGTCCCTAATCCGATCCGCCGGCCGCGCCTGCCTTGCCGCAGGTGCGGACCGGTTTATCTTAGGCCGTGGCAGTCGCTGAAAAGGGGAGCGGCATGGTCCGCAGATTCATCCGGTTTGTGCTCTGTCTCGTCGGCGTCGTCGTCCTCGGCGGTGCGGCCTTCTATTTCGTCACGGCGCCGAACCCTTTGCCGGAAAGTCATTGGGCCGCTCTCGGACAGCCGGATGTGAAGAACGGCGAGACGGTCTTCTGGGCCGGCGGCTGCGTCGGCTGTCACGCCGCGCCGGGTTCCCAAGGCGACGCCAAGCTGACGCTGTCCGGCGGGCTTGCGCTGAGAAGCCCCTTTGGCACTTTCCACGTTCCGAATATCTCGCCGGACGAGAAGGCCGGCATCGGTTCTTGGACGCTCGCCGAATTCGGCAATGCCATGAAGCGCGGCATCGCCCCCGGTGGCCAGCACCTCTATCCGTCCTTCCCCTACGGCTCCTATGCGCGCATGAGCGACAAGGACGTCAACGACCTTTTCGGTTACATCAAGACGTTGCCCAAAAGCGGCAATGTCGCACCGCCGCACCAACTGCCGTTCCCTTATGATATCCGGCTTGCACTCGGCGGCTGGAAGTTCCTTTATTTCAACGACGCGCCCCGAATTGTGCTCGCCAACGCCGATGACAAGCTGAAGCGCGGCCAATATCTCGTTGAAGGCCCGGGCCATTGCGGCGAATGCCATACGCCGCGCAACACACTTGGCGGCTTCGAGCCGGACATGTGGCTTGCAGGCGCCCCCAACCCGGAGGGCCGGGGCCGCATCCCGAATATCACCCCGGCAGGGAAAGACGTCGGCTCCTGGAGCGAGTCCGACATCGCCAACTACCTCGAAACCGGCTTCACTCCGGACTTCGACACGGTTGGCGGGTCGATGGCTGAGGTCCAGCGGAGCCTCGCGCATCTGCCGAAAAGCGACCTCGAAGCCATCGCTGCGTATTTGAAGGCGGTGCCGAGCCGGTGATGCTTGCAAAAAGTGATAGCATCCGCATATCTTGCCGGCATGAACGGCCGGCAGCGGAAGACATTGGAAGCGATCTTTCGTGACCCCGTACCGATGTCGAGAGTCAGCTTATCGTAGTGGGATGTGCGGTCATCGAAGGCAACGGTTCGCGCGTCCGCTTCGACAAAGATGGTCAGTTGGCACTCTTCCATCGACCGCATCCGCCGAAGGAGGCGAAGCGCTATCAGATCAAGGACCCACGCCGCTTCCTGCAGGCGTTGGGAATAGAACCATGAACGTGATGAATTACCAAGGCTATGCCGCTCGCGTCGAGTTTGATGCCGAATGTGAGATTTTCTTTGGAAACATCGCCGGAATTTCGGATGTCGTCGGCTTTCATGCCGATACGGTGGATGGCCTGAAGGAGGCTTTCCACAAGGCCGTCGACGACTATATCGAAACCTGCCGCAAGCTGGGCAAGGAACCGCATAGGTCCTATTCGGGCAAGATGATGTTCCGTGTCGACCCAGAAGTCCATGCACGTGCGGCCAAGGCGGCGGAGCTAGCCGGCAAGAGCCTCAACCAATGGGCGGAAGAGATACTGTCGAGAGCGGCTGGAGAGACGGCCGCCTGAGCCTCACGCCGCCTTCGGCTGGTGCTCCGCGCCGAACATCAGGAGATACTGGTCGAGATCCTCGTTGCGGAAGTCGAGCGCCCGGTAGATTTCGGCGGCGAAGGTGGTGGGCGCCGAACCTGGAGCGGTGACCAGCATTCCGTCGCGCACCGCGGCCGGCACGTCCTTGTAATGTCGATGTCCGGAATAGCCGGGGAGGTCGGCAATAAAACGCAGGGCGTTGCTCGTATGCGCGGCATTGTTCAGCGCGCCCGCCTTGGCGAGCGCCAACGTCGCGCCGCAGATCCCCGCGACCAGTTTGCCGCGGGCCATGAAATCGTCGATGACGGGCTTCAGATCCGGCGCCTTTTCGGTCTCCCAGATCATCCCGCCGCACAGCACGAGCCCGTCGAAAGCTCCGGCCCCGAGCGCTTCGGCCGCCGTATCGGGCGTCACGCGCAGGCCGCCCATGGAACGGACCTCCGCACCGCCCGGCGCCGCCGTCACCACGTCGAAGCCGAATTCGGTGCGGGCGGAAGCCATCAGCTGTCCGACTTCCCAATCCGCGAAAGCTTCCGTCAGAACCACAGCAAGCCGTGTCATATGTCTCTCCCTCGTTCGTTGGAGCGGCGGGCGATCAAGCCAGCGCCTGCATATAGCGCATGCCCGTGACCGGACGAGGGGTGAAGTCCATATGCTGGTAGAAACGGTGCGCCTGGATGTTGCCGGTCGCAGCACTGACCGAGAGGTAATCGCAGCCGGCAGCCTTCGCGGTTTCCCGGGCGCGGTTGACGAGGTGCTGGCCGATGCCGTGGCCACGATGGCCGTCGCGCACGAAGAGGTGGTGCAGGTCCATGCCGCGCTTGCCTTCCTGCGCCCTGTAGAGCGGCACGAGGATGGCGTAACCGATCAACTCTTCATCGGTTTCGGCCACCAGCGCCGTGATCCACGGAACCGGGCCGAAGAGATCGCGCTCCAGCTGCTCGGGCGTGGCGGCGGCCGCGTCGCCGTGATGGGCGGCAAGTAGGGCGATCATCTCGTTGAGCGCCGGCAGGTCCCGTGGTTTTGCCGTGCGGATCGTCACTACCGGTGGTCGGAGCAATGAAATTTCGCTGTCTTCGGTTGCAATCATGGCCTTAGCGTCCTTGCTTGGTGTTCTGCCGTCAGGACGCTGCCGATACAACAAAGCCGCCTGACGGCGGCTTGTTGACAAAATGATCTGTCCGGCCGCCCTTTACAGGTACAGCCAAAAATACGTGCTGGTGATGTGCGCGTTCTCGATCATGCGCGATAGATTCTCCAGAACGCGCCGTTTGTCAATGGGCTGTCATCATCCATCAATACGGTCAATTAAGTTGTATAACGTGATGCTGCAGCTTTATCTAGAAATTCGGCAATTCCAGACGAACGCTTTTACGGAGGGCATCATGCGTTCGTGTCTGAGGAGGTGGAAGGATATCGCATTTTCGCGGTCACCGGTGTCAATGCCGATACGAAAGGCCCCTTGGGTTTCGCGGTTGAGCGCTACGACCCGACGGAAAACCAGCGCTATTTCGTCTATGGCATGAAGGTCTTCGCAAGCGTCATCCCGAAGCCGAACGAGAAGACCGTCGTCACCACCTGCGATCACCGGTGCAGAGCTTCGTCTGGGACGATTTCACGGCAAAGCTGGACCGGCGCTATGAGTATTTTTTCTATCCGCTGAAGGCAGACCGAAGAACATCCGGCGGCTTCTCGCTTCTTCCCAGCGGGGGTCCGAAGGGCGGGTCGAGACCCGTGGCGCGATCCCGGTTGATGTCCGAAGGTCAATGAGGGTGAGCAACGAAGGAGCGAACGTCTGGCGGCAAGCAAAGACGATGCCCACCGTCCCCCTCATCCGACCTTTCAGGCCCCTTCTCCTCGAGGGGAGAAGGGGGAATGTTGCAAGCGTCGCAGCCAGTTTCGCACTTCCCTTTCTCAATCATTGAATATACCATACCCCCCTATATTAACAAACGGCCCCTCATGTCCCACACCATCCGACAGAAGAAAAAGCTCATCGCCCGGGTCAGCCGCCTAAAGGGCCAGCTTGAGGCCGTCGAGCGCGCGCTGGAGGCGGACCGTCCCTGCGGCGATATCCTGCAACTGCTGGCCTCGATCCGCGGCGCGCTGAATGGGCTGACCGGCGAGGTGCTGGAAGATCACCTGCACGAGCACGTGTTGCACGCGGCCGACGAGAAGGCCCGCGCCGAGGCGGTCGAGGAAATTTCGCAAGTACTGCGGACCTACATCCGCTGACGACATCGAAGGAGCGCGCGATGAGCACACAAACGCTGGAACATGACCATGTCTTCCTGGGCGTCGACCACGAGCGCAACGAGCGCCGCGTCTGGTTCGTGATCGTGCTGACGGCGGTGATGATGGTTGTGGAAATCAGCGCTGGCACAATTTTCGGCTCCATGGCGCTCGTCGCCGACGGCTGGCATATGTCGACGCATGCAAGTGCGCTCTTGATCTCCGCGGTCGCCTATCTCTATGCCCGCAAAGAGGCCCGCAATCCGCGCTTTACCTTCGGCACCGGCAAGCTCGGCGACCTGGCGGGTTTCGCAAGCGCCATCATTCTCGCGATGATCGCGCTGCTGATGGCTTGGGAAAGCGTCCTGCGCATCGTCAATCCGGTGCCGATCAGCTTCGCACAGGCGATCGGCGTCGCCGTCATCGGCCTTGCCGTCAATCTCGTCAGCGCCTGGCTGCTCAATGACGACAACCATCATCACGGGCGTGGCCACCATCATCGCCACGGCGACCATGCGCATGCTGATCACGGCGACCACGCCCACGCCCGCGGGACCACCGACAACAATATGCGCGCCGCCTACACGCACGTCCTTGCCGATGCGCTGACCTCCGTGCTCGCAATTGCGGCCCTTTCCTTCGGCAGCCTTTACGGCTGGCTCTGGCTCGATCCGCTGATGGGCATCGCCGGCGGCCTCATCATCGCGCAATGGTCCTGGGGTCTGATGAAGTCTTCCGGCCGCGTATTATTGGATGCGATTGCCGATGGAGAGGAACTGCCCGGCGAAATCCGCAAAGTGATCGAAACCGGCAGTGACCGCATCACCGACCTGCACGTCTGGCAGGTCGGCCCGGGCCATCACGCCGCGATCGTTGCCGTCGCGACGTCCGAGCCGCGCGAGCCCGCCTTCTACAAGGCGAAGCTCGAAGCGCTGTACGAGCTGTCGCATGTAACCGTCGAGGTCACGCAACGACAGGCGGCTTGATGAAGCCGCAAACGTGACGGCAAGGCGCCACAATCGCGGCTTAGCTCTTTGTCTGTTGATTCAGCCGGAGTGATTTCATGAATGACTTTTCAATCCATCGCCGCCTGATCTTGAAGACGGCGATGCTTTTTCCCGCACTTTCCCTTGCCCCTTTCGCCCGCGCCTCCGGAACGGACGACGACATTGAGCGCCGGTTGGCGGGGCTTGAAAAGCGCACCGGCGGCCGGCTCGGCGTTTCGGTCATCGACACCGAGACGAAGGTCACGCTCGGCTATCGCGAAACCGAGCGCTTCCCGATGTGCAGCACCTTCAAGGTGCTTGCCTCGGCCATGGTGCTCTCGCGCGTCGACAAGGGCGAGGAAAATCTTGAGCGCCGCGTGATCTATCATGAGAGCAAGCTCGTCTCCTATTCGCCGGAAACGGAAAAACACGTCGGCGGTGAGGGGATGAGCGTTGCCGAACTCTGCAAGGCGGCGATTACGCTTAGCGACAACACCGCCGGCAACCTGCTGCTCGAAAGCTTCGGCGGCCCGGAGGCGCTGACCAAATGGCTGCGCTCGATTGGCGACCGCTCGACACGCCTCGACCGCTGGGAGACGGCGTTGAACGAAGGCAAGAAGGACGATCCGCGCGACACAACGACGCCAGATGCGATGCTGGACACGCTCGGCAATGTTGCGCTCGGCTCAGTGCTGTCCGAGCCCTCGCGCAACACGCTGATAGGGTGGATGATGGCAAACACCACCGGCGGCGCGCGCCTCCGTGCCGGTCTGCCGGGAAGCTGGAAGGTGGGCGACAAGACCGGCACCGGCAATAACGGCACCGCCGCAGACATCGCCATCACCTGGCCGAAGGGCCGCGGCCCGATCCTCGTGACGACCTATATCGCCGAGGCGACGGCACCGGTGAAGGAGTTGAACCCCGTCTTCGCCGAAGTTGCGAAGATAGTCGCGGGCATGGCGGGATAACCAGCAAATTCAAAAGCATGCGGCGAAGATATGAATCTACGCCGCATCGTCTTGAATCATTTTGCGAACTTGCACTAGCGAATTGGCGGAGTAGCGTGACGAAGGGATATCCCACTTATAATATTGGGGTATTGGAAGAGGACTTCCCATTGGCTCTCCACGTCGAAGATCGTGAAGTGGACGAACTGGCAGAACGACTCGCCGGCTTGAATAAAAAAAGCAAGACGGAGTCGTCAGGCAGGCGCTGCTGCGCGAGCTTGAGTGGGACCCTCTATGACGACTGCTCTCCAGCGGCCGCCCATAACGCCTACGGCAGCGTATAGGCGATCACGTAATCCCCCGGCTTCGTCCCCACCGACCCGTGTCCGCCGGCAACCATGACGACATATTGCTTGTTGTCGCTGGTTGTATAGGTCATCGGCGTAGCCTGACCACCGGCCGGAAGCCGCGCTTCCCACAGCTGGTTGCCGTTGGTAGCGTCATAGGCGCGCAGGTAGTTGTCGACGGCAGCGCCCAGGAAGGCGACCCCGCCCTTGGTGAGTATCGGCCCGCCGATGCCCGGCACGCCGAGCTTGAAGGGCAGCGGCAATGGCGTCATGTCGCGCACGGTGCCGTTCTTGTGCATATAGGCGATCTTGCCGGTCCTGAGATCGACGCCCGCGACATAACCCCACGGTGGCGCCTGGCAAGGGATTTGCAGCGGGCCGAGGAACGGTCCCATGAAGACGCCGTATGGCGCTCCGTCATTGCGGTTCAGGCCTTGTTCGCTGCCTTTTTCATCCTGCCCCTTCGGCGGGATTTCGGCCGCGGGAACGAGCCTCGAGGTAAAGGCGAGATAGGTCGGCATGCCAAACATGATCTGCCGCTCCGGATCGACCGCGACGCTGCCCCAGTTGAAGGTGCCGAAATTGCCCGGAAAGACTATCGTGCCCTCCACCGAAGGAGGCGTATAGCGGCCCTCGTATTTGTAGCGGTGCAGGGCGATGCGGCAGGCGAGCTGGTCGATGAGCGTGACCCCCCACATGTCCTTCTCCTGCAGCGGATCGGGCGAGAAGGTGAGGTCGGAGATCGGCTGGGTCGGCGCCGTATGGTCCTCGGCGATCGCACCGCCCGGTGCCGGGATTTCCTTGAAGGGAATGATCGCCTGGCCGGTGCGCCGGTCGAGAACGTAGATATCGCCCTGCTTCGTCGGGGCGACGAGAGCCGGAACGACACTGCCGTCGGGTTTCGTCATGTCGAAAAGCACGGGCTGCGCCGGCACGTCCATGTCCCAGAGGTCGTGATGGACGAACTGCTGCACCCATTTCAGCTGGCCGGTATTGATGTCGAGCGCGATGACCGAGGAGGAGAACTTCTCGACATTGGCGCTGCGGTTCATGCCGAGCTGATCCGGCACCTGATTGCCGAGCGGGATATAGACCGCTCCCAGCCCTTCATCGACGCTGAAGACGGACCAGCTGTTCGGCGAGTTGGTGACATAGGTCTGACCTTCGGGCAGGGGTGCGGTCTGGTCAGGATTGCCCGAATCCCAGTTCCAGATGAGCGCGCCCGTATTGATGTCGAAGGCGCGGATGACGCCGGATTGCTCCTGCGTCGAATAGTTGTCATTGACCGCCCCACCGATGATGAGCTTGCCCGCGACGGCGACCGGCGGCGAGGTGGAGTAGTAATAGCCGGCGGGATTATATTTCATGCCGGTTTCGAGATGCAGGACGCCCTTGTCGGCGAAGCTCTCGCAGACTTTGCCGTCGGCGGCATCGAGCGCGATCAGCCGCGCATCGGACGTCGGCAGGTAGACCCGCGCGGCGCAGGGCTGTGCGGCTGGGGTCGCTGGATCGGCATAATAGGTCACGCCACGGCAGGTCTGGTGCTGCCGGTCCGGGTT
This sequence comes from Rhizobium sullae, assembly GCF_025200715.1. NCBI lineage: Bacteria > Pseudomonadati > Pseudomonadota > Alphaproteobacteria > Hyphomicrobiales > Rhizobiaceae > Rhizobium > Rhizobium sullae. The sequence continues at coordinate 699,133 of NZ_CP104143.1, forward strand.
CATGCCGGAATTGGCATCGTATTTCCATTTCTCCTGGCCTGTCTTGGCGTCGAGCGCGATCGCCCAGTTGTGCGGCGTGCAGAGGTAGAGGGTGTCGCCGATCTTGAGCGGCGTCACCTGATAGGTCGTCTCGCCGATATCGTCGGGCCGCTTGACGTCGCCGGTCTGGTACTCCCAGGCGACTTTCAAATCCTTCACGTTGCCCTTGTTGATCTGGTCGAGCGGCGAATAGCGCTGGCCAAAAGGCGTGCGGCCATATTGATGCCACTCGCCGTCTGGCACATTGCCGCCGAAGGGCGGCGCGGCCGCCGCGACCTCATTGGGCAACTCGCCGGCAAGATCATGCGGATCGGTCGTCATCGAATAGCCGGCAACGAGAATGGCAATGATCACCGGCACGGCGAGCGGCCAGGGATTGGGATTGGCGGGGTAGGGAAGGCCGCTCGGGCTCGAAAACCCGAGCGGCCTTCGGATCCACGGCGTCAATAGCCAAAGCCCGAGCAGAATGATCAAGCCGCCGCGCGGCCCGAGCTGCCACCAGTCGAAACCGGCTTCCCATACGGCCCAGATCAGCGCCACGAGCACCAGCACCGCGTAGACCCACAGCGCCGCGGCCCTGCGCATGAAAAGCAGCGTAGCGGTAATGAGAAACATCAAGCCTGCAAACAGATAAAAAACGCTGCCGCCGAGCACCACGAGCCAAAGCCCGCCGCCGCCGAGTGCCAGTCCGATGATGAGAAAAAGGATGGAAGTAATGACGATCGCCATAAGGCCGGTCTCCCGCTGAGATGAGCTGGGCATGGGGGGATGCGGACAATTCCGCCGAATCAGCGACTTAGGGCGAAGGGGCTACCGTTCAATGGCCACAATTGGCGCAGGATGGCGTGGATGCCATGTTGCCGTAAACGTCGCGCGAGTGGGATGATCCTTTGAGGCGCTGCGGCTTCGCCTTCGGACAGCTCTGGATGAGCGAGGTGCCGCGGGCGCTGGCGATCAGCCCTCACCCTGAGGTGCAAGCCCGTGGGCGGCGCCTCGAAGGGCGAGGGCGGGTGATGAAGGTGTACGGTTTCCATGCGTCCCCCATCGGCCGACTCGATGAGGAAGATGGGGGCACTCACGTTTCTCAAAAACGCCCTGTCGTATTGCTTCTTCGGCACCTTCCGTTCAGCGTGAAGCGCGCGACGCCGCTCGCACGAAATATACAGCCGTGATATGCAATCGCATCATTGGATGGTGGGATCACGGGATGATTTCTGTTTCCAAGGCGGTTGGCGCGGCCGATTTCGAGATTGCCGCGGGATTCTGCGATGCGCTCGCGGCATGGGATGCAGCCGAGGTGCAGGCCTACGGCGTTGCTCCGGAAGAAGTGCTGGCCATGTACCACGGCGAAACCAGCAGTAGCCTGGCAGCAAGATACAGTGTGGCGGATGCCATGATGTTTATTGCCAGATGGGAGGGCGCGCCCGCGGGATGCCTGGCCTTTGCTCCATTCGATGACGCAACCATGGAGATTCGCAAGTTCTATGTCGATCCCGAATTCCGCGGCAAGGGCATCGGCAGTGCGCTGATGCGAGCGGTCCTGGCTGAAGTTGAAAAAGGCCATCGCCGCGCAATCGTGGCTCACACGACGGTTTATATGGGAAACGCGATCTCGGTCTACGAGGCCTTCGGCTTCACCCGCTGCCCGCCGTTCCGCCAGATGCCGGACAGCATTGCACACACCGAGGTCTTCATGTCGCGGCCGATCTGACGAGTATCACGTCCCGCAAAACGTCTGCAGCACCCGCTCTTCCGGCTTCGGCGGCTCCATGTAGGCCGCAAACATCGGCTGGTCCTCGTAAGGCTTGGAAAGAACCGTCAGCAGCGCTTCGAACAAGGAGAAGTCTCCGTCCTCGGTCGCGGCAATGATTGCCTGTTCGATGCGGTGATTGCGCGGGATGAAGGCGGGATTGACCTTGCGCATCGCGTCAGCACGCTCGGCTGGCGATTGTGGATCGCGCGAAAGCCGTTCCCGCCAGCGCGTGAGCCATTCGCCGCAGGCCTCCGGCTCGCGGAAGCTCGCGGTAAAGGCCGCTTCCTCCATCGCGTCGCCCGCAAGCGCTGAGAGGCGCCGGAAGGCCCGCGTGAAGTCGGCTTTTCCGGCCTCCATCAGCGCCAGTAGCGATTGGATCAGCTCCAGATCGCCGTCGTCCTCCGAGGCAAGCCCGATCTTGCGGCGCATGCCGGCAAGCCAATGCGCCTGGAACCGCTTGCCATAGCCCGTAATGACGTCGTTCGCGCGCTCGACGGCCTTGTCCTGATCAGCATCGAAGAGCGGCAGCAGTGTCTCGCCAAGGCGGGCGAGATTCCACTGGCCAATGCCGGGCTGGTTGGCATAGGCATAGCGGCCGTGATGGTCGATCGAGGAGAACACGGTTGCCGGATCATAGGCATCCATGAAGGCGCAAGGCCCAAAATCGATCGTCTCTCCGGAAACCGACATGTTGTCGGTATTCATCACGCCGTGGATGAAGCCGACATGCAGCCAGCGGGCAATCAGCGCCGCCTGCCGTTCGCAGACCGTCTCGTAGAGTGCGAGATAGGGGTTTTTTGCGGCCCTCAGCTCCGGATAATGCCGCTCGATCACGTAGTCGGCGAGCGCCTTGATGCCTTCTGCGTCGCCGCGGGCGGCGAAGAACTGAAAGGTGCCGACGCGGATATGGCTTGCCGCGACGCGGGTGAAAACGGCACCCGGCAGCACTTCCTCGCGGTAGACCGGCTGCCCGGTCGAAGCCGCCGCCAGTGCTCGCGTCGCCGGAATGCCGAGCGCATGCATCGCCTCGCTGACAATATATTCGCGAAGCACCGGCCCGAGTGCGGCGCGCCCGTCGCCGCGGCGCGAGAACGGCGTCTGTCCGGCGCCCTTCAGCTGGATGTCCCGCCGCTTGCCGTTCCTGTCGATCACCTCGCCGAGCAGGATCGCGCGCCCGTCGCCGAGCAGCGGCACGAAACCGCCGAACTGGTGCCCGGCATAGGCCATCGCCAGCGGCTCGGCGCCTTCGGGCAGGAGATTGCCGGAAAAAATCGCAGCACCGTCGCGCCTCAGCAAGTCCACGTCGAGGCCCAACTCGGTGGCGAGGTCCTCGTTCAGCTTGATCAGCCAAGGCTCCGCCGCCTGCGACGGCTCCTGCCGCGCAAAGAAGCGCTGCGGCAACCGCGCATAGCTGTTGTCGAATGGAAAGGTGCGCACTGGCGCGGTTTTTTCAAGAACGGAGGTCATGGCCCATAGGTAGGGCCGCTCCGCTGTGCATGCAAGCCGCACGGCAGCGGACACATCCGTCGCCATCGGTCACGGAGCATGCACCGGCCCCGATTTGTCGGGACCGGCTGGCTGATCTGCGACATGCGCATGGTACCCGTTCGGGCCGATGCCGATGTCCCGCAGCAGATGACCGTCGAGACCCTCGAAAGGCATCAGTCCGGCATCGAACAGCTCGAAGGCTTCGTGCTTGTGCCTGTGATGGCTGAAGGCATAGCGAACTGCTTCATGAAACAGATGGCTCGGCCGCCATTTCTGAATCGTAATCATGACACACCTCAGGCACTCGCAGCCTGCGGCGGCAGGCATGCTTCGCAGATGGCCGCGACATGCCGGTGATCGGTTCCGCAGCAGCCGCCGAGCACGCGCAGTTGCGGCATGCGGGACAACAACCTCCGGTAGCGGTTGCCGAGGTCGATCGGATCGCCGGCATCCAGCGTCTCGCTGTCATCGAGCTCGGCATGGCTCATCATCGAGGCATTGGCGCGGATGCCGTAAATACGCTTCACCCATCCGCTGCCGTGATCGAGCGCCGCCTCGAAATGCATCGGGTGGGCGCAGTTGATCATGTAATAGGCCGGCGCGCCGTCGGTCGCTGTGTCCGTCGTTTCGATCGCATCCTGGATGCTGCGGCCGGTCACCAGCCTGCCATCGGTTTCCACCGTGAAGGAGATCGCAGATGGCATGCGATGCGCCTTGGCTGCGCGGGCAATCCCGATCGCCTCGTCGATATTAGTGAGCGTGAAGGCCGCCACCATGTCGGCTTCCGACCCGGCGAAAGCTGCAATCTGCTCGCCGTGGTAGTCCTCGGCTTCCGACGCGCTCGTCGCGCCCGCCTTGTAGCCGTCGCCGCGCGGGCCGATCGCGCCGCTGATGACGATCGGCATCTGCGGCCGCTCGTATTCGCGCCTGAGCTCAACAAGCAGGTCCACGGCCGCCTCGTTTGCAGCCTTCAGTGCTTGCGGTGAATAGCCGAGCCTGTTGCCCCAATCGGCATTGGCCCGCCATGTCGCCGTGTCGAGCACGAAACCGATGCCGTGCCGCCGGGCGATGTCGAGATAGCGCCTGTAGTATTCCGCCATTTTCCGCCGCCCTTCCGGCGAGGCGAGAAGAACGAAGGAAGCAAAATGCGGAAGCTCCATGCCCTCGTGGAAGATCAGCGTGGTTTCCATGCCGCCGTCGGTGATGAATGTTCCGCCGCTCAACTGCGGCAGTCTGTCTCTGTATTTGCTCATCTGTAGGCCCGCCCTCATTTTGACCGGTCGGATCGATCGGCCGGGTGAAATTTCTCCTCCTTTAGAGCCTGCTAAACTAGCCTGCTTGCGGTATACTGGTGGCGATTTCCAGGGTTGACGATTTGAATCAATCGGTTGGGAGGATGAGGCGGCATGGGTGATGCGTTGGGCCGCGATGAAAACTGTACCGGCGGTACAGGAGGGGTTTATGCGCAAGGGCGAGGAAACGAGAACCCGCATTCTCGACGTGGCGGAGGCGGCCGTGCTCCAGAAGGGTTTCGGCGGCACCTCCATCGAGGAGCTGATCGCCGAGACCGGCATCACCAAGAGCGGGTTCTTTTATCATTTCAAGGACAAAAACGAGCTCGCGAAAGCGTTGCTTAACCGCTACATCGAAAACGACGAGCGGATCTACGACGAAATATTCAGCCGCGCCCGCGACCTGGTGGACGATCCGCTGCAATCCTTCTTGCTCGGCCTCAAGCTCCTGTCCGAGCTGCTCTCCGATCTGCCGAACGGGCATCCCGGCTGCCTCGTCGCGACCGTCTGCTATTACGAACGGCTCTTCGATCGCGAGATCCGGGAGACAAACCGGAACGCGGTGCTCGCCTGGCGCCGCCGCTTCCGCGGCATGTTCGAAGAGATCGTGGCCGTCTACACGCCGCGCGAGCCGGTGCAGATCGATCAACTTGCCGACATGGTCTCCTCCGTCCTGGAGGGCGGCATTGTGCTGTCGAAGACGCTCAAGGAACCGAATACGCTTGCCGAGCAGATCCTGATGCTCAGAACGTTCGTCAAGCTGCTGTTCCAACCGGCAGCGGAGGTGTCGAGGGGGTAGGCTAGGGATCGGAACGAAGATGACAGCGTGGCTTCGGCACCGGCGATGCAGACGCTTTGAACGAGAAACTCAATATCGAGCTGACCTCGCGACAGGCAGAGAGCCTGTGCCGGCTCATTGCATCCGGCGAATATGAAAAGCCCGATGAAATTCTTGCCGAAGCGCTTGACAAATGGCTGCTGTGGCATAGCGCCGAATTCGGCGACGCCGCCGTTCTGAAAAAGCTGTGGGATCAGGAAATAGCAAGCGGACCTGGCGAACCACTTGATGTCGGTAAGCTGCGTGAGGAAGCGCGCAATCGACTGGAAGCGGCCAACCGTGGTCGTTGACGTCAGATGGACACCACAGGCGGGTGATGACCTCGACGTCCCGATCTTCAGGAAGATGCGCGGATGCTGGTCGAGGCGCGCTATATTCGTCTTTATAGGCTGGTGCCTGACGGTGAGCCGTTGACTATATCGAAATCGTCCGCGTCTTTGATGGTCGCCGCGATCTTGAAAAATTGCTGCAGCGCTAACTGCCATCCTCCATCGCCGCTGCCATCTCGGCGAGCTTGCGCACGGTATTGAGGTTCCGTGACGTTCCCGCCTTGAGCGCCGGCAGCTTGAGCTTCGATTTGCCGGAGCCGATCGGATAGTGCACGTAGATTTCGTGGCCGGAAATCACAGCTTCCTCGCCATCCGGCGCCACCATCTGCTCCAGAGCGTCGGCAGGCGCCATGTCGGGTAAGAAGTTGACCAGCAGGAAATTCGGCTTGGCATCGGGGAAGGGCGCCTCGTCGACGATCTTCTGCAATTCGTTGCGGTTGCGGATCATCACGCCCGGCTTCTTGCCGAACTTCTTGGCCAGAGCCTCGTCGAGCTTTTCGCCGACTGCCTGTTCGCTTTCATCCGAAAGGAACACAACGTTTCCGCTCTGGATGTAGGTCCGGACATGCTCGAAGCCGAGCCCTTCGCAAATGCCCTTCAACTCCGCCATCGGCAGCGCGCCGGTGCCGCCGACATTCACGGCTCGAAGCAAGGCGACGTAGACTGGCATTTTGTCCTCCTCAAAGTGCCTGTATCAAGCCCCTCTGCCCCGCCGGGCATCTCCCCCACAGGTGGGGAGATCGGCTGGCTGCACCGGCTTCCTCAAACATTAAGCGGTTCAGCGCGGCTTCAATCAGCGATCATCCTGGCTTGGGGTTCAAGAGGCGGGATGCCGTGGCCACCAGTGATCTCCCCCATATCGGGGAGATGCCCGGCAGGGCAGAGGGGGAGGCCACACGGCAAACTCACACCTTCCCCGCCACTTTGATCGCGAACGCATACTCAAACGCAATCTCCTCCAGCCGTTGGAAGCGGCCGGCGGCGCCGCCGTGGCCGGCATCCATGTTGGTCTTGAGCAGGACCGGCGCCGCGCTTGTGGTCTTGTCGCGGAGCCTGGCGACCCACTTTGCCGGCTCCCAGTATGTGACGCGCGGGTCGGTCAGGCCGCCGAGCGCCAGGATCGGCGGATAGGCTTTTTCGCCGATATTGTCGTAGGGGGAATAGGAGGCGATCTGCTCGTAGTGTTCCTTGCTCTCGATCGGATTGCCCCATTCCGGCCACTCCGGCGGCGTCAGCGGCAGAGTGTCGTCGAGCATTGTGTTCAGCACGTCGACGAAGGGAACGGCGGCGATGATGCCCGCGAACTTCTCCGGCGCCATGTTGGCAATGGCGCCCATCAGCATGCCGCCCGCCGATCCGCCCTCGGCGACGATCTTTGCGTAGGAGGTGAACTTCTGCTGATTCAGATAGTCAGCGGCGGCGATGAAGTCCTTGAACGTATTGGTCTTGAAGGCCATCTTGCCGTTCTCGTACCAGGCGAAACCCTTGTCCTTGCCGCCGCGGATATGGGCGATGGCATAGACGAAACCGCGGTCGGCGAGCGACAGGCAGTTGGTATTGAAGCCGGCCGGAATGCTGATCCCGTAAGCGCCGTAGCCGTAGAGAAGGCAGGGCGCCGAACCGTCGAGCGGCGTGTCCTTGCGGTAAAGCAGGGTAACCGGCACCTTTTCGCCGTCCCATGCCGGCGCAAAGACCCGGCGGGTGACGTAGTCGTCCGGATTGTGGCCCGACGGCACTTCCTGCGTCTTCAACAGCGTCCGCTCGCGCGTCACCATGTTGTAGTCGTAGAGCTGCGAGGGCGTCGTCATCGACGAATAGGAAAAGCGGATGACGTCGGTGTCGTATTCCGCAGCGCCTTGCAGCCCGAGCGAATAGGCTTCCTCGGCAAAGGCGATCGCATGTTCCTCGCCGGTCTTGCGGTCGCGGACGATGATCTGCGGCAGGCCGTCCTTGCGCTCCAGCCACAGCAGGTGGCGGGCATAGGCCATATGGTTGATAATCAGCGTGCCCGTCTTGTGCGATACGACCTCGCGCCAGTTTTCCTTGCCGGGATTGTCAACCGGCGCTTCCATGATCTTGAAATCCTTGGCGCCGCCGTCGTTGGTGAGGATGTAGAAGACATCGCCGCCTTCCGTCAGCGTATACTCGATGCCGGTCTCGCGCTTCGCCACGAGCTTCGGCTGGGCCGTCAGGTCCTTGGTCGAGAGCAGCCGGTATTCGCTGGTTTCATGGTCGTGGATGTCGATGTAGATGAAGTCGTCGAGCAGCGAGCCGCCGACGCTCATGAAGAAGCCGGCATCCTGTTCCTCGTAGACCAGCCGGTCTTCGCTCTGCGGTGTGCCGACGATGTGGTGGAACACCTTGGAGGGCCGGTGGTTCTCGTCGAGCGCCGAATAGAAGAAGCTCCTGCCGTCCGGTGCGAAGACTCCGCCGCCGCCGGTGTTCTCGATCACGTCGGCCATGTCCTCGCCGGTCGAAAGATTGCGCACCTTGAGCGTGAAGAATTCCGATCCCTTGTCGTCATAGCCCCAGATGCCGCGGCTGTGGTCGGTGGAGTGGTCGAGGCCGGCGAGCCGGAAATAGGATTTGCCGATCGCCTCCTTATCGCCGTCGAGCAGAACGGTGCGGATCGTCTCGTCCTTGACGTCGCCGTCGCGCGGGATGCGGAAATAGCGCGGCTGTTCGCCGCCGGTTACGAAGAAGGTGCCGTAGGCGTGAGCGCCGTCCTTCATCGGCACCGAGCTGTCGTCCTCCTTGATGCGGCCGCGCATCTCGGCAAAGAGCGTCTTCTGCAGCGGCTTGGTGTCTTCCATCGCCGCGTTCATATAGGCGTTTTCCGCCTCCAGGTACCTGCGGATTTCGGGGTCGAGGATCGACGGATCCTTGAACATCGCCTGCCAGTTGCCGGCGCGCAACCAGGCATAGTCGTCCGTCCGGGTAATGCCGTGGCGGGTATCTGAAACGGGCTTCTTGGCGGCGGCAGGCGGGGTCGGCAGGTTCTTGAAAACAGACAAGGAAAAGCTCCGGATCGGAATTGCGGGGTGGAAAAGAGATAGAGGTGCGGGCGGCCCGGATCAAGCGCCAAGGCAGGTCTCGGGGCGCCTGCGGCAAAATCGAAGCTTTCCTCATGTGCCTTGATGTCACCACATTATTTAACAAAGTCCGCTACCGTCGCGCGGAATTTACGCTTCGTTCTGGCTTGGGCTGAGGACCAGGACCGGTCGGATTCCGCCATGAGCATGCAGAGGAATTTGCCGTAATGCCGAAATGCCTGGTCCTGTCTTTGTCTCTCGTCAGCCTTGCCTCTTCCGCCTTCGCGGTCGATCCGGCCATCAAGAAGCAGCTGGAAAAACTCGATCCCGCCACCCGCCTCGAACAGAGCTGCGACACCGAGGCGATGAGCCGCATCAACAAGGACAAGACCGGATTCAAGCCGGATAAGGTGATCGCCTACACCTTCAAGGACCCGATTCCCGGCGACGACAAGCTCGAAGCCCCGGGCGCCGTTTTCCGCAGCCACGGCGACTGGTATCACCTGTCCTACACCTGCATCACCGGCCCGCAGCACATCAACGTGCGCGAACTGCAGTACGAGATTGGAGAGAAAGTGCCGCGGGAAAAGTGGAGCACGTATTATTTGTATGACTGAGGGCCGGGGCGTGGCTTGATGCGCTGCCTTCGCCCCTTGCTCCCCTCATCAGGTCAGCGAGGGGATGGGAAGGCAGCACTCTCGGCACTTCCATCGCAGTGAGGGGGCGGCAAACACGGCGTCTCTGTTTGGCGCTGCCCTTTTCCGTCATCCCTGTGCCAGTGCCAGCCACCGCGCGTCCGCGCGGTGAATAACTCTCTTCCCACATCAAATGAGTCTCCATGCGCCCAAGGACCTGGGCGCACTGGATTCCTGTGACAGGCACACGAATGAGGAGTAGGAGAGACGCGTCCCGCCCCGAATTACTTCGGCAATTGCGGCTGCACCTTTTCCTCGATGAAGAGTTCCTCGATGATCGTCATGACGATCAGCGACAGCGGCAAGGCGAGCATGGCGCCGACCGCGCCCCACATCCATGTCCAAAAGATGATGGCGACGAAGACGATGAAGGGATTGATCTCCAGCCGCCGCCCCATGACGGCGGGGAAGACCAGGTTTTCCATGACGAGGTGAACGACGAAGAAGGCAGCCGCTGGCAGAAGGCCGAGGATGATGCCGTCATGGGTAAGGATGCCCGCGACCGCGATTGCAAAGGTCATCATGGTGATGCCGAGATAGGGAACGAAGCTCGAAAGGAAGGCGAAGAAGCCCCAGAGCACCGGGGCCGAAAGTCCGCCCGCCCAGGCGATCATCGCCATGGCGACGCCGAGCCCCGCATAGATGACCGAGGCAGTCGCGAAATAGAAACCGAGCACCTGCTCGACGGAGCTGATGACACGGATGGCTGCGAGCCGCTGCCGCCGCGTCCGGAAGGCCAGGATGATCGTCCGGCGCAGCTTGACACGTCCCGAAAGGAAGAGCAGCAGCGCCGCAAAGAAGATCAGCGCCTGCACCAGCGCCGGTGTCAGGTTCGTTGTCACCAGATGCAGCACATTGCCGGTGTTTTCGAGCAGCGCGTCGATCGACACCGGCCCGCTCTCAAAGGTCGCCGGCGTAATGCGCAGCCAGCGTATCTGCTCCAGATGGGGCATGATCCGGTTGATCGTTCGTTCGATGAATGCCGGAGCCTCGTTGGCCAGCGTCGTCAAGGGTTCGGCGAGCGAATTGGCGAGTAGGAGAATCACCAGCGCAACGGCGCTGGAAAGGATGACGGCATTGGTGACCGGCGGCACGCCGAGCTTGCCCAGTTTCTCCGCCGCCATGCCGAGGATCATGCCGACGACGACGGCAAGCGTCACGGGGATGAGGATCAGCGACATCTGGTAGACGGCGGTAAGGCTAAGGATTGCGAAGATGCCGATGACCGCCCAGGCCATGCTCACGTCGAGCGCGTCCTTCTCGACGCGGTGCGCCGGCGCCTGCGGCATTTCTTCCGTCGCGGTGGTCAGCGTTTCTTCCCATGCGCTCGTCGGCCGCTCGCCGATTGCGATTTTCTTCGCATGTTTCCGGATGCCATTGGCGAAGCGCATTTATGGAATGTTCCCGAAAGCCCCATTAACTCAAAACGAAAACGCACGGAATGCGTGTTGGTTCCGGCGGCGCCAGGTTGCCTGACCGCTACTCAGTTTGGGCAAATTGACAACCGCGAGGCAGGCTCAGAATAATTCTCGAGGGCTGGTTTTTCCTCGTCGCAATGGAGGGTGACATGCGCGGTCCCGATATCAAGAAGCTCGATGCACTCGTCGAACGGCTGGTCGGCGATGTCGGAGCCGCGGTTTCCGGCGCGCTCGTTGTGCTCGGCGATGATCTCGGCTTGTTCAAGGCTTTAGCGGACGGCGAGCCGCGGGATGTGGCGCGCCTCGCGAAGGAGACCGGACTGAAGGAGCGCTATCTCCGCGAATGGCTCTCGGCAATGGCCGCGGCCGATTACATAACCTATGACGAGGGGACGGACCGCTTCCATCTCACGCCCGAGCAGGCGATGGTGTTTGCGCAGGAGGATAGCCCCGCCTTCTTCGCCGGCGCCTTCCAGGTGACACAGTCGATGTGGATGGACGAGCCGAAGATCGCCGAAGCCTTCCGCAACGGACAGGGTGTCGGCTGGCATGAACACAGTGCCTGCCTCTTCCGCGGCACTGAACGCTTCTTCCGGCCCGGCTACAACACCCATCTGATTTCGAGCTGGATACCGGCGCTGGACGGCGTTGAAGCCAAACTCATCGCGGGAGCCAAGGTCGCCGATGTCGGCTGCGGCCACGGCGCTTCGACGATCCTGATGGCGCAAGCCTATCCCGCCTCGCGTTTCTTCGGTTTCGATTATCACGCGCCCTCGATCGAACGAGCCAGGGCCACGGCCGAAGGGGCAGGCGTCGCCGACCGTGTCACCTTCCAGCAGGGCACTGCGGCCGAATTCGCCCCTCAGGGTTATGACATGGTCGCGATGTTTGACTGCCTGCACGACATGGGAGACCCCGTCGGCGCCGGCCGTCATGTCAAGGAAACGCTGGCGCCCGGCGGGACCTGGCTGATCGTCGAGCCGTTTGCCCACGACAATCTGAAGGACAACCTCAATCCGATCGGCCGCGTTTATTACGGTGCTTCGACGATGATCTGCACCCCGGCGTCGCTGTCGCAGGAGGTCGGCCTCGGCCTCGGCGCTCAGGCGGGCGAGATAAGGCTCAGGAAAGTGGCGCTCGATGCCGGCTTCTCGCATTTCCGCCGCGCGACGGAAACGCCGTTCAACATGGTGTTCGAAGCGCGAGCGTAACGGGACTGCCGAGACCGTCGCCTCAAGCCGAAAGCGTCAGCCCGATGCCCCAGGGATCCTTGAGGAACACGCCGCCGTCGCGCTTGTCGTTCTTGATCTCCAGCCGCTCGAGCGCCGCCACCGCATTGTCGAGCGCGGCTTTGTCGTTGAAGCGCAGCGTGTAGCCGGAAAGGCCGGTCATGCCCTCGGTGCGGGCGCCGGCGCCGCGGCTGTTCCAGATGTTGGCGGCGACATGGTGATGGTAGCCGCCGGTCGCAAAGAAGCTTGCGCCGGGGTAGCGCGCCATCAGCGTCAGGCCGAGGACGTCGCGATAGAACGCGTCGGCTTCCGGAATGTCGCCGACCTGCAGATGGATGTGGCCGATCGCGGTGCCGTCGGCCATGCCGCCCCAGGCATCCTCCGGCGCGCTGTCGTAGAGCGCCTGCAGGTCAAGGCGGATCGTCGCCATTTCCACCTGTCCGTCCTCGTGAAATTTCCACGCCTCGTGCGGCCGGTCGGCATAGATCTCGATGCCGTTGCCTTCGGGATCGGAGAGATAGATGGCCTCGCTGACGAGATGGTCGGAAGCCCCGTCGAGCACGACATTGTTGTGCGCCGCATGGCGCAGCCAGCAGGCAAGTTCCGTGCGGTTCGGCATCAGGAAGGCGGTGTGGAAGAGGCCGGCGGCATTGCGCGGGGCGATCTGCGCTTTGCTGTCGGTGGTCAGCGTCAGCAGCGGCAGGCCGTTCACGCCGAGCACGTCGCCGCTTGGCGCCTTCTCGATCACCTTGAGGCCGAGCATCGACTGATAGAAGCCCGAGACCAGCGGCAGGTCGGTGACGACCAGATGCGACTGGTCGACATAGGCAGGCTGCGTCAGCGCATAGGAGGTTTCCGTCGTCATCAATTGATCTCCCGCCATGGATGGGAAAGGCTTATGGGCGGCAGCGAAAGCGCTGCCTGTAGCAAGCCCGAGAATCGTCGCCGGTCCATGTCGCCTCCAAGTCCCTTCGGGCCGCTGTACTTCCATACTATATGGCGGATTCCGATTGTTCACAGAAGAGCGGTTTTTGAAGATAAAGCGTTGAGCAGATGTTGACGACCGCTTGTGCCCACTTGAACCTGTCTGGCGTGCGTTATCTTCTTAGGTAGGTAAGCCCGCTGTGGAGGAAAAGCATGTACAAGAAGATCATCGTCCCTGTCGAAATGGGCACGATCGAGAGGGGAGAAAGAGCATTCCGCAAGGCCGCGACGCTGCTCGATGCCGGCGGCGAGATTATCCTGCTCAACGTCGTGCAAGACGTGCCGACCTATATCGCGGTCGACCTTCCGGCCGAGTTGATCGACAATGCGATCGATGATGGGCGGGCGCAGCTGGAGCAGCTGCGGCTGAGGACCGGCATCCCGGCAAAGGTAGAGATCGGCCGCGGCCCGGCGGCGCACGGCATCCTCGCCGCCGCAGCGGCGCACGACGCCGACCTCATCATCGTCGCCTCGCATGTTCCGGATTTCTCGAACTATTTCATCGGCGCAACCGCCGACCGGGTGGTGCGCCACGCGAAATGCTCGGTGCTGGTCGATCGGTAGGATTAAAGCGTTTTACGAAGTTTTACCGCGCACGGTGCTGCCGCCTGTTGCGCCGCCGCCCGTTCGGTGAGAGCATTGGCGCTGTTGAGGAATGGGTACGCATTGATGGGCGAGTTCAACGGCATTCGCTGGGCTTATGACAAATACGAGTTGATCGCCGACGGCATCGTGCATGGTGTCGGCCTGGTGTTCGCGCTCGTCGGCGCGACCGTGCTGATCTTCTATGCGACGGTCTGGAGCTCCTACGGCGAGATCGCGGCCGCATGGATTTACGGCGTCGGCCTCGTGCTGACGCTCGGCATCTCCTTTTCCTACAATGCCTGGCCGGTCTCGCGCACCAAATGGTACCTGCGCCGGTTCGATCATTCGGCGATCTTCCTCCTGATCGCCGCGACCTATACGCCTTTCCTTCAACGCGGTGCCGACGACCCGCTGCTCTTCGGCATGCTGATCGCCATCTGGGTGATGGCGGCCGCCGGCATTTTCCTGAAATGCGCCTTTCCGGGGCGCTACGACAGGCTTGCGATCCTCCTCTATCTCGCCATGGGCTGGAGCGGCATTCTGGTTGCCGAACCGGTCTCGTCGCGCATTCCCTTCGCCTCGATGCTTCTGATCCTCATAGGTGGGTTTATCTATTCGGCGGGCGTGATCTTCCACGTCTGGGAAAAGCTGCGCTTCCAGAACGCCATCTGGCACGGTTTCGTGGTTGCCGCCGCTGCGGTGCATTACTCGGCAGTGCTCACCTGCTTCAGCATGAGCGCCGCCAGGCTCTGATCGCTCTTTCGTCGCCCCAATTCACGGTTTACATCGCCGGATGCCGGGCGTATGCGCTTGAGCCGGAACGAACCGGAATGGACATGACATGACCGACGCCGTCCTCGTGCGCGACGCCACCGAAGCCGACCTTGCGGCGATCCGCGACATCTACAACGACGCCGTCGAACATACGACAGCGATCTGGAACGAAACCCTCGTCGACCTCGAAAACCGCGCCGAATGGTTCAGGGCACGCAAGGCGAAGGGATTTCCGATTCTGGTCGCCGAAAAGGGAGGGCGGGTCGCGGGTTACGCCTCCTATGGCGATTGGCGGCCCTTCGACGGTTATCGCCACACGGTCGAGCACTCGGTCTATGTCGACAAGGACTGCCGCGGCGGCGGCATCGGCAAGCTCTTGATGCAGGCGCTGATCGAGAAGGCCAAAGAGAACGGCATCCACGTCATGATCGCCGGCATCGAATCGGAAAACGTCGCCTCGATCCGCCTGCACGAAAAGCTCGGCTTCCGCACCGCCGGCACTTTTTCCGAAGTCGGCACCAAGTTCGGCCGCTGGCTCGATCTCACCTGCATGGAATTCAGGGTTCCGAAGTGAGGCTCGTCGTCCGCTATCTAAAACGCTGAACGGCCGCCTCATCAAGTCAGTTGATGGGAACATTCCAAGCGCTTCGATCTGAGGCACGGCTGCGGCAAATACGAGGTTGCCTTCGGACGCTGTCGTGTACTCTTCCCTCATTCCTGTGCCTGCCACAGGAATCCAGCGCGCCCAAGTCCTTCGGCGCGGGAGACTCCCTTCAAGGCAAATGAGTCATAAACGGCGCGGAAGCGCCGCCGCCAGATATCTGTCACAAGCACAGAGACGAGAGCGAGCAGGGTCGACGCAGGCGGTAACCCCCTCCTGCATCCTCGCCTATTTCCCCGGCTCGAACACCATCGAATGGCCGTTGATGCAGTAGCGCAGGCCGGTCGGCGGCGGGCCGTCGGGGAAGACGTGGCCGAGATGCGCGTCGCATCTGCCGCAGCGGATCTCCGTGCGGACCATGCCATAGGAGCTGTCGCGGTGCTCGGTCACGGCATCCGGCGACACCGGCTCGAAATAGCTCGGCCAGCCGCAGCCGGCGTCAAATTTGGTATCGGAACGGAAGAGCGGCGCGTTGCAGCCGACGCAGCGGTACAGGCCGGCCTCGAAAGTATCCCAGTAGGGGCCGGTAAAGGCGCGTTCCGTGCCGTGCTGGCGCGTGATGCGGTATTGCTCCGGCGTCAGCTGTTCTTTCCATTCTGCATCGGTCTTGCGGACTTTGGCGCTCGTGGTCTCGGACATCAGGCATGCTCCTTTCGCGCCGGAGAGGCGATCCCGTCTTGGCCAGAATGTGGGGCGCAGGACACGCGGGATCAAGGCAGGCAGGTTAGAGCGGTGCCGCTGATCTGGAACAGGCCACAGGTCCGCTCGTCAGTTCGCCGCCGGAACGGGGCAATCCAAGTCGCCCTCCTCGCATTTCAAGTACCCTTTGAGATCTTCGATGCGGCTTTTGGTGATCGTGTCCAGGCAAGTACTGGAAATAAATGGATATGCAGTGCCGCCTGCGACCGTCGAGCTTGAGAAATTGCACTCCGCATCGCGAAAGCGGACCCAGGCCTTCTGCGCCGCTACCAGCAGTTTCTTGGTATCCGCATCGTCCTTCAGCCGCGCCTCGATCTGCTTGTAAAGAGCATTCAGTTCGGCGTCCGATTTCTGATAGGCCTTGCCGGCACAGATGTTCATGTCCGTTTGATTCGTCAGGTCTCCGCAAACTTGTTCGGCATGTGCAACGGCTGACGTGGTCAAAATCAGGGCAACGGTCACCAATGAGATTTTCATGATCTTCCTCTCCGTTTAGAACAACTTTGCCGTGTTTGAGCGAAATAGATCTCTTAACCTGATGCGCCACAAGGGATCGCCTTTCTCCACCGTTTTCCGCAACAATCGGTTAGCGAACGGTGAATGCGGCGCCGGCCCTGTGTCGTGCTTTGCGTTTGAGCACGCAATTGCCGGCAGAGCTAATCCGAAAGGGCGGTTTGACCCCGACCGTGCCGTTAACGTACTCTTAACCATGGCGGCTGATGCCGGCGGGGGATATGGACGTGTTCATCGGTGTTCTGCCCTGGACCTATGGTCTTGTGGCTGCGCTCTTTATGACGATGACTTTGCTGGAAGGCTGGGCCAACCACGACGGCTGGACGTTGGCCCGCCTCGCGGGCGCGGTCGCCTGCATTCTCTGGCCGCTGACGGTGGTTTTCCTGCTGCTGCACATGCTTGCCTCGGCTGCTACGTCCAGCCGGGCCTGACCGGGCCGCCTCCGATCATTCTCCAAACCTCCTCCGAAATTGCTTGAGGGCGCTTGCCGATTACCCTAAGTTCGCGCCAACGCATCATTTTCTGGCAATGAGGAGGGGACATGGCCGGTGTCACTGGTCTGACATTTTTGGCCTTGTGCCTGCCGCTTCTCGGCGCCTTGATTTCCCCTTTCGTCATTCGCCGGCTCGGCGCGAACGGCGCCTGGCTGCTGGCGGCCGTGCCGTTCCTGTCGTTCCTGCATTTCCTCCACTTCGCACCAGAGGTCGCCCGCGGCGAGGTAGTGACCGGCGGATACAACTGGGTGCCGAGCTACAATCTGAGCTTCTCCTGGTTTCTCGACGGCCTGTCGCTCACTTTCGCGCTGCTGATCACCGGCATCGGCACGCTGATCGTGCTTTATTCCGGCGGCTACCTGAGGGGGCATCCGCAGCAGGGCCGTTTCTTCTCCTTCATCTTCCTGTTCATGGGCGCGATGCTCGGCGTCGTCGTCTCGGACAGTTTCCTGATGCTCTTCATCTTCTGGGAGCTGACCTCCATCACCTCCTTCCTGCTGATCGGCTTCGACCATGAGCGGGGGGCGGCGCGAAGGGCGGCCCTCCAGGCGCTGGTGGTGACCGGCGGCGGCGGGCTATGCCTGCTGGCTGGTCTGCTCTTTCTCTGGAACATCACCGGCGTCACGCAGATGTCGCTGCTGTCGCCGTTCGGCGACGTCGTCCGCGGCAGCCCGTTCTATCTTGCGGCGCTCGGTCTGGTGCTGTGCGGCGCCTTTACCAAATCGGCGCAGTTTCCGTTTCACTTCTGGCTGCCGAACGCCATGGAGGCGCCGACACCGGTTTCCGCGTACCTGCATTCCGCAACCATGGTGAAGGCCGGGGTCTATCTCCTGATGCGGCTGAACCCGGTGATGGGCGCGACATCCGCCTGGGAAATCCTGCTGCCCTTCTTCGGCGGCATGACGCTCGTTGCCGGTTCGGCGCTGGCGATTGCCCATGCCGACCTGAAGCTGAAGCTCGCCTATACGACGGTGTCCTCGCTCGGCCTTCTCGTCCTGCTCACCGGCTTCGGTTCGGAATATGCCGTGGAAGCGGCGGTGCTTTATCTGGTGGCCCACTCGCTCTTCAAGGGCGCGCTCTTCATGGTTGCCGGCATCCTCGACCATGAGACGGGCACCCGCGACATTACCAGGCTCGGCGGCCTGATGAGCGCGATGCCGCTGACATTCGCGATCGCGATCCTCGCGGCGATTTCGATGGGGGGTCTTCCGCCCTTTTTCGGCTTCCTCGCCAAGGAGGAGATCTATGCCGCGCTCGCCGGTGGCAACCTGCGTTCGCTGGTGTTCACCGCAGTCGCGATCTTCGGCAATGCGCTGATGTTTGCGATCGCCTTTTCGGTCGGCCTGAAACCCTTCACCGGTCGGGCGACCGAAACCCCGAAGCATGCGCACGAGGCGCCCGTCCTGCTCTGGCTCGGTCCCGGCGTTCTGGCGGTGCTGGGCCTTGCCGGCGCGCTCTTTTCCGGCTTCACGCATAACTACGTCTCGTCGCCGATGGCTTCGGCCGTCCAGAGCGATGCAATCGCGGTTGCGATCACGCCGATGCCGCATCTCGGCCTTCCGCTTGCGCTTTCCGTATTGACCGTGATCTTTGGCATTGCGGTCTATTGGAAGATAGAGCAGGCCCGGGCGCTGATGGTATATTTCCTGCAGGCGGCAGGGCCGGGGCCGGACCGGGCCTTCGACGGCTTCATCGCCGGGCTCGTCCGCCTTGCCTGGCGCGTCACCCGCATCGTCCAGCCCGGGCGGCTGGAAATCTACGTGACCGCTACCTTCCTCTGCGTCGCCTTGATCCTCCTCGTGCCGCCGCTGCTTTATGGCGAACTGCCATCGTTTCCGGTCTGGCCGCGCGGCGTGCAGCTCCATGAATGGGCAGTCTTCCTGCTCGCCGTGATCGGTCTTGCGGCGGTGCTTGCCGCCCGCGACCGGCTGACGGCGATCGTCTCGCTCGGCATCCAGGGTTTTTCCGTGGCGCTGATCTTCCTACTCTTCGGCGCGCCCGATCTCTCCTTCACCCAGTTCATGGTCGAGACGCTTTCGGTCGTCATCCTGGCGCTCGTCATGACGCGGCTTCGCCTGTCGCCGACCGATCCCCGGCCGCTGCGCCAGCGGCTCGGCGACGGCGTCATCGCGCTCGCCTGCGGCCTCGGTTTTGCGCTGTTGCTGATGAGGGCCACAGAAGGGCCGTTCAACGCGGCGCTGACGGATTTCTTCAACACCTATTCGAAAACCATCGCCCACGGCGCCAATGTCGTAAACGTCATCATCGTCGATTTCCGGGGCACCGACACGCTCGGCGAAATCGCCGTTGTCGCCATCACCGGCCTCGCCATCATCGCGCTGATCCGCATGCGGGCCGGCGGCGAGCGGAAGCTGGTCGCGCATGATCCGGATAAGGTGGAGGTGGCGGAATGAACAGGTTTTGTCTCCACCTCGTAGGTTTCCATTCCGGCAGGCTTGCTGTGCCGAGTGCTGTTGTCTGGGGACGGCATCCCCTCAACCGCCCTCATTCCTGTGTTTGTCACAGGAATCCAGCGTGCCCAAGTCTTTGGGCGCGGAAGACTCCTTCAAAAAGGAATTCATTCACCGCGCAGACGCGCCGTGGGTGGATTTCTATGACAAGCACAGGAATGAGGGGAGTATGGGATGGGCGCTGGTGGCAACAGGCCCGCGTTCAGCAGCATTCATATCGCCAAGGCGGCGTACGAGGAGGTGATCCTTCGAGGCCCTGCAGCTTCGCTTTCGGGCGCCTCGGGATGAGCGCCGTGCAGCGGGCGCTGGAGATCAGCCCTCATCTTGAGGTGCAAGCCCGCAGGGCGCAGCCTCGAAGGACGAGGGCTGGTGATGAGGTGCGGTTTTCCTTGCGTCCCCCATCAATTGACTTGATGAGGGAAGAAGGTAACCCAGCCCGCCAGTCGCCGCCAAGCGGAGTGCCCACCCGATGAACACCCTCGTCTTCCGCACCATCGCCCCCTTCCTCGTCGCGCTGATGCTGCTCTTTTCGGTCTTCATCCTGCTACGCGGCCACAACGAGCCGGGCGGCGGCTTCATTGGCGGGCTGATTGCGGCCTCGGCGCTGGCGATCTTGGGCATCGCGGGCGGCGTGCCGGCCGTGCGGCGGGCGATCCTCTTTCATCCGCTGTCGATCGCCGGTGCCGGACTGATGATGTCGACCGCCGCCGGTCTGATCTCGATTGCCGCTGCCGTACCCTTCATGACCGGCCTGTGGGTCTATCCCTCAATCTTCGGCGTCGAGGTGCCGCTTTCGACCGTCATGCTTTTCGATATCGGCGTCTATTTCGTCGTCGTCGGCGCGATCACCGCCATTGCTCTGGCCCTCGAGGAAAGGGAGGTGGAGTGATGGAGCCGCTTTTTGCGATCCTCGTCGGCCTGTTCTTTTCCGCCGCCGTCTACCTGATGCTGTCGAAATTCTCTATCCGCATCATGCTCGGCATCGCGATCCTCGGAAACGGCGTGAACCTCTTGCTCTTCACCGCCGGCCGCGTGACGCGCGAAGTGCCGCCAATCATTCCGGCCGGTTTCGACACGCTGCCCGCCGATGCCGCCAACCCGCTGCCGCAGGCCCTCATCCTGACGGCGATCGTCATTTCCTTCTCTTTCCTTGCCTTCCTATTGGTGCTGACCTACCGCGCCTATCAGGACATCGGCACCGACAATACCGACGAGATGCGCATCGCCGAACCCGACGATCCGCCGCTTCCGCCGCTGGGATATTGAGGATGACAATGGCGCGAATGAAGACAATGATGCGGATGATGATACGCCCCCTCTGCCCTGCCGGGCATCTCTCCCACAAGGGGAGAGATCGGCTGGTGGCAAACGCCAGTTCGATCATTGGAATGGGGAGCGCGCCGCTTGTCATCTCCCCACCTGTGGGGGAGGTGCCCGGCAGGGAAGAGGGCGGCTTTGCGCACACAGCGGCCGCTGTTTTCCGTTCAAAAGTCGGGGCGCCCTAAAATGGCCGCCCCCATCACCACCGACCTTTCCGCCGCGCTCCTCACCGCACCCGTCCCCCCGGGCAACTGGCTTGTGATCCTGCCGGTTGCGCATTGCATCGTGCTTGGCGCGCTGATGCTGATGCTGCGCGCCCATGTCCGCGTGCATGCGCTGATCGCCGTTCTCGGCCTTGCGGTCCTGGTGCTCATCGACGCGTTGCTCCTCAAACGGGTGATCGACGGCGGCCCGGTCACGATGGTGATGGGGCGCTGGCTGCCGCCCTTCGGCATTGCCTTTACCGTCGATCTCTTCGGCGCGCTGATGGCGCTTGCAGCGGCGATTGCGGCTCTTGCGGGCAGCCTTTATGCGCTCTCCGACATCGATCCGGGCGGGCGGCGCTTTGGCTTTTTCCCCTTCCTGATGCTCCTTATGGCAGGCGTCACTGGCGCATTTCTCACCGGCGACATCTTCAACCTTTATGTCTGGTTCGAGGTGCTGCTGATCTCGTCCTTCGGCCTGCTGATCCTCGGCTCCGAGCGCGAGCAGATCGACGGCGCGATGAAATATGCGGTGCTGAACCTGATCGGCACGACGCTCTTCCTGATCGCCGTCGGCTATCTCTACGCGATCTTCGGCACGCTCAATATGGCTGATATCGCCCTGAAGGCCGCCGGCCTGCGCGATACGGCGCCGCTGATGACGCTGGCGGCCCTCTTCCTGCTCGCCTTCGCCATGAAGGCCGCTGCCTTCCCCGTGAACTTCTGGCTGCCGGCCTCCTATCATACGCCGCGCATCGTCGTCTCCGCGCTCTTTGCCGGCCTGCTCACCAAGGTCGGCATCTATGCGCTGATCCGGGTGATGGTGATGCTGCTGCCGGTCGAGCGCGAGGCGCTGAGCCTGATGATCGCGCTCGCCGGCGCCGCAACCGTCATCCTGGGCGCGCTCGGCGCGCTGGCGCAGACCGATATCCGCCGCTTGCTCGGCTATGTCGTCATCTCCGGCATAGGCAGCATGCTCGCCGGCATCGCGATCGGTACACCGGGCGGCGTCAGCGGCGCGGTCTTCTACGCGCTGCATTCCGTCGTGCTGATGATGGCGCTCTATCTCTTGGTGGGGCAGGCGGCGCGCCTCGGCGGCAGCTTCCAGCTCACCGCACTCGGCGGGCTCTATCGCGAACGCGGCTGGTTTGCCGCCGTCTCGCTGATCCTCTTCCTCGCCGCCTGCGGCCTGCCACCGTTTTCCGGCTTCTGGCCGAAGGTCATCCTCGTCAAGGCCTCTCTCGATATCGGCGCGTGGTGGCTTGCCGCCGCCCTTTTGACCGGCGGGTTTCTCACAACTATCTGCTTCGGCCGCGTCTTCCTGCTCGCCTATTGGCGCCCGGCGCCGGCGCCGGCGGAGACCGTCGCGATCGGCTGGCAATCGGCGCTGCCCTTGCTGACACTGACTGCACTCGTCACCGGTTTCGGCATCCTGCCGGAGCAGCTGCTGTCGCTGGCGCAGGCAGCCGCCGGGAGCCTTGCCGATCCGGGGGCCTACATTCATTCTGTCTTCCCGGAAGGAGCAGCACCTTGATCGCCTTCCTCTTCAATCTGCTGCTCGCCATTGCCTGGGTCGCTGTTTCCGGCAGCGCCTCGCTGCACAATCTCGTCCTCGGCTTCGTCCTCGGGGCAATCGCTTTGGCGATCGTGCGCGAGCCTTTCGGGAGCAAGGGCTATCTTCGCCGCGCGCGCCGCGTCCTGTCGCTCGCGCTGCTTTTCCTGAAGGAACTGGCGCTCTCGGCCTGGACCGTCGCCAGGACGGTGTTGCGGCCGAAGATGGAGATCCGTCCAGGCATCTTCGCCTTCCCCCTGACGGTCGAACGCGATCTCGAAATCACGCTGCTCGCCAATCTCATCACGCTGACGCCGGGCACGCTTTCCGTCGATGTCTCGGAGGACCGTAGGACGCTTTACGTGCACGCGCTCGACTGCTCCGACCCCGAGGCGACGAAGCGCGCCATTGCGAGTGGCTTCGAACGCAAGATCATGGAGGCCTTCCGGTGATCGCGCCGCTTGCTATCGTCTCGGCTGCCGCTGCAGTCACGCTGGCTGTCCTCGGGATTGCCTTCGTGCTCACCGCCTATCGCGTGATCACCGGACCGACGCTGCCGGACCGCATCCTTGGCCTCGACACGCTGACGGGCATCGCCATCGGCTTCATCGCGGTGATTGCCGTCAAGACGGGCTTCGCGCTTTACGTCGATATCGCGATCGCGCTGGGGCTGGTGGGCTTCCTCGCCACGGTTGCCTTCGCCCGCTTCGTCCTGTCTCGCGGCGCGCTGAGAACCGGTCCGCCGCCGGCCGGGGAAGAACAAGCAGTGGCGCAGACGCCCGGCAAAACAACAAGAAAGCCAAGATGATGGAATACGCGCTCGCCATCGCAACCTCCCTCACGATGCTTGCCGGCGCCTTCTTCGCGCTCGCGGCGGCGATCGGCGTCGTCCGCCTGCCGGACCTTTACTCGCGCATGCATGCAGCCTCCAAGGCGGGTCCCGTGGGCTCCGGTCTGCTGCTTCTCTCCGCGGGCCTTTATTCCGGCGAACTTGCTATCTTTGCACGCACCGCTGCAGGCGTCGTCTTTCTGCTGCTGACCGCCCCGGTCGCCGCGCACCTGCTGGCCAAGGCTGCGCATGATACCGCGCATAGGTTGTGGGAATTCTCGGTTCGCGACGATATGGATGGCGGGTGAGAGTATAAATTTCAGCGATTTGATCCGCTTTACGCAAGTTACGTATGCGGCGCTCAACTAAAGTCTTGCCCTTGCTTGCGAAATCTTGGGGATTTGGGTTTTTTAAGTAGAAAAACTACAAATAAGAATTGGACTTTCGGTAAAACAGTGATAATTGAAGTGTAAGTAGAGTTCTGATTTCGAATTAGAATCGTTTCGCCTATTCCATCTCTAGCTTTGATTTCGAATGTCTAATGAAGGCTGTGGTCGAAGAATGCGGCGATTGTGATTCGTATTCAGGCAGTATTAGAGCAGGTTTCGGTCTCAAGAATCTAGGGGTGGATTCGCGTTTTAGGACATGATGCCGCTGTCTGGGCCTTTTACTGTTTGCCTCTACGAAGGCGATCCTCCGAAAGAGGGTCATCCACGCATGCGAACAGGAGAAACAGAATATGACGGATACCGCGACCGGCAACGGGCCGGAATTGCTGGTAGAACTGACGGCCGATATCGTAGCGGCTTATGTCAGCAATCATGTGGTCCCGGTCAGTGACCTGGCCAATTTGATTTCCGACGTGCATACCGCACTGAGCAGCACGTCTGCACCGCAACCCGCCGCAGCCACCATTGAAAAGCAGAAGCCCGCCGTTTCGGTACGCAAGTCAGTACAGGACGATCAGATCACCTGCCTGGAATGCGGCGGCAACTTCAAGTCTCTCAAGCGCCATCTGATGACCCATCACAGTCTCTCGCCGGAAGAATACCGCGAGAAATGGGATCTTCCCGCCGATTATCCGATGGTCGCTCCCGCCTATGCCGAGGCGCGCTCGCGCCTCGCCAAGGAAATGGGCCTCGGCCAGCGCCGCAAACGCGGCCGCGGCTAAACCCGACACGCTACGAAGCGCAAGAGCCGGACCGCAAGGCCCGGCTTTTTTTGTGGTGCGCCAGGCATGGCGCGTTGTGCGTAAGCACTGTTTGACCGGGATGGTATCCGGTCGATGACTTGGACGTGCAAGTCCTCTACAGGCCCCGGTGATGGGAACCGTTAGCCGAACAGCAAGGGCGTTATCGCGAGGTAGGGTCTGAAGGAAGCTGGAGGCAAAGTGCCGGCCTGACGAACAGGAAGCGCATATGAGGCGTCCGCATCCGGGCGAGTGGCCACAGGACCCGAAGCCCGATATCACCCGGAGGGTGCGGGCGTAGATGCGACAGGTATTTGGCACGAAGGGATGGTGTACTGAATCTTCTGCAAAAAGGGGCTGAGAAGCTCCGGCGATCATGGCACGACTTTCGTGGCCTGAAGCGGGCGGAGAGCCTGGATTATCTCGGGAACAGTAGCCACCTTGGCAATCTTACCATTCATGTAATCAACCGAGACCCGTCCATGCTCGGCATCATAGGAGTCGATGCATTCCTCCGCCAGGACCACGCGAAGGTCGCGCTGGTAGGCGTCGATAGCGGCCATGCGGATACAAGCGTGCGTGTTGATGCCGCACAATACCAGCTCGCCAACTCCCATCGCCGACAGAATATCTTCAAGGTCGGTCCGGAAGAACGCACTGTAGCGTTTCTTTACGATGATCGTATCGCCTGGCCCCCAATCGAGGCCGGCATGAAGCTGGGCGCCTGAAGTTCCCTCAATCGCGATCTTTAGGTTCTTGTCCCGCATCTCGAGAAAGGCGTCGCTGAGATCGGGCCGGAATTCCTGCCGCACCCATATGACGGGTAACCCGGCTTCTCTAAAGGCCACAGCCAACGTGTTGGTTTCGCTGATCAGCCGGGCTGCTTTGTCAGCGCTCCAATGGTCGAGGTAGTCATTGATAAGGTCGATGATAACAAGGGCGCGTTTGGTCATTATGCGATTAGACGTCACAACAGTTGCAGTGGTGTGACGCCGGGCGGCATGCCGGTTTGGAACGTTTCTTATTCACGCCGCGTCTGCCGCCTCGCATTGCTTGGCCGCGCTGAAGATATTGCGGCCGATCGTGCGTGCAGTGTCCAAATGGACCTTAGGACACCGTCCATCGGATGCGAGCAGCAGCTCGGACGTCACGACGCATGCGCCGCAATAATCGAAGATGCCATGGTCGATCTGCGTCTTCATGGCGCTGAGATAGCCATGCCGCGCATAGGTCCCGGCGTCGGCGCCGCCGATGCCGACGAGATGAATGCGGAGGTGGCGGAGTTTCTTCACCAGCTTGGTATCTTGGCCTTCGTCGTAAGCCCAGCCGTTGGCGAACACGCGGTCGATCCATCCCTTGAGAAGTCCCGGCATGGACCACCAGTAAACGGGATAGACCAGCACAAGCGCATCGGCGCGATCGATCCTCGCCTGCTCGGCTATGACATCGGCGGGCGGCATCGCCTCCCTGCGATGGACGGCGATATCGGCCGCGGTGAACCTGGGATCGAAGGCCTCCGCCGCAAGGTCTGCGACTTCGAAGCTATTATTGCGGATTTCGCTAAATAAGGACATCGGTTTCAGAAAGTCGCGGACAAGCGTTTCGCTAAGTCGCGGACAACGGATGCGATCGAGTTCCGGTTGCCATGTTTCTGTTAGGAGTGATTGATTTCGGTTATTTCGCCGCCGGTCAAGAGCGTCGGTGTTTTTCGCTTTCGCATGCTGTCGCCTTCGAGCGTTATGCGGTGTGCGTTGTGAACGATACGGTCGAGTATGGCATCGGCTAAGGTGGCTTCTCCGATCATTTCGTGCCAGGCGGCGACGGGGAGTTGAGCCGTGATCAGTGTCGATCTGCGCCGATACCGCTCCTCGAAGATCTCCAGGAGATCGAGGCGCTGCCTGTCGTTCAAGGTATGGGTTCCCCAGTCGTCCAGCACCAGCAACTGAACACGTGCCAATTTGTCGATGAGGCGCGGAAAGCGGCCATCGAGCCGTGCAAGTGCAAGATCTTCGAACAACCGTGGCATGCGAACGTAAAGCACGGAATAATCGAGGCGGGCTGCCTGTCGCGCGAAGGCGCAGGCGATCCAGGTCTTTCCGGTGCCCGTTTGCCCTGTCAGGATCAGATTCTCATTTGCCTTCAACCATGCTCCTTGCGCCAAGGCGAGAACGTTGCGGCGATCGAGGCCACGATGGGCGCTAAAATCGATGTCTTCGATTGAGGCATTGGCAAAACGAAGCTTTGCCGCTGCCAATCGATTGGTCAGCCGCTTGTCCGTTCTCATGGCAATCTCACGATCGAGCATCAGGCCAAGCCGTTCGTCGAAGCTAAGATCATTTCCATGAACCTGTTCGCTCAGCTCGCGATAGGCAGTCGCCATTCCGGCAAGGCCAAGGGCATTCATCTGGTCGAGGGTTGGGTGTGTCAGCATCTGGTTTCCTTTCTCATTGGTAGTAGGTTTTGCCGCGGATATTGCCGTGCGCCGGCGCCGGCTTGACGGCCTCACTCATCGCCGGGGCTTGGTCGAGACCGGATTTGAGAATGTTGGCGACGGACGAGTAGCTCAGGGCGTTGATGATCAGCGCACGCTCGCAGGCCATTTCCAGGCGCTCGGATTTGTAGCGCCGCGCAAGGGAAAGAACCCCTTGCGCAGATCGGTAGCCTTGCTCGGGATGCGGCCGGTCGCTCAGCAAACGCTCGATAAAGATCGCCGTATTGCTCCCGACTTTTGCCGCTTCCTTGCGCAATGTGTGGGGTGTCGTGTTTGCATAGCGCTGGTGCGACTTCGGCATATGCTCATTGACGGTAACATGGCCGGAGCGCTGAGAGCTGCGGATATGGCTGGCAACCCGCTTGTGATCAACGAAGATCTCGACGGCCCGATACGACAGCCTAACATCGACCCGCCGGCCGATGAGACCGTGCGGAACGGAATAGAAGGTCTTGTCGACTTCGACGTGGTAATCGGGATGGACCTTGGCGACCTTCCACTCCGCATACTCGAATGGTGTGGCGGGCAGCGGTTTGAGTTGGTTGCGTTCAACCTCGTCGAACAAAGCACGCCGGGATTTGCCGTAGCGGCGCATGGTGCGGTTATTGAGATCCTCGATCAAAGAGGTGATCCGAGTATTGAGATCGGCAAGGCTGAAGAAGCGGTCGTTTCGAAGCCTGGCCAGAACCCATCTCTCGACGATCAACACCGTCCCTTCGGCCGATGCTTTGTCCCGAGGACGTTTGGGCCGGGCTGGAACGACGGTTGTGTCGTAATGCTCGGCGAAGGCGGCAAACGTCGCATTCAATGTCGGCTCGAACCAGAGAGCTTTTGCTACGGCAGATTTGAGATTGTCGCAGATCGTTGTCTTCGTCACGCCGCCGAAGTAGCTGAAGGCCCGTTGGTTCGCCTCGATCCAATCCGGCAGCTTCTGACTGAGGCTCGCATAGGAAAAGGTCAATTGCGACGCGCTCAACACCGCGACGAAGATCTGGGCCGCGCGGATCTCGCCGGTCAGCGGATCAATCAACGGAACCGTATGGCCGGCATAATCGCATTCCATCGCAACACCAGCCACGTGCCGGCTGCGATAAGTGGGTTTGACGCGGCTTTCATATTCGGCAAAGCGGCAGCAGAACCACGTGTAGCCGTATCCGTCTGGATGGGTCTCACGATATTCCTGCCATAGCAAATTGAGCGTTACGCCTTTGCGCTTCAGTTCGCTGGCGATCTTCGGCCAATTCGGCTCATCGGTGTCGCGCGGAGGTCGTCCCATCCGGCGGAACAGCCGCTGCTCGAGAACGTCGTCTTCGTTCAGGCCAGGTGGCAGCGGCCACACTGCAAGTCCTGCTTCTCGAGCCCGCAGCAAGTACGTCGAGACCGACGTCTTGCTTATCTTCAGACGTTCCGCGACTGCCCGTATCGGCAGTTCTTGCTCAAACGTCAGCCGCAATATCGACCGGATGTCCTTCACGTCAGTATGTCTCGCTTGCTTCCGTCTGGGCATCGGGTCCTCGCTCAATACACGAGGGCAAAATGCCAGATCGGCGCTCACGAAAATCGATCTAAATCCGCCAACAATTTTGTCCGCGACTTAGTGAAATCGCTGTCCCGGACTTACTGAAATGCGTGTCCGCGACTTACTGAAATCCTTGTCCCGAACTTTGTGAAACCCGCAGCTATTATCCGGACCGGAGAGTGCCACACCTTCGGCAACATGTGCGGCAACGCTGTGGCTGAGTGACTTGGGATCGGGATGCGCAAGAATGATGAGCGCGTGCATGTCGAAGGCTCCCAGGCTGATTGCGGACGCAGGTCAGAACTTATATACTTTTAGTAAGCTACGTTTAGTAGTTACGTTTGGTAGGTTAATGTGTCAAGCACCGAGACAAGAAAACAGACGGCCGCTCCAAGGCTGCGCCGCCGCCTGACGAGGGACAGGCGGCATCGCCAGCTTCTGGATGTCGCGTGGGCGGTGGTTCGGGAGGAGGGAACGGAAGCACTCACGCTCGGACGGCTCGCCGAGCAGGCCGGCGTTGCAAAACCCGTCGTCTACGACCATTTCGGCACGCGGCCAGGACTGTTTGCAGCGCTCTACCGGGAATTCGACGCGCGCCAGACGGCGCTCATGGAAACAGCACTTCGGGCGAGTGAACCGACTTTGACGGACAGGGCGGCGGTGATTGCCTCTTCTTATGTCGATTGCGTGCTTGCCCAAGGCCGCGAGATACCCGGCGTGATCGCTGCCCTGGCCAGTTCCCCGGAGCTCGAAAAGGTCAAGCGCGAATGCGAAGCGGTTTTCATGGAGCAATGCCGCATCGTCCTTGCTCCCTTCGCCGCCGCCGGCACTATAGCTCCAGCCGGCCTTCGCGCGATGCTCGGTGCCGCCGAGGCCCTGTCCTATGCCGCCGCAGCCGGCGAGATCACGGCCAAGCAGGCGCAGGACGAACTCTTCGAAATCATCCTCGCCATGGTCGCCAGAAGCCGATGAAGTGCTAGGTGAACTCAGTGCCATAGGTGAAGACGTGAGCAACGCCTGCACTCAGGCAAAAGAGAAGAAACGATCCGGACATGAAGGACGCGTGGCAGTAGCCACCTGCCGGCGCGAAGGCGGCTGCTTGTCTCGCGGTATATCGCCTGAGCCGACTAGGCGCGGACAGTAAAAAGCGTCAATCGCTCCCGAACATCAGCGATTGGTGCGCTGCCGTTCCCGCGAGCGCCCCATCACCGACGGCGAGAGCCACGGAGCCTGCGGCTCTTGCGACATCGCCGCAGGCGAAGATGCCCTTCGCGGTTGTCTGCTTTGCGGCATCCGTCGTGATGAACTGGCCGAGCGGCCCCTGTTCGAGCGCGCAGCCCAGTTGCTCAGCCCATGGAATTTGCACCGAAGTCTGCGTCAGGGCGAACAGACCGTCCATTGCGGCGATCCTGCCGTCCTCCAGACAAACATCCGCACGATC
This sequence comes from Rhizobium sullae, assembly GCF_025200715.1. NCBI lineage: Bacteria > Pseudomonadati > Pseudomonadota > Alphaproteobacteria > Hyphomicrobiales > Rhizobiaceae > Rhizobium > Rhizobium sullae. Next base: position 728,971 of record NZ_CP104143.1, read on the forward strand.
CCCTGCGATCTCGCGCACTGGTGTCGTCTCGACCGTGACCCCGCGCCCGCGCAATTGCGCCGACTGATCGGCATTCGGGACAAAGACACTGTTGGTGAAAAAAGTCGTCTCGCCCCAGTCGGGGAGCATCAGGGCATGATGCATGGAATGCTCCCCGGATGCGATGACGCCGATCCGCCCCTGATTCAGTTCGTAACCATGGCAATAGGGGCAATGGAAGACGGATTTTCCCCAGCGCTCCTGCAGGCCCGGAATGGCGGGCAGCCGATCTGCAACCCCTGCTGCCAGGATCAGACGCTTTCCTTCCTTCATAGGCTCGCCATCGATTTCGATGGCAAATCCATTGCTGGTCCTCCTTGCAGCTTGAGCCTTGGCACTCAGCCAGTGGACAGTCGGATAGCGTTCGAGCTGTTCGCGCGCCTCGGATACGATCAGGCCGGGTTCACGGCCGTCCTGCGCTAGAAAATTGTACGAGGCAGCGGCAAAGCGGTTGCGGCGCTCGCCGGCATCGATCACCAGGATCTTCCGTCTGGCACGGGCGAGCGGCAGGGCGGCTGAAATGCCTGCAAAGCTGCCGCCGATGATGATGACGTCGAACTGCATAAACAATCCTTTCACACTCGTTCCGTTTCATCGCCCGGCGCGACAGCCGGACGTTATCATGAAACTTTTTAAGTTACGTGAAATAGCTTGTCAATGATCATGCAACTAATATTGTTACATGATCATGTCTCTGTTACATCTGTGATCCGCAAACGAGATAAATCAGCCATGAGACACGACACCCGCTTATCCCGCATGCTGCATGTGCTTGTTCACATGGATCGCCACGAACGTGCGGCGACATCCGAAACCATTGCAGCGATGCTGGGCACCAATGCGGTTGTGGTGCGCCGGACGATGGCCGGTCTGCGGGATCAGGGCTATGTCCGCTCCGAGAAGGGGCACGGCGGCGGTTGGGTGCTTGCGCGCCCTTTGCGGGAGATCACCCTGCTCGACATCCACAATGCCCTCGGTGCGCCGCAACTCTTCTCGATCGGCCTGGCGGGCGATAATCCGAACTGCGTCATCGAGCAGGCCGTCAACGCGTCGCTTGCCGGGGCGATGCATGAGGCGGAAGCCATTCTGCTGGCGAAATTTGGCGAGGTCACATTGGGTGCGCTCGCCGAGGAATCCTCCAAGCGATGGGCGGATACGACGAACTGCTCTCTAGCAATGGAGCAGTCCTAGAGTTGCCCTTCGAGGCTATTGTCCGGACCGGACGCATTTCCGCCTCCAGGCCCGCTGAAGGTTTCCTCGAACCAGGTCCGCCACCCGACTTCGATTTTTTTGGCGCGCCGGGGCCTTGTCGCGATGGCCTCCCTCAGGCGTTCCAGGCACAATCAGCTACATCTCCACGCGGGCGTTCATCGGATCCAGCACCAGTGCGGCGGGCAGCGGGCGCCTCGTCAAGTTCGAGCATGTGGCTTTTACCGCATTGACAATGCGGCTGCTCCCCCGTGGCACTCGGCGGCGGCAGGCTCTCGCGCCCGGAGAGTGAGGCAATAAAAAAGGCCGGGGCGAAATCGCACCGACCTTCCTCATCATCGCTTCTCACACCAGTGCCAGTACATCCGTGGTCAAAAGTCTGAAGCGACTGCCAGCATCGCGAGCGCTTCGAATTCGTTCAAGCGCTCAATCAGCCATGCCGACGCGGGTTCATATAGGCGGCCATTGTGTTCAAAACAAGTCTGACGCAGCGTCCCGCTCCACTGCCGCGAACTGCCCGGCTATATATAAGAGAATGCGAAAGATATCATTTGCTTTGTTTTTCCTGAGAGCGCACTGTCCCGCCTCCAGCAGCCATTTTCCCGGGCGCTGCTGTTTAAGGGCCTGTCGTGCCCTAGCCCCGACCGAAAGGAGGACTGCATGTCTTCCGAAGTCACCATGAAATATCTGACAAACGACGACCTTGGCATGCTGCAGCAGGTGCTGAGCGATGCTGGCTATACCGGCGATATGCTTTTCGAGCAGCCTCGGACTTTTAATACTGCGGCACTGCTGCTCGTCCGGCTGTTCCAGGACGGCACGACCTCGCCCGCCAAGCTTGCAGGCGAACTCGACCGTCACTTCGGCAAGGCAAAGCGTGTCGCCGCCATGCCTCCGGCCGTTTCACCATTTCACCGTTTTGCCATTCAGGGCCTTCCGTCCTCCCTTTCCGGGATCGTTCACTGAAGCGACGTCAGAGGCGCACATGAACATAGGGCCACCCACCTTCGACATCGACGATGTCCGGCGCGCGAATGAATGTGCTTGCGCCTTCGACCATCTGACAAAGCAGGTCGCGATTGAAGCGGTAAACGCGGGGTGGCTGGAGGGCGAGGTTGCATTGGCCCTCGCTGACGCCGCCGAGCGCTACGTCATGCATATCGCGGCCGGCACCCATGCGGTGCCGGTTGCGGCCAACTGCAATACCGCTCGGGCGGGCGAAGCATGAGGACCGGCCCTCTCGTCGCGTTCCTTTGCATCTCCGCGACCCTTTATCTGGCATGGGGGCAGATCGCCGCCTATCGGGAGCGGGAGCGCATTCAGACCGCCAATGCCGCCGAGCGCAGAACCCGTATGGCGGAACTCTCCGCAGACGGCTGCAATGGTGCCGTTGCCTCGCTTGCGGCGATGGAGCATCGAGTGCTCAAGGCCGGTGGCATCGAGGTTCCCGAGGCTCTGGCAAGCGACATTACGCTATGCCTCGAAGAGAATATCATGTCCGGTCCTTCACGGCTGCAGATGGAGCGGACGCATTTGATCAGGCTGTTTCCGCGCGAGACCAGCGCATTGCCGAACGAATGACGGCGCGCTTAAGCCGCCACTCTTACCCGCGCTTCTTCGCGGATCCGGTTCACCATGGACCGCAGCCCGTTGGAGCGCTGCGACGAGAGGTTCTCGACCAGGCCGATCTTGGAGAAGATATCGAAGGCATCGAGGCCGGCGATCTCCGAAGCTTTCTTGCCGGAATAGGTGGCGAGCACGATAGCAACGAGGCCGCGCACGATATGCGCGTCGGAATCGCCCTCGAAGATCAGCACCGGATTTTCCGGATCCCCTTCGGGATGCGTCACCAGCCAGACCTGGCTGGCGCAGCCCATCACCTTGTTCGCGGACGTTTTCTTCTCGTCCGGCAGGTCCGGCAGCGCCTTGCCGAGTTCGATGACATAGCGGTAGCGGTCTTCCCAGTCGTCGAGGAAAGAGAAATCGTCGATGATCTCGTCAAGAGCTGCCATAAGCGGGCCTTTCACTATTGTGAGTGATATAGGTGAACCGACGCCGCTTTTGAACCATTAAAAAGAAAAACACCGCTGGGCAGGACTTAGGTCGCGCTACTGCGCGGTCGACAGTCATTGACGACCGGGCATTGCGGAAAGCGCAAAGCGTCAGATTTCCCCCATTCGAGCATGGCTTACGCCATTGCCACTCCTCAAGGGGGGCCGATCTGTGGACGATGACGATCTCCATGTCCTAAATCCAGAGAGAGAGAGAGAGAGAGAGAGAGAGAGAGACACGCCCTGGCGACCAGCCAAGGCTTTCCGCAGATAGCTCGGCCCATTGTGCTTCTGGAATGGCGTAACTGCACGTGGCTAGCGCCGCCTGCTCGTTGCCCATGATTCCTCCGAATCGATCTTTTGAAGCTCCAACCGCAGAGTCGATTTTTCGCAGAATTCCACCGCCGGCCTACCTCGGCGCCAAATCTCACTTGCCGGCGAATGGCCGCATAGAAAAAACGCCGCGAAGGATGAGCATCCTTGCGGCGCAGCAAAATGCTGAAATCAAACAGGGCAGGCACGTCAGGCACGGGGCTCTCCGCCTCATGCGGACCGCCGGTGCAAGCTCGGGGCGGAAAACCTCCGCGGAATTCTTAAAGGACCGGCTTCGGCGTCGGCAGCGGAATGGCGCCAGTCACGACCTGGTCGGAAGCCGATTCGTCATCGACCGGCGGGCGGTAGGGCATCGGCTGGTTCAGCGCGGCAGCCTTTTCTTCCTTTATGGAAGGAGCAGCGGCAGCCGGGGCAAGCGGTGCGGCCGGTGTCGCCTCTGCAAGTTTCGGCGCGGCCGCGTTGTCGTCGGCGAACTGGCTGTCCAGCAGCTCGTAGGCGACGCGGGCGCCTTCGCGGGCCCGGTAGCCGAGGGCGGTGAGCGTTTCCGCGCCCTTGGCGCAGACCTCCGGCTTCTCGCTGCACATGCCGGTGAGATAGTCATAGGCGCCGCTTGCGGCGGTGAAGGCGTCGGAGAATTGGATTTGCGGGTCGCTGGCAAGCCGTGTCGAGCTCTCCGAGCTGAAGAGCGACAGCGCTACCAGCACAAGGCCGAACCAGAACGATCCTTTGATCAGAAACCACATCGTCGTTGCCCATCCTGTTTCCCGTCCGGTCTTCTTGCCGAATCAGGCCCGGTTTTCCGGTGTGCTTTCACCCTAGCGGGGAAATGCGAATGCCACTTTTCAAAACTCGATCGCATTTGCGGCAAATTTAATTCGAATTTTAAATAAAGGCATTCGGACCGCATTTCAGTCAAATTGTAGCCATCGGCGTTAAGCATGGCCGGGGCGGCTCGCTGTAATTGCAGGGATTCCCTAAGGGCAGTGTGCCACAAAGGTTAACACAAAGCCGAAATGCAAGCGAAATCCGCCGCTTACCCGCTATTAACCACAAAACCCGAAGGGCTCTGCGGATGGCTCAAAATGGGATTTTTGCAGCTTTTCGGCTGTGGAGAGCCGCGTTGCCTTATCCTTTCTTTAAGCCGCCGAGGCCTATTGTCCGGGTGTCTAAAGAGCCATTTCGGCGGGTATTGCGTGCAAGTATTGAGTGACATTGGCGGACGGGCGGCAGCCCTCGTGGACCGGGCAGCGGCAGGCTGGCTTTCCCGCACGGGAAGCGGCGAAGCTGTTGCCGAGCGAGAGCTTGCGATCCTGCGCCGACTCGTCTTCCTCTCCTCCGCAGCGTTGGTTGCCGCGCCGGCCGGCCTCTCCTTCGTCACCAGCCCGGCCGTTGCTCTGCCCGCAGGTGTCGCGACCGTCTGCGCCGCCTTCCTTTTTTCCGCGGTCGGCAGCATCGCGCTTGCGCGTCAGGGCGCCGCCGCGGCAACCGTCGTCGCAGCGCCCGCCGAAGACTTCTTCCTGGAAACCAGCGCCGGTCTCGTCCTCTTCCTCGATCCGCAGGGGAGCGTCACCACCGCCGGCGGCCGCGACTGCCGCGAATTCCTCGCCTGGATGCGCGATCCGAAGGGCAGGGGCTTCATCGAGCAGGTGCATGTCTCCGACCGTATCCTCTTCCTGCAGGCGCTCGACGGCTTGCGCCAGGGCGAGGAGAGCGCCAGCGTCGACCTTCGCCTCGACCGTCCCTGCGTCTTCCGCGATCTCCGCCAGTTCGCGCATCTGAGAATGGACATGACGGCGCGGCGCGATCAGGACGGCGAGCTCCTGGCCGTCGTCGCCCAGCTCCGCGACGTCTCGGTCGAACAGCAGCTGCGCATGGAAGCCCGGAGCCGGGCTGACGACGCCGAATCGGCCAACGACGCCAAGTCGCGCTTCCTCGCCGCCGTCAGCCACGAGCTGCGCACGCCGCTGAACGCTATCCTCGGCTTCTCCGATATCCTGCTCGGCGAATATTTCGGCAAGTTCGACAATGAGCGGCAGCGCGAATACGTGACCCTGGTGCGCGAATCCGGGGCGCACCTGCTCTCCGTCGTCAACACCATGCTCGACATGAGTAAGATCGAGGCCGGCCGCTACGAACTGCTGCTAGAACCTTTCGATATCGGCGCCTCGATCCGCTCCTGCGAGGCGATGCTTTCGCTGCAGGCCAAGGGCAAGGGCGTGACGCTGACGAGCCGCATCCAGCGCGGCCTGGACGAGGTCGTTGCCGACCAGCGCGCCGTCCAGCAGATACTCATCAATCTCGTCGGCAATGCCGTGAAGTTCACCGATGCGGGCGGCGCCGTCACCGTCGACGCGGCGGTGCGGGACGGCATTCTGCAGATCAGCGTCAGTGACACCGGCATCGGCATTCCCGCCGACAGGCTCGCAACGCTCGGCCAACCCTTCATGCAGGTGCAGAACGATTATACGCGTCATTATGAAGGCACGGGCCTCGGCCTGTCGCTGGTCAAGGGCCTCGTGGCGCTACATGGCGGCCACTTCGCGATCGCCAGCGTCCCCGGCGAAGGCACGATCATCACCATTTCGATCGCAGCGGATGGCTCCGGGGCCGATGCCGCACATGCGGCAAAGGACGGGGCCGCCACCGATTTCCCGCCGCGCCTGAAGGCTGCGGCGACCAATGTTGCCGGACTGGAAGAGGGGCTTTTCGATGGCCGCGCGCAAGCGAAAATCGCCTAAGGGAAGGAGAGGCCGGCAGCAGCCGGGTCTGCTTCTGACAGGGGCTGCCGCCTTAGGCGGCGTGGGCATGACGGGTGCATCGGCGCTCGGCGGCGTCATTGCGCGCAATCCGTCGGTGGCAGGCGGCACCACCGCCTTCATCGTCATCTTCAGCTTCGTCGCCGCCAACGCGCTCTGGTATCAGCCGGGCACGCATCCGCACCCCTTCTTCCGCACCCGCGATGTGCTCTCGCCGTTCTCGATCGGCCGTCCAACCGTCGAAGAACCGCACCCGAACGAGGTCACGACCTTCAAGATCGAGCGTCCGGGCGACGAGGGCGCTGCCGCGACCACCAATGCGACGCCGCCGGCCGCCGCAACCGGAGAACAGCCAAGTCAGCTCGTCATGGACATCCAGCAGGAGCTCATCCGCCGCGGCCTCTACAACGGCACGGCCGACGGCATCATCGGCCCGCGCACCACCGCCGCTATCTTGTTCTTCGAGGAAACCGTCGGCATGCCGCAAAGCGGCAATGCGACGCCCGACGTGCTTGCAGCCCTCAGGACCGATTCCATCGGCCCCTTAACCGTTCCCGCCGAGAAGCCGCGTGAGGACGTGACCTCGAAAGCCTCGGCCGAAGACCCGGTCGCGGCCGCCATCCGCAGTGCCGAAAAGCAGATCAAGACCGCGCCGGCCGCCCCGAAGCAGGTGCCGCCGCCCGAACTCACCAATGCCGACCTGGTGCTGAAGATCCAGAAGGGCCTCTCCAACATGGCCTACGCCAATGTCGGCGTCGACGGCGTGGCCGGCGAACAAACCCGCACCGCCATCCGCCGCTTCCAGAAGCACTATAACCTGCCCGAAACCGGCGAGCCCAACGAGGCGGTGCTGAAGAAGCTCAAGGAGATTGGGGCGATTTGAGGCTGGGTGAGGGCGGTTCGGCGCCAAGGGCGGCCTTAGTCGTTAGCCAATCCGTCGCCGACGCGGACCAAATCACTTCGGATACCGCAGGGCCTCCACTACCAGTGCGAAGGCCGGCGAGTGTTGGCGGCGGCTCGGATAATAGAGGTGGTAACCCGGGAAGGGTGGGCACCAGTCGGACAGCACGCGGACGAGCCGGCCGTCGGCGATATAGTCTCGCGCATGGTCTTCGAGCATGTAGGCAAGGCCGAATCCGTTCATTGCTGCCCGCAGCCTTAGCCGACCGCTGTTGAAGACGAGACGGCCTTCGACGCGAACGTTCAGCTCGCGGCCGTCCTTCTCGAATTCCCAGATGGAAAGGCCTTTCGAAGTCGGCAGCCGGATGTTTATGCATTCATGCGCCGTGAGATCCTGCGGCGTGGCTGGAGGCGGACGCCGGGCGAAGTAGGACGGCGAACCAACCACTGCCATGCGCATATCAGGCGCGATCGGCACAGAGATCATGTCCTTCGCCACCTGCTCGCCGAGCCGTATGCCCGCGTCGTAACGGTCTGCAACAATGTCGACAAGCGACGGATCGGACGTAATCTCGATCCGTATATCGGGATATTCCTGCAACAGGCCTTCCAAGGCAGGCCAGACGATTGTTTCCGCGGCGTGTTCATTCGTTGTGATCCGAATGGTACCGGCGGGCTTATCCCGCAAGTCGTGCAAGCGCGCCAGCTCCGCCTCGATTTCCTGAAACCGCGGCGCGAGTGTCTGCAGAAGGCGTTCTCCGATCTCCGTCGGGGAAACGTTGCGTGTCGTGCGCGCCAGCAAGCGCATGCCGAGCCGATCTTCAAGGTTGCGGATCGTCTGGCTGAGCGCGGACGGCGAGACACCCAGCTTGATCGCTGCCCTCGTGAAACTTTGCTCCCGAGCGACCGCCACAAAGGCCGCTAGCGAGTCATAACCGCCGTTTTCCATTGTTTAGAATTCCTAACAAGTTCATGCCGATTGCAGGATCTAATCAACGTATATCGAAGGCTCTACTTTCGGGACAAGCGGAATATCCATGTCCGGACATTCGGGCAGAAAGCTTCGTCACGGAGGACGCCATGAATTTGAACTCCCTTCCTCACCCGAGCAGACGCCAGTTCCTTTCCGCCGCGGCGGCGGCCCTTGGATCGCCGGCCCTGTTTGCCGCGGGCCGCGCGAAAGCCGCCGAACCGGCAGCTATAAGGATCGCGAATGGCATATTGCGCGGTGTGCATGACAACGGGGTCTTCAGTTTCAAAGGCGTTTCATACGCCGCCAACACGTCCGGAGCCAACCGGTTCAAGGCCCCGCAGCCGGTACCGAACTGGAGCGGTGAATTTGATGCAACACGCTATGGCGCGCTCAGCCCGCAAGTGCGAACGACTGTGGGCGAGGGCCCGATGTTCGAATGGTATGACCAGAACGAGCCGCTCGGCGAGAACTGCTGCGTTTTGAATGTCTTCACGCCCGGCCTCGACGCAGGCGCGCGCAGGCCGGTGATGTTCTACATTCACGGTGGCGGCTACATCAACGGGGGCGGTGGCGGTGCAGGCCTTGACGGCACGAACCTTGCCAATTTCGGGGATGTCATCGTCGTGACGATCAACCACCGGCTGAATGTCTTCGGCTACACCAATCTCTCCCACCTGGATGGCGAGAGCTTCGGGGACGCGGCCAATGCCGGCCATCTCGACATCGTCGCGGCCTTGAAGTGGGTGCGGGACAATATCAGCGTCTTTGGAGGCGATCCCGGCAACGTGACCGTTTTCGGGCAGTCAGGCGGCGGATCGAAAATCATGATCCTTCTCTCGATGCCGGAGGCCCGGGGTCTCTTCCACCGCGCGATCAGCATGAGCGGCGCGGCTGGCCTCATTGTCGACGAGGCTTCGATGATGGAGCCTTATGTCAACGCGTTGGTCTCGCAACTCGGTCTCGGCAGGGACAACCTTTCGGCCATCCAGGATGTCCCGTTCGGAACCCTGCTCGAAGCACGGACCCGGGCCGTGTCCAAGTCGGGCCTCGAAGGGGCGCGGCCCGTGATCGACGGCCGGCACATCGTTACGCGGCCCATGAGCCCGGATGGCCTGGCGATGCATGCGAAGGTGCCGCTGCTGCTGGGGTCGACCAAAACCGAATCCACCCTGTTCTTCATGAGCGACATGCGCAATTTCGAGCTGACCGAATCGCAGATGCGTGAGCGGATGCGCAAGGTCTTCAATGTCGATGACGCGAAGATCGGCGCGATCATGTCGGCCTACCGTAGGACCGATCCGGACATGACGCCGTCGGACATCCTGGTCGCGGTCGCGTCCGACGTGCAGTTCCGACTGCCGCTTACGACCGCAGCCGAGACGAAGTCGGGCGTCGAGGGGCAGTCCCCCGTTTACATGTACAGCTTCAACTGGGCGATTCCGTTCCAGGGCGGCGTCCTCGGGTCACCACACGCGGTCGACATTCCCTTCGCATTCGGAAACGTCGACAAGGCTGGCGCGATGGCCGGACCGGGCGCCGCACCGATTGAGACCTCCCTCAACATGATGGCGGCCTTCGTCAGTTTCGCCCGCTCCGGCAATCCCAACAACGCCCGGATGCCGGAATGGCGTCCCTACGACAGCAAGACGCGTACGACGATGCTGGTCAATGCCACCTGCGAGGCCGCGAACGATTACCGGGGCTCGGCGCGGCTTGCTGTCGCGGATTTGAAAATCGACCCGTTCAACCGCGCGGCGCTTTATCGCTACGAGGCGTGACGCCTCGACCCGCTTGCCGGCCTTTGAATGATCACCCCGTCATGCTACACCGCGCGCATGATCGATCACGCAGGCGAAGTTCTGATCCTGACCGGTGCGCCCGGATCGGGAAAGACCACCACGGCACAGGCGCTCGCAAATCAGCCCGGCTCGTCCAAGGTGCATCTCCACTCCGACGATTTCTGGTGTTTCATCAAGAACGGCGTAATCGCGCCCTATCTGCCGGAAGCGCGTGAGCAGAACAGGATCGTGATCGATGTACTTGCTAAGGCGGCCGAAGGCTATGCCAGAGGCGGCTATTACGTCATCCTCGACGGCATCGTCGGGCCCTGGTTCCTGGCGCCCTTCAGGGCGCTTTCCGTACCGCTTCACTACGTCGTCCTGCGTCCAGCGCTCGACGACGCGATCCGGCGCTGCAAGGCGCGCGGCGGTGATACGCTGGCCGATCCCGGGCCGATTGCAGAGCTGCACCAGCAGCTCTCCTTGCTGGGGGAGCTGGAACGGCACGTTCTTCCGGTAGAGGGGCTGAGCCGCGAGGACGTGCTGCGCCAGGTGATCGGCGTGGTGGAGAGCGGAGAATTCCGCCTGGCGCCCTGAGCCGGACTTAGCTTGATACGGCCGTACCCCTGCCATTCTCATTCTCGCTGGCTCCGGCAGCACTCAATCGCTCCGCCGCAAGCTCGATGAATGCCTTGACCGCAGGCGAAAGGTGCCGGCTGCTCGGGTAGACGGCATAAAGGCCGCCGGCCCGCGTCGTGTAATCGCCGAGAACGCGGCAGAGCCGCCCGTCCGTGATGGACGCTTCGGCCATCCTGTAGGGCAGCTGGGCGATGCCGTAGCCAGCAATCGCCGCGGCAATCACCGCCTGCATTTCATTGGCGGCGAAGCGTCCGGACACCATGACGCTTTCCTCGCCATGCGGCCCCTGCAAAACCCAGTGCGCATTGGTCGTCGACGGGCCTGCGATGACGCAGTGGTGGAAAGCAAGGTCCGCCGGCGCTTCCGGCACGCCAAGGCGCGCCAGATAGTCCGGGCTGGCGCACAGGATACGATGCGTCGAGCCGAGCTTGCGGGCGATCAGCGTCGAGTCCGGGAGGATGCCGGTGCGGAAGGCGAGATCGATGCTGTCCTCGACGAGATTGAGCCTGTCGTCGGTCAGGCGCAGTTCGACCATGGTTTTCGGATACATCGCAAGGAAGCCGGACACCGTGCCGGAGAGGAAGCTGCCGAAGCCGACGGGCGCGGATATCCGGATCGTTCCCGATGGCTCCGCCCGCGCTTCCGCAAGGCGCAGGTTCGCATCCTCGATCGTCCGCAGCGCCTGGCTGCTCCGCTCGTAGTAGAGACGTCCCGCATCCGTCACGCTGAGGCTGCGCGTCGTACGCTGGAGGAGACGGATGCCCAGCTCGCGCTCGAGCGTGGCAATGCGGCGGCTGACCGTGGTCTTGGGCATGCCGAGCAGGCGCGCGGCGCCGGTGAAACTGCCGGCTTCGACGACGCGGGCAAACACCAGGATATCGTTGAGATCGAGCATTGTGCCACCTTTGGGACGATGTTTTCCAATTGTAGGCCATTATGGATCAATGTGACAGACACTAACTTTGCTCGATCGGAAACGAAAAGGAGCAGACACATGAACAACAAACGAAGCGTTCTGGTTACCGGCGCCACCGGCCAGCAGGGAGGCGCGGTTGCGCACGCACTCCTTTCGAGAGGACATCGCGTCAAGGCGCTGACCCGCAGGGCGGACAGCGATGTGGCGCGGCGGCTGGCATCGGCCGGTGCTGAGATCGTGGTGGGCGATCTCGGCGATGCCGCCTCGATCGTGAAGGCTGCAAGCGGCGTCGACACCATGTTCCTGATGGGCAACAGCTACGAGGCCGGGGTGGAGGAGGAGACCCGCCAGGGCATCATTGCCGCCGATGCGGCGAAGGCCGCCGGCATAGGGCATCTGATCTATTCGTCCGTTGCCGATGCTGACAAGAAGACAGGCATCCCGCATTTCGAAAGCAAGTATCTCGTCGAAAAACATGTGGCCGGGCTCGGCATTCCCTACACGATCAGCGCGCCGGTCGCCTTCATGGAGAATTTCGTCGCGCCGTGGTCGATCGGCGCGCTCGGCCAGGGAACGCACGCTTTCGCGATGCCGCCCAAGCGCGTCCTTCAATTGGTCGCCCTGGCGGACATCGGGGCTTTCGTCGCGGCCCTGGTCGAGCGGCGCGAGGAGGTGTTCGGCAAGCGTTTCGATTTCGCCGGTGACGAATTGTCCGGCGAGGCGCAGGCGAAAATCCTCTCGCAAGCCATCGGCCGTCCGATCAGCTATCAGGAAATCCCGATCGCCGTCGCCCGCCAGCAAAGCGAGGATGTTGCACTCATGTTCGAGTGGTTTGACAAGGCCGGATACGACGCCAACATCGCCGCCTTGCGTAAGGATTTTCCCGAGGTCCGCTGGCACGGTTTTGCCGATTGGGCGCGCGAGTTCGACTGGAGTGTCCTTGAACGGACGCCCGCTGCCCGCTGAGTTCTCCTAGACATCGCCGGGCGATGCCGGTTGCAACAGCAACCGGCATCGTTCGTTTCCGTCGCGGGCCATTTGCGGTATATTAACTAGATGGAACGCCGGTACGCCAAATGGATCGCAACGCTATTGCTTGTGGCTGCAGGGAGCATCGCCGCGGCGCACCCGGACTCGCGCTGCACCTGCCGCAACCGCGACGGCATGAAGTACGAGCTTGGCGAGATCGCCTGCATCAGGGTGGGTGGGGCGTCCTATCTCGCACGCTGTGAAATGGAGCTGAACGTCACGACCTGGCGGAAACTGCGCGACGGCTGCCCGACGGCCTGAGCCGCGGCGGCGGATATCCGATCAGTCAAAAGCCGGCCCAACCGGACCGGCTTCGGGATCCGTAGCGGTTACCTGATCACCGGCTCGCCGTGATAACGGCGCTTTGACGGCTTCGATACGCCGAATCCCACTTCCATCATCAGGCGCGGCGTATGCTTCGCGAGCGTTCCCATATGGAAGCCGAAGGGGTCCTCGACGAAGCCGGTGCCCGCCTTTCCGGTCAGCGTGACGGCGCTCTCCTTGCCGTAGAAGTTCAGCACGTCGTCGGCCGAATGCCCGACGAGCAGCGTCAGTTGGTGCTTCATCCGGCGGCGGTTATGGCTGCCGCGAACATAAACATGCGGACCGGCATCCGCATCGACGTCGGAGAGGTAGAAGAAGAACTTCAGCATCCGCCAGTCGTCGAGATCGAAGTGAAATTTGAACGAGGCGCGGCTGAGATCGGCTTCCGAGGCGGATTTCGTCGGGAAGCTCCACCATGTCCGCGTGGTGATCAATTTCGCCTCGCCGCCGAGATAGCGCCGGGCGATATCGAGGAGAAGGGGGTCTTGCTGCACGGCGACCGCCGCCTCGCATTGCAGAACCCGTTCGAAGTGATGGCCGCTCAGGATGGTGCGCCCGAAGCGGCGTTCCGCTTCGGCATGCTCTCCGGCGAGAAACTCGAGCTTGCGCTCGAAATTGCCAAAACACGGCGTCTCGTGCCCAAAGCGGGCGATCTCCTCCTGGACGTCCGCCGGCAGCGTGAGGCCTGTGAAGATGCCCGTTCGTCGCAATTCCGCGGCCGCTTCATCCGCCCTGATGTCGCCGAACATCGACGGTGCTACTGTTGCCGAAGACGGAACACGTCGGGCGGTGAGCCAATGTGCCCGGCGGAACGGCATCGTGCGGGCGAGCAGGAACATCGGCAGCCAGGCGGGATTTTCCTTGAGATCGGTTAAATAGGTTGGCACGCGAGCCGCCATGCGGCGAAGGGGCCCGCCGGTGCGGGCAATGGCTTCGAGGTCTTTCGGCTTGGATTTGGGCGTATCAAGCATCTGACATCCTTATTCGAACGGTTTCCCATGAAGTTTTCCCCGCGGCACCCGAGCTTACGCTAGACGGATTTGGGTCATGATGCAATGCAACATGGCAATTGCAGTCTGTGCTATGTTTTATAACCAATTGAATAAGTTAACGAATTTCGGACGCTGAGTCTCGGAAAACAGCGATGTTGCCCACTATGCATGTGGCAACATGAGGGCAGCGTGCCGATTTCGAAGCCGGTTGGAGCGCCTAGAAGAAATGAAAATCGTCAGCGGCAAGCGATGTGCCGTGGCTCACGGCCGCAAACGCCACGGCCGCCGCATCGCCGCTCCCGTCGGAATCGAAGAGCAGGCGGCCGGAGCACGTGTCGTAGAGGATGCGGTCGTCGTCTTCCAGCGCGGCTCTGCCTTTCACGAAGGCCCCCGGGTCGAGCGTTCCGCCCGCGGCCCCGGTAAAGACGGAGCTGTCCAGCCGCAAGGTGTCGTCGGCGGAGGCGAAGTCGAGGATCCTGTCGCAGTTCGCCCGGCCGGGCCTGGTGTCGAAGACGAAGATGTCGTCGCCTGCCCCGCCGGAGAGGATGTCGCGGCCGGTTCCACCGTTGAGAGTATCGTCGCCTTCACCGCCGCGCAGGCGGTCCTCGCGCGCGCCGCCGTTGAGCAAATCGTCGAGCCGGCTGCCGGTGATCCGGTCATTGCCGCCCATCGCGGCGACGAGGACCGAGTGATCGTAGGCTTCATAGCTAACGACGTCTTTCGCGTCGGTGAGCGCGATCTCTTCGGCCGGCGGGACGACCGTGATGGTGATCGTCGCCAGATTGCTGTTGCCCTGGCCGTCGGTGGCGTAGACCGAGAAACTGTCGGTGCCTGTGAAGCCGGCGGCTGGAGAATAGTCGAAGAGGTTACCGTTCAGGTAGTCCTGGTGATAATGCAGGCTGCCCACATACTGGCCCTGGTGAAAGGGATAGTAGCCTGCTTCGTAGAGCGTCTCCTGCTGCAGCGTGCCATGGTCAGGCCCGTCCACGACGACGAAGCTCAACAGGTCGAAATCGGCGTCCGCCGCGCTGAACTTGACGTCGTCGAGCGATTGCCCCGGCGAAAGCATGAAGCTCAGGTCGGCAGCGGTGGGCGCATGATTGACGAAGGTGTCGGGCTGCAGCGCACCGCCTTCCAGAACGATCTGGTGCGGACCGTACTGGGTGTTGTCGCCGCCGAAATATTCGTTGGCGCCCTGCCACGTCACCACGATGTCGTCGGGGCTTTCGGCGGTGATGGAGATGATCTCGGTCGAAAGATAGGCCGCCTGATCTGACAGCGTGCGGATATAGCGGCCCTCGTTATCGAAGACGAAGGTTTCCACCGTTGTGAAGATCTCGGTCCTGCCGTCATTGGTGAAGGTGGTCACGGTAAAGAAGCCGTCGAACACGTCGACCGAAGCAAGATCGACCCAGCCGTAGGGGTAATCCGTATGCGCGGTCCCCGGCCCAAGGACGACGCCGTCCGTTTCCGCTATACTGAAGAGGATCGCATCGGGGCTCTCGTTGTTGACGTCTTCCCATACGCTAAGCTCGCTGCCATTGCTCAAAGTGGGCATCGTATTTTCCTTCGTTGCAGGGAAAGGGAAACGGTTCCGGGACATCTTTACGGAGAGGCAGGATAGCCCGACGCACAGGGTGATCAAGCGCGGCGATCACGCCGACGCTTCCTTCGGCACGCGCGCTCGAAATCTGGTAAATTTTCTTCCTCGAAAGGAGTGGATATGTCCACAAGTGACCGGCAAGCCCATTGGCAGACTGTCTACACGACAAAGGCGGAGACCGAAGTTAGCTGGTACGAGGATGCGCCGGACCTCTCGATGGTTCTGCTGCGCCAGGCCGGGTTGACGTCGGACATGTCCGTCATCGACATCGGCGGCGGGACCTCGCGGTTGGTCGATGCCCTCGTGGCATCCGGCCAGGCCCATGTCAGCGTTCTCGATCTCTCCGCAGCAGCCCTCGAAACGGCCAAGGCGCGGCTGCCGGGCGCCAAGCAGGTGCAGTGGATCATCGCGGACGTGACTGCATGGATGCCCGCCCGCCAATATGACTTCTGGCACGACCGCGCCACTTTCACTTCCTGACGGAGGCGGCCGACCAGCAGGCCTATGTTCGCGTACTGGCGCAAGCTCTCAGGAACGGCGGCAAGGCCGTGATTGGCACCTTTGCACCTGACGGACCGGAAAGGTGCAGCGGCCTGCCGGTTGCCCGCTACGATGCCGAAAGCCTGCAGGCCGTTCTCGGCAGTGGGTTCAAGCTCGCCGCAACTTGCCGGCATCAGCATAGGACCCCACGGCGATCGGTGCAGCAGTTCCAGTTTAGCACATTCGAGAAGTTTGCTTAGATCGCAGCACCCACCGATTTCGCAAGCACGAACGGCCTGCCGGAAAACAGCGAAAGCTCTGCGATTTGATCACTTCGCGTGCGGGCTTCGCACCTGCAAGAAAAATGCTGCGACAACGTGCCTGCTGGGCCTTGAAATTCATTAGGGCAATATCGAAATGTAATTTCGATTGTCAGTGGCCGCTGGTTTCGGGGGCGAAAAAGCGCGCTAAAGACGGCGGTCAATCCGCTCGAAAGATACCATACGTATGGTATCTTTTCTTGCTCGATACCGCTCGCCGGGCCGGCCTCATAGCCGGTCTGGCTGGAGATTTTGCCTGTCGGGATAGTTCGAATGTTGTTCGAAGATTCCGGCAATGCCATACCCGAAACACATATTGATGATCGTGTCATGTATAAATCAATCGCCTCCCTGAGCAGTGCGGACAACCCGCGACTCTACAAGGTCCTTTTCGACCATTTCTCGTCCCTCTACCCGGCAATCGCCAAATCGAGCGCGGCCGAGTTTCACTTGGGGGGCGATCAGACTTTTCGGCTCCTTCGAGGGTCGAAGGATATCACCTTCGAGATTGTCTATTCCGACATTTCCCGGTTTGCCTCGATCACCCGATCGTTGAATTCACGGGCAAAGAAATACATCAAGGGTTTTGCTCTTCAGTGGAACACCTCGCGCATCCCGCCTCCACGGGAGCTTCTTCAGCTTCCGCGTCCGCTGGATGAAACGCGGGCTCCCGACGATGTGCTGATGATGATCTTCCATCTTGATCAGGCCGACCAGGTCGAAGCTGAACGAAAGATCATGGCATGCATCGGCGCGCTCTATCCCTCCGGTCCGCGATTGCAGGGGGACGACTATAACGGCCAAAAAGCGATAGCGCAGCTCGCGGACTGGCTGTCGTTCCAAGACGCAAAACACGTGCTTGACATCGAAGATCCGGACCACGCGGCAACGATGCTCATCTCGATGATGTTTGGGGGAATTGCATCCCGCATGACTGCAGGTGGCGGCTTGCCGGACAGATCGAGCCTTATTGGTTATCTCAAGGACTGCATCCATCTCTTCGTGAGAGGTTGCCGCTATAAGGAGGCCGCCTGACCGGAGGAGCCGGACATGGCGCTGCCGACGGCCGTTCACCTTCTTTCGTGAGCCGCCGTGCGCTTGGCTTTCCTCTGTTGGAATCTCTCTTAGCGGTATCTTGAAGTTGCCCAGGCCCCGGCAATCTTGATGGTGAATCGTGGCTCGGACGGGCCTGATTGTGGCAAAAATACAACGCCCGCCGGTTCGAGCTTATTTTTGGTACGAAGACGTTTATTAAATAATTGACGGGCTGGCGCATCGCCTGTTCTAAAGGTCGCGTTGCCGGGGCAAATCGCCCGGTAACTCCTGGCGGACTGAAATTTCAGGGGACCGCATCCATCGCGCTAGCAAGAGCCAACCTTGGGGTTGGCCTCTGGAACGGAGACAAAAATGAATATTAAGAGCCTTCTTCTCGGCTCCGCTGCTGCTCTCGCAGCAGTTTCCGGTGCTCAGGCCGCCGACGCCATCGTCGCTGCCGAACCGGAACCGGTTGAGTATGTCCGCGTCTGCGACGCTTACGGTACCGGCTACTTCTACATTCCGGGCACCGAAACCTGCCTCCAGATCGGCGGCTACCTCCGCTTCGACGTCGGCTTCGGCTTCGGCGATGCACTCGACAACAATTCCTCCGAGGACTGGGATGCCCGCACGCGTGCGCACATCAACGTCGTCGCAAAGAACGATACGGAATACGGCACTCTCACGAGCGCGATCATTCTTGAATCCAACTTCCGTCCGAATGGTGTAGACAGCGACGCTCGCACGGCTGGTGCATCTTCCACGTTCGGCGGTTCTCAGAACAGCACGGTCATCGACGAAGCTTACATCGACCTCGCCGGCTTCCGCGTTGGTAAGTTTGCCAACTGGTGGGATGACGACTTCTCGGGCGAAACCGACATCATGACGACCCTCGATGGTTCGACGAAGCAGAACTCCATCCGATATCAGTACGACGCTGGCGACTTCTATGCCGGTATCGCTCTCGAAGAACTCGTTCAGACGGACGGTGGAAACGCCAACAACCTCGGTATCGACGGTTCCATCGGCGGTAAGCTCGGCGGCTTCACCTACGCGGTTCTCGGCGCTTACGACACCGACGCCCAGGAAGGCGCCGTACTCGCAAAGGTCGGCGTTGACGTCGGCCCGGGCACGCTCTCGGTTGCCGGTATCTACTCCACGGGTCTGGGCGATCAGGGCTTCAACGGCTATTACGACGCCGGCGAATGGTCCGTTGCTGCTCAGTATGCGCTGAAGGCAACCGACAAGTTCACGGTCACGCCTGCTGTTCAGTACATCGACAACATCGATGCCGACGCTGACGGCAGCTGGGACAGCGGCAACGAGATTCGCGCCGGCGTTACGCTCGACTACAAGATCGTAGAGAACCTTTCCACGAAGCTCACCGCAACCTATGTCAAGGACGACCACGACAACGCGGCGGATCAGGACTGGGTCGAAGGCTTCTTCCGCCTGCAGCGCGACTTCTAATCGAAGAGATAAAACTGATCAGCTTGACCTCCGATCAGTTTCGAGAGGAGAGCCCGGTATCCCAGCCGGGCTCTCTGTCTATTGTTTAGACATACAATCCCTTGGCGAAGATCTTGAGGCTTGAGCGAAGGTAGGCTTTCGTTCGCGTGGCGCGTTCCGCCAAGCCGGTGCCGGCGCGGTCGATGCTCAAGCTCCCGAAGACGATGCCGATCAGCATGGTGGCGGCGGCGTCCGCATCGACAACCGTTATGCGGCCGTTTCGCCTCAGCTGCCGGAACCACTCGGCGAGCTTGGCATGCGCGACGCTGAAATCGTCCCGCAATTCGGCGACCTGTTCCGCCGCTTCCCAGCCGACCTCTATCATGAAGTAATCGTTCATGCCGGCCGCATCCAGCGCACCATCCTCGTCGATAAAGAAGATACTGGCGAGCCGTTCCTCCAGCGGCAGCTGGTCATCTATTTCCGGTATGAAGAAAATCGAATCGCTTCGCGATTTCAGTATATCCCGCAGAAGGTCGGCTTTTCCGTCGAAGAACTCGTAGAAGGTTCTTTTGGAGATGCCGCATCTGGCCGCAATCACGTCAACCGTCGTATTGATGTATCCGTATTCGATAAAGACATCGCGCCCCACGCCGATGATCTCATCTCGCCGCTGATCAGCGTCCACGCTTTTAGGGCGCCCGCGCGGCCTCTTTACATTTTCCCCAGCTTTCGAACTCACGATCCCTCATCGCCTGTATTTTTTATCCCGGCCCCGCACTGATACATGAACCGTCGTGGCGGGTACAGGCATCCGGACCCTCTCGCCCGCACGCGCCGCCTTTCTCGCCCAGCTCACGCATTGTCACCATTGCGTTACGGCCTCAAGCTTCTCAAAAGAGTTTGCCCGAAGCAACACAGATGTTATTTTATCCGGCACACATTACCATCGCGCGGAGCACGTTGTGATTGCGTGCGGGGGGGCAAGAGATAGACGATGGAAAGTTCATACAGGCGCAGGAAGCAGCCGGAGCTGGTCAAGCGGACCCTGATAGACGAAGCGGCAAAACTGGCCGTGCGGGAAGGGCTTGCCTCGGTGACCGTTCAGGCTGTATCGGACGCTGCGGGCGTGACCAAGGGCGGCTTCATCCATCATTTTCCGAGCAAGAAGGATCTGATCGACGCCGTCTTCGGAGAACTCCTTGAAGCGATCGATGACGATATCGATACACGCATGGCCAAGGACCCGGAGCCCTATGGCTCGTTCACCCGCGCCTATATCGACTCGGTCTTCGAAAATAACCTCTGCGCCAAGGGCGGCCAATGGGCGCCCCTGACGATTTCGGCGCTGACGGACCCGTATCTGCGCGATCTCATGGCAAACTGGGTCGAGGAACGGGCGCAGCGCCACAACGATACCGACGGCGATACGCGCCTCAAGATCGCCCGCCTGGCCGCCGACGGCATCTGGCTTTCCCATCTCTACAAGATCAAAATCACCGATGCAAAAAACCTGAGGTCTGAGCTTTTGGCAACCACCGGGAAGCCGGATGCGCAGCACAAGAACGAGGACGTTTGCCCTGATTCAAGCGTGCGCCCTACAACCTAAGTCTAAACCGCCGCCTTCGTTTGCAACTTATTAACCATATTACCTGAACCTTCTCTAATCTACTGGAGGAGCCGGTCATGTATGCGCTGAAGACGGTGGAGGTCGCCGATGAACCGGAAGGGCACGACGCGGAGGCGTTGCGCCACGTCCTGTCCCGGCTCGCGGAAGAGGCGTCCACGCTCGGCATCGATCTCGTCGATATCGCCGGCGCCATCCAGGACATGGCGGCGATGTCGGCGCGCCATGCGACGGCATTCGACGACGTGACGCGGACGGCACTTTCGATCGCCGAAACGAACCGGGAAGTTGCCGTGTCGCTTAGCGAGACGGACCGCACGACGGCCGAGGCCCGGCACATGCTGAAGGAATCGGCCGGCCGGCTTTCCGGCTCGATCGAGGAAATCGGTCATATGGTGCGCTCCTCCGAGGAGATCAGCGCCGAGATCAATACCTTTTCGAAATCGCTTGCCGACGTCGACAAGGTTGCCGCCGAGATTAGCACCATCGCCCGGCAGACGAACCTTCTGGCGCTCAACGCAGCGATCGAAGCAGCACGCGCCGGCGAGGCGGGCAAGGGCTTTGCCGTCGTCGCCTCCGAAATCCGCGCGCTGTCGCTGCAGACCTCCAAGGCGACCGGCTCCATCCAGGAAACGCTGGACGAATTGCGCATCAAGATAGACCGGCTCTCGGCGGCAGGCAGCGGCGCGCGCGAAAGTGCTGCCGGCGTCAAGGACAAGTCGGAAGCGATGCGCGGCGCATTCGGCAACATGGAGCATGTGATCACCCGGATCCTCGACAGCTCCACGGTCATGGCAAAGACAACCGAGGCCGTCGACCAGCAATGCGCCGGTTTCGTCGCCCAACTCGGCGAGATGTCCGCCGAAGTGCTGAATTCCAACGTCAAGCTCCAGCATGCCGCAAAGCGCGTCGACAGCGTCGTCGGCCTTTCCGAGAAGCTGGTGCAGCTGACCGCGAGCGCCGGCGTGGAAACCTCTGACAGCCTCTGGATCGCCAAGGCGCAAGCCGTGGCAGGCGCGATTTCCGAAGCCTTCGAGCATGCTGTCGTCGAAGGTCGGATTGGCTTCGAGGCGCTCTTCAACCGCCAATACCGGCCGGTCCCGGGCACCGATCCGGTGCAACTGATGGCGGCTTTCACGGAACTCACTGATCGCCTGCTGCCGCTGATCCAGGAACCGGTAGCGGCCTCCGACAAGCGTATCGCCTTTTGCGCTGCCGTCGATGAAAACGGCTACCTGCCGACGCATAACCGGAAATTCTCCGAACCGCAGCGGCTGGGCGATACGGTGTGGAACACCGCCAACTGCCGCAACCGGCGCATCTTCAACGACCGGGTCGGGCTTGCCGCGGGCAAAAGCACCGCACCCTTCCTCGTGCAGACCTACCGCCGCGATATGGGCGGCGGCAATTTCGTGATGATGAAGGACATCTCCGCCCCGATTATCGTCCGCGGACGGCATTGGGGCGGGCTGAGGCTGGCGGTAAAGGTCTAGCGTTGCCGCCGCCGCTTGCCCTATACGGGATCAATGAGACTTCGCACCGACATCTTCGTTTCCGCCCTCGTGCGCCGCGTTTTTGCGCGCGGTGATTTCGCTGCTGTCGAGAAGAAGGGGGCGGAGGCGGCGGGCGCCATCTTCATCCGCCAGCATTTCCGCGACGGGCTCGAAACGCTCTACGCCCCTGCGCCGCAAAGTTTCTTTGACGAGGAGGACAGCGGCATGCGTCTTTTCGAAATCAGGCTCGAGAAGGCGGAGGCCGAAAAGGTGCGCGAACTGCTCGATCGCGAGCGAAAGTTCGACCCGGACCTCTGGATCGTCGAACTCGAAGCCGATGACGTCGCGGAGATCGTTCCGCTGGCGGACGAACGGAAGAACCCGCTTTAGACCTCCGGTCTTCGGTAGCAGTGCCACCAACGTGAGCCCCGCCTGGAATCCGTCACCTTAGGGCAGCTGTCGGCCCAAGCACGAAGCCGCTCGCGCGGCACTGGCGCCCGTGGTGAGGGGGCAGCAATGATCTGAACGTCGTGCATGTGTGGGTTTGCAGTCCTGGCTCAGGATTGGAGTCTTCTCAATCATCAGACAGGAGGTTCCCAAGCCCGTAAAGTTCCTACCGGCGGCCGACCATCCGGATATCGCGCGCCGGCGGCATCTGGCGCACGGAAGCGGCGGGCTGCTCGGCCGGCGCCTGGTCTTGCGGCTTGTAGGTATAGCTGTCGGCGCGGCGCCAGGCTTCGACCCGCTGATGGCATTCTTCCGGATCGAGCGCATCCAGTACCATCCAGGCGCGGGTCACGTTGTGCTGTGGCTCGGCAAGATGCGGGTACAGTTTTTCCAGCACGAAGACGGTATCGAGAAAGCCCATGCCGAGGCTGGTCAGTGTCGTTGCGAGCTGCTGGCCGGAGATATCGAGCATGATTCGCTCGGCAAGCCAGCGGCTGGTGGAGAGCGCATCGGCAAGTGCCGTCGCGAAGGGCCCAGCCTCCCGTGCACGGGCGAAGCGGACGAGCAACGCCTCCTGGATGCCGGACAGCGTGCGCAGTCCGAGGCGGTCGCCGTCGTTGCGTCCAAGATGTCCTGCAAGACCCTTGATCCTTTCGCGCATCGCCTCTTCGCTGGCGATGCGTTCCGCGAATTCGGCGGCTTCCATCGAGGCAGCGGTCGGCGGCGGCGTAAGCGGCTCGGCCGGTTCTTCGGAAATGGCTGCAGGCGCACTCTGACGCAGCGCAACGAGGGCGTCGATGACCTTCGGTGAAAGGCTGTCGCGGCTGACGATCGCCCTGGCATGTGCGGCGCCCTGCGACCGCGCGATAATGATCAGCGTATCGTCGTCGATCGCCTGCGAGGCCGTCAGGAACGGTGCGGCGATCGCGATCGGCTGGCTACCGATGAAGAGGGCAACCGCCGGCGGCATATTCTCGCACTGGGAAAGTGCTGCAACCGCCTGGCGGCGCGCTTCGTCGGAGGAGGCCTGGAAAAGCGGCATGAACAGTTCGGCGAACTGGCGCAGCTCGGATCGCGTTGGATGCGCCAATCCTTCGAAGCTGCTGATGGTCGCCATCAATACCACATCCTTTTTCCGGATGGCCAAGGGGCCTTCTAGGTCTCGAAACCGGTCACGCACACGAACACCCTGGAAACGCGGAACTTGGGGCTTCCATGCGCTGGCGGAACGCACATCAACCCATACGAAGATGAACAAATCCTACACCGGCAGGGTTAACGGTTGCTGAAGATTTTAGTCAAATGCGAGACGATGGTGCACGCATGGCGTGCACCAGGAGGGGTCGCCAGCGCAACGAAAAGCACCTTGCGGCGGCAAGGCGCTTGCGAACGTTCCCCTGGGTGCAATTCAAAGACCCTTGTGCGAGCGCATGGCCGCCAGCAGCTTTTCGTTATCGGTATGGCCTGCCTGGTAAAGGTCGAGTGCGGCAGAGGCGGCAAATCGCGCTTCCGCACTTTTGATGTCGATCCGCTTTTCCGCGCACCACGCGTCCAATGCGCATCTCAGCACATCGAGGTCTTCCGGGGAATATGACGAGTTCAACAATAAAGACATCATCTGCCCTCCGTTCTTACGGCAAGAGCATGCATGGTCTCCCAACCGGCCGTTGCCCTGAAACTCGACCGGCAAGATAACGATACGCCCAAATGGGACGACTACAATTAATATTTTTGTGACGTAAATATGCAACAGGCGACGCTTCCGGCATTTTGGGTGACGCACTCTTTCAAGTCATTGAAATCGATGGAAAATTATAATTCTGTTTTTGTTTGACGCGGCTTGAAACCAAACGGCCGGTAACGGCGTTTAATAAGCGGTGTCGTGCAGACGCCGCGAGCCTGAAATATTAGTAAACTGTTAACTATCGTGTGTCTCAATTCGGATAGGAACGGCGCGATTGAGTGCTTCAGTCGTCAAGATTCCGCTTCACGGTCGAATAGGTGCCGTGAGAAAGGCGCGAATGCCCTCGGTCTGGAATATTCCGCACCGCAGGACGCGCTGGCCCGCGCAGGCGGGCAGGGTGAAATCCGCTCACGTTCATCCGTCTCGGGCAGTGCATGGAGACGAGAATGGCCATAGTAGTCGCATTGGCGGACCGGCGGCCGCGGGCGCCACGCCGCAGGGAGAAGAAGCCGGTCAAGGCTCAGATTCTGCTGTTCACGGGCGTGCGTTACGAGCGCCTTCCGGAGATGCCGAAGCACCCGGCGCAACGCGCATCGCGTGTGGAGAACCGCGTCGAGAACGAGTGAGGCGACGCCTCAGTCGACGGGTGCATAGGCCTCACAGCCAGCGCCCGCGAGGAAGCTTCTGGCTGCCTCGTCGAAGCTTGCCTGCGGCGCAAGCGTTCTGAGCACCGCATAGCCTTGCGGATGGGGCATTTCGACCAGAATGGTCGGCTGCAGCTCCGCTGGCAGGGATTTGCGCAAACCGGTCAGCTGGATCGGCGTTGCGACAAGAACATCCAGCGCTCCCCCCACAGACGTCCTGTCATTCATGCTGAATACTTCGTTCGACGCACCGTCATAGACGGCAATCGACCAGAACGGCACGTTGCCTTTCGCCGTGAAGCGCACCGGATTGTTTTCCAGATCGAAGGCGCAGACGGCGGTGCGTACGAAAGGATCGCTGCTTGAAAGCCCCGCATCGTCGTTCTGCGCCGACAGCAGATAGAAACGGTTCGGACTACCCTCAGCAAGTACCCGGGTCTGCGCGTCCCTGCCGGTATAGTGCGGCAGCGCGAGAATAATGACGAGATGCAGCAGTGCGGCGCCGAAGAGGCCGGCCAGGATCGCGAATATCAGCCTAAGCATTGCCGCATCCGATCTTCGTAAGCTTCGGCATGGCAAGGTCAATGACGCCCGAACTGCCGGCAGTCGGCGTGTCGAAGAGCGTCAGCACCAGCCGGAACGTGCCGGCAGCGGGTAGCGCCAGCCAGTTGCCCGGTTTTGCATTGGCGGAAATGTCGATCGTGAAGCTGCTGTCGGCCTGGCGGAGCACCGTCCAGGAATTCAGCGCCGCAGGCAGTCCGGGGCGCACTGAGGCGGGATTGCCGCTGTTGTCCGATGTGAACAGCGTCCACAGCCGGGCAGGCGGTGTCTGGCCGCTGATGCGGTAGCTGCAGGTCGCGTTCAGCCGGTCGCCACTGTCGTCGACGCTTGCCGTGAATGTCAGTCCCTCGGCGCTGCCATAAAGCAGCTTGCCGGCGCGGGCGCGGTGGGATTTCGCGTAAGGATCGGCATCGGCCGTCTGCAGCTCGGGAAAGGCCTCCCAGGCCCCGAGCTTGAACGCGCCGAACCCTTGCGTCGCGTCGAGCGCGTAAAGCGAAACCACGATCCCGCCGCCGAAAGCGACAATCAGCGTGATCGCGATAAAAAGCGGGAATCGAAACACTGCATGCCCTTGGAAACAAATCAGGTGAAAGGGTTAGCATTGTTTCCGGCAGGGTGGAATGGTGCGGGTGAGGGGCGCGGCGGAATATGGGCTGGAGGATCGGAGTGATAGGCCGCCTGCTGGGGTTTTGGACTGTGCACTGGTATCTTCATGGGCTACAGGGCAAGATGCAGGCCGATTGTTTGAGTCTTCTCGGCTTGCGGACCCAAGCCGGTTGGATTCCTGTGACGAGCTCAGGAACGAGGAGTATCAGGCAAGCGCTCACTTCTTCAGAAGCGTTACGTCCGCAGCGACGTTGCTGTTTTCGCTGCGCTTCCCCCAATTTCCCTCATTCCCGTGACAGGTACAAAAATGAGGGCAAACACGCCGCCACCATCAGCCTTGCAGTGAAACCTACCCCGCGCTCGCCACTTTCTGCGCTTCGAGCGGCGGGGCGGATTTCAGTTTTTCGCCGAGGTCCTTGAGCATCCTGGTCGATTCCACCGAGAGCATGCGGGGGCGGATAAGCTGGGGGATGCTGTCTTCGGGTTTGGCGGCGGTCTTGGCTGTGTCCTTGGCCGGCGGTGCCGGGGTTTCGACGCCGGGAATGGCGCGCTGCACGATGCCTTGGTGGGCGTAATCCATGGCGCGTTTGAAGGTCATGGCCGGAAGCGAACCGCCGGTCATGTTGTTCGTCGAGGTGTAGTCGTCGTTGCCGAACCAGACGGCACAGGTGTAGTTGCCGGTGAAGCCGACGAACCAGGCGTCGCGATAGGCCTGCGTCGTGCCGGTCTTGCCGCCGGTGAGGATGCCGTTGTCGAGCGCTGCCTTGCG
The DNA here is from genome assembly GCF_025200715.1 of Rhizobium sullae. NCBI lineage: Bacteria > Pseudomonadati > Pseudomonadota > Alphaproteobacteria > Hyphomicrobiales > Rhizobiaceae > Rhizobium > Rhizobium sullae. The sequence continues at coordinate 755,628 of NZ_CP104143.1, forward strand.
GGCGGTGCCAAAATAGGGGATGCGGGTCAGCATCTGGTTCATGTAGGTGTCGGCTTTTTCTGACAGCACACGCTTCGGAGCAGGTTCGTCGCGGTCGAAATCGTAGAGCACGTCTCCGCCGTAATCGAGGATCTGCGCGATGCCATGCCGGCGAGATTGGTAGCCGCCTGCCGGAAACACCGCATAAGCCGTCGCTTGGTCGAGCACGGTGACTTCCGACGTACCGATGGGGATCGTCACGTCGTTGCGCACCGGCGATTCGATGCCCATCGCCTTGGCCATGGCGCGGATCGGCTGGATGCCGAGCTTGTCCTTGGCAAGCCGCACCGGGATCGTGTTGATCGATTGCGCGATCGCCGTTTCGAGCGTCACGCGGCCGGCATAGCGGTTAGCATAGTTGTGCGGGCTCCAGTTGCCCCAGTAAATCGGCGCGTCGACGATGGTGGTCTGCGGGGTCATGCCGCTCTCCATCGCCACCGCATAGGTAAAGACCTTGAAGGAGGAGCCCGGCTGGCGCAGCGCCCTTGTGGCGCGGTTGAACTGGCTTTCGCCGTAGTCCCGCCCGCCGACCATGGCGCGCACTGCGCCGCCGTTTTCAAGCATCACCATCGCGCCCTGCTTGGCATGAAAGGACTCTCCATATTCGCGCAGCGACGTCTCGACCGCGTCTTCCGCAGCCTTCTGGATGCCCATGTCGATCGTGGTGCGCACGATCAGCGAATGCTGGTGGAAGCGGGCGGCGAGGCGTTGCACCTCCTCGAAGGCCCAGTCGAGGAAGAAGTCGGGCGATTCCTGCTCGTTGCGGTCGACGATCGTCGCCGGGCTGCGGCGGGCGGCAATCACCTGGCCCTCGGTCATCAATCCGCTCTGGACGATATTGGTGAGTACTTCGTTGGCGCGGGCACGCGCCGCCGGCAGGTTGACGTGCGGCGCATATTTCGCCGGCGCTTTGAAGAGGCCGGCAAGCATGGCGGACTCGGCGAGGTTCACGTCGGTGATGTTCTTGCCGAAATAGAACTGCGACGCCGCCGCCGCGCCGAAAGTGCCGCCGCCCATATAGGCGCGGTCGAGATAGGTCGAGAGGATCTCCTTCTTCGACAGGTTGGCTTCGAGCCAGAGCGCCAGGAAGGCTTCGGTGATCTTGCGGTCGATCGAGCGCTCGTTGGACAAAAACAGGTTCTTGGCAAGCTGCTGCGTCAGCGTCGAGCCGCCCTGGACGACCTCGCCAGCCCGCGCATTCTCGCTCATCGCGCGGAATAGGCCGATAAAATCGATGCCGAAATGGTCGAAGAAGCGGCGGTCCTCGGTGGCGAGCACCGCCTTGATCAGCGAATCCGGCAATTCGTCGATCGGCAGCGAATTCTGATGGATGACGCCGCGGTGGCCGATGACATTGCCGTAGCGGTCGGTGAAGGTGACGGCGAAATCGCCGCGATTGCGCCAATCTTCCTTGGTAGCCTCTAGCGCAGGCTGGGCGAGGAGGAGCATCAGCACCGAACCGGCAGCCCCGAGCGTCAATGCTTCGCCGCCAAGTTCGAAGACGATGCGTTTCCAGCCGCGCACGCGGAAGCGGCGGAAGAAGATGGTGACGTCTTCCCAGATCTCGGCGGAACGGAAGCCGGCATTCCAGAGGCTGGAATCGATCCAGGAATCGATCTTCAGCAGGATGTGCCGGCTCTTGCGCGGGCGCTTTTCTGGATTGTCCGGATCCTGCACGTTCTTCTTCCCGCCCGATCGCGCTTGACGGCTGGCGAGCCAGGCGTCAGAGCACAGCCATCTTTCGGCACTGCGCTCTTCGATAAATGAAGGATGCTGAATAATTGGTTGATTTAGCGGCCGATAACAAGAGAATTGAAGGCGTCTCACGCGAATTTGCGGGCGCTGTTGCAAGAAAACGGATGATGAACGAAGTACCCTTCTGGAAGCGAAAAACGCTGAATGAAATGAACAGCGAGGAATGGGAAAGCCTCTGCGACGGCTGCGGGCTCTGTTGCCTCAACAAGCTGGAGGAGTGGGACTCGGGTGACGTCTATTTCACCTCGGTCGCTTGCAAGCTCCTCGACGGCGAAAGCTGCCGCTGTTCGAACTACGAGAAGCGGCGGGATTTCGTGCCGGACTGCGTGCAGTTGACGAAACAGAACGTGCAGGAAATCGCCTGGCTGCCGCCGACCTGCGGCTACCGGCTGGTGAACGAGGGCCACGACCTCTATTGGTGGCATCCGCTGGTCTCTGGCGATCCGGAAACCGTGCACCAGGCAGGCATCTCCGCCCGAGGGCGGACGATCAGCGAGACGGAGATCGATCCGGACGACCTGGAGGACTATGTCGTCGACTGGCCGCTGACGGTGGGCGGCGGCGAGCGGGCGAAGGGGTAGTCCAGGCGTCGCGGAAGCTTTTCTAGCGTAGAGGACGGGACAGTGGCAGCAGACTTCAAGGGAAAGGTGGCACTCGTTGCCGGCGGCACGCGCGGCGCCGGACGCGGGATTGCCGTGGAGATTGGCGCGGCGGGCGCGACCGTCTATGTGACCGGCCGCACGACCCGGGAGCGGCAATCGGAGTACGGCAGGCCCGAGACGATCGAGGAAACGGCGGAAATGGTAACGGCCGCCGGCGGCAGGGGCATTGCCGTGCGCGTCGATCATCTGGAGGCCGCCGAGGTCGAGGCGCTCGTAGCGCGCATCCGTCGCGAGGAAGGACGGCTCGACATTCTCGTCAACGACATCTGGGGCGGAGAGAAGCTGACGGAATGGAACAAGTCGGCCTGGGAGCATTCGCTGGAGAAGGGGCTGCACATGCTGCGGCTGGCGATCGACACCCATCTCATCACCGCCCATTACGCGCTGCCGCTGATGATCGAGCGGCCGGGCGGCTTGCTGGTGGAGCTGACCGACGGAACCGCGGAATACAACGCCACGCATTACCGGCTGAACCCCTATTACGACCTGGTGAAGACCGGCGTGATCCGCATGGCCTGGGCGCATGCCAAGGACCTTGCGCCACATGGCGCGATGGCCGTTGCCTTGACGCCCGGCTGGATGCGCTCGGAAATGATGCTGGATGCCTATCAGGTGCGCGAGGAGAACTGGCGGGAGGCGGCGAAGGTGCAGCCGCATTTCGTCATCTCCGAAACCCCGCGCTTCACCGGCCGCGCCGTCGCAGCCCTTGCCGCCGACCCGGACCGCGCCCGCTGGAACGGCCAATCGCTGTCGAGCGGCGGGCTCGCGAAGATCTATGGTTTCAACGATCTGGATGGCTCGCGGCCGGACTGCTGGCGGTACATGGACGAGGTGATGGAGGCGGGGAAAGAGGCGGATGCTACCGGGTATCGGTGAGGGTGGGCTCAGCGGGCGAGGTGGTCGGGGGCTGGAGCGAGGAGCAGGCGCGGAGGCGGTGCCCGGTGAGAAGCTACGCAAGGTGGCGGAGACGGCTGACGATGGCGACGAGGCGGCGGCAAAGTTGCGTCTGGCCGAACGGCGCGGTGGACGCGCTCGTCTGGGCGCTGACGGCGCTGATCTTCGACGGCGGCGGCGAACCGAGGGTGCGGGGGATTTGAATGATCCGCCGTGTCGCCTTTTGTGTTTTACGGGTTTATCGCTGCTTGGGCGGCTGCGGCGCCGGGCGCGGCGTTTCGCGCTCCGGGCGGATCTGGCGCCACTCGTTTTCCATCTGGTCGACGAGGTGCTGGGGAATGGTGGGCTGGCTGTTGGCGGGCGTTTGCATTCGGTCTCCTGTCCTTCGGCGAGCTTCGACAGATAACGAATGACATAGGCCAAATGCGGTGTAAATCAGGGGCTTAAGTGCTTTAAACGATTGAAATTATTTTAATCGATTAGGACCAGGACGAATTTCATGGTTATCCACATCGACCGGACATTCTTCTTCGACACCGTGCGGCAAAGCCTGTTCAAAGGCACCCTTTCAGACGGCCAAGTCGAGGGCATGGCGGCGATTTTCGACTACTTCGAGGCGCGCATGCCGGAGGCGGACTGGCGCTGGCTCGCCTATATAATGGCGACGGCTTTCCACGAGACGGCCTTCACGATGCAGCCGGTGCGCGAGACGCTGGCCGACAGCGATGCAAGGGCGATCGAGATTCTCGACCGCGCCTATGCGGCGGGCAGGCTTTCCTGGGTGAAGACAGTCTACTGGAAACCGGACGAGGATGGAAAATGCTGGCTGGGGCGTGGCCTGGTGCAACTCACCCACAAGCGCAATTACGAGGCGATGAGCAGGGTGACCGGCATCGATCTCGTCGCCGAGCCGGACCGGTCGATGGAGATGCCGGCCGCCGTGACGATCCTGATCGAAGGAATGGTGGCGGGCAGTTTCACCGGGCACAGGCTGGCCGATCACCTGAACGCCGAAAAGGAAGACTGGATGAACGCGCGGCGCATCGTCAACGGCACGGACCGGGCGGAAAAGCTCGCCGGTTACGGCAAGGCCTTCCATGCGGCTTTGCGCCGCGAGGCCGCGCCGGGCGTCTGGCAGCGGTTGAAGGGGTGGATCGTGCGTGCTATCGCACGGCTTTGTCGAGACTGAGTCAAGGAGTGCCCCGGTGATCCGCCATATCGTTTTCTTCACCGCCAGCGCGGAAAACCTGGAAAAGGTGCGCGCCGGGCTTTCGGTGCTGACGGCGATACCGCATGCGCGGCTGCTGGAAATCGGTACCAATGTGAAAACCGACCAGTTCGGCACCGATGTCGACCTAGTGGTCTACGGCGAATTCGACGACGAAGCGGCACTTGCGGCTTACAAGGCGCATCCGGACTACCAGCGCTCGATCGACCTGGTGCGGCCGGTCCGGGGAATGCGGATTGCGGCGGATTATGATGTCGAAACAGCGGTGAGAAAGCCGTTCGGCTGATTTGCGATTGATGGTTCGAGACGGCACTGCGGGCCTCCTTACCATGAGGGCACTGTGATGGCCGATCGCTTGCCCCGCACCTTAACCCTTCCCCGTTAAAACGGGCGAGGGACGTGCCCCACGCTGGCTTGCTGGCCGTGTGAGAGTGGGCGCCATATATCCTCGTCTCCCCATCGGCGAGAAGGTGCCAGCAGGCTGGATGAGGGGGTTTCGCGGCACCGGCCGCCTTTCGCTCGTCGCTCAAGGCCACGCGTCGCTTTCGCTCTGCATCCCCCTCATCTGTCCTTCGGACATCTTCTCCCCGTAGGGAAAAGGGGGAAGAGTTTCAACCAACAGGAATCCCAACATGAATATCCAATCCTTCCTGCCGTGGGGCTTCGCGGCGGGTCGAAAGACTGTGGCCGAGAAGAAGGCGGCGTCCGGGTTCCTGTCGCTGACAGCACAGGGGCAGGCGAGGTGGACGGGGCGCTCTTCTGCGGCGCTGGCGCGCGAGGGGTTCATGAAGAACCCGGGGGCGCATCGCTGCGTGCGGCGGCGGCCTTTGACTTTCGACGGAAGGAGATAACGATGGATGATTTGAAGTATTGGTATCATTCGAAGACGATCTGGGGCGCACTGATTTCCGCCGCGGCGCATCTAGGCTGCATACGACGGGCTTCGACATTTCAGCCGATCGTGAATATCGCGGGAGCCATCGGCGGCCTGCTGGCGGTCCATGGCAGGCTGACGGCGACGTTGGCGATCCGGCAGGCCTTTCGCTGAGGGAATTTCAGGCGTTCGCTAGCAAGTGGCAGCTTTCCGGCCGAAGCGGTCTTTGCAGATGATAGCTTATCCTCCTTCTGGCTGCGCGTGCGGCGGTCGGAAAACTTGCGCGAAAAATGTCTCATCGGAAAGGCGGCGAAGTAGAGCGGCAATCACTGCGGTTGCCGCTATGGCGAAAGCGACACGACCTAAGAGAACGCCGTAGACATCCGCGCCGAGCGAGATCACGAGGATCGTGTCCTCGATCACGCTATGCGCGAAGCCCATGAACACGCACGAGAGAAAGACCTGGCGCGGCGATACTGCACCCGATCGCGCCTCGCGGATCAGAAGACCGGCACCGTAGGAAATACCCAGGAATAAGCCGACAGCGGTGAGATGCTCTGCTTCGCCACGGATGCCGGCAAGGCGCAACAAGGGCGATAGGGCTTTCATCATCAAGTCTAATAGCCCGATTATCCGTATGAGTTCGAGGCTCCACGACAGAAGGAGAAGGATTGCCAGCATCCACATCATGGTCTCGGCAAGAGCCCAGAAGTATGCAGCCCAACTGACCGCGGCACTCATGGGGATCCAGGTCGGGTTGACCGAAGCCTGCAGCCACCCCGTGGCCACGAGGACATGATGGAGGATGAAGGCGTAGAGCAGGCCGCCCAAGATGCGCAGCAGCGTCGTCACAATCATCCCCGGTCCAGCTTGCTGGATGATCTTCTGCTCGGTCGGCAGGCCATGCGCGAAGAGGATGAGCGCCGAGAACACGGTGACGTCCGCCACGCTCAGCGAGGATGCGGGAATCAGCGCGAAAATCAGCGGGATCGCGCCCCATATACCGACAAGCATTCCTGTCAGCCACGCCAGCCCGAGCTCCGGTGGCAGGCCAATCAGGTGCATGACGGGCGCAAATGCAGGCGCCACGGCCTTGATCAGGCCCATTCTCGCCAGCAGTTCCGTCAGAAGCGTGATGGGAACCATGACGCGGACAAGCACCCAGTAAATCTCGAGGGTTTCTCGGGTTGTGCGTAAGATGGGCATCAAGAACGGCATGCGAGACCTGCATAGCGGTTGCCTCAATCTGCTACTCCTGGCTGTTTCGAATTTGTGGTCAAAGATTGCAGATCGGTGCAATTTTATTGCAAAGATGTGACTGATGGATGAGATGAGAACATGGATCGGATCGACCGGAAGCTTTTGAACCTGATGCAGCGCGACGCATCGCGCACCAATGTCGACATGGCCGAGGAAGTAGGCCTGTCGCCCTCCAGTTGTCTGCGCCGTGTGCAGCGGCTGCGCAAATCAGGTTTCATTGACAGAACTGTAGCAATCCTCAATCCCACCAAGGCCGACCGCAGGATCAAGGCGCTGATTACCGTCGAGCTGAAGTTGCACGGTGAGCAGCACATGCGCCGCTTTCTGGAAATCGCGGCTTCAGAAGAGGCCGTTTCACAAGCCTATGCCGTGACGGGCGAAACCGACGTCGTTCTGATGGTGCGTCTGCGCGACATGGAAGAATTGGACGCACTCTGCGAGCGGCTTTTTCGCGATCAGACCAATGTAGCCCGCTTCTTCACCATGATGATCATTCGAACCGCCAAGGAAGAAACGGCGATTTGGCTATGATCGTATGCCGTTCCCAGCCGACCGCTTCAGGCGCGAAGCAGCCTTCAAAAATCCTTCGAAAGCCGGGGCAGCTTCTACCGAAGTCCGCGAATTCCGTGGCGGGTGCCCTTGGTTCCGGGCGTCCCCCTCTCGTCTTTCGGCTGCGAAACGCCTTGGGAAAATACAGTCCAGAATTGTTCTAAAGGCCCGGCTTTACAGTGCATTCATTTGCCATTCAGGTCACGTGAGTACATAGTCGGAGCAAGTTGGAATTACGTTGGAAGCATATACATGGCCTCTCTCTTGAGCGTCGTAGCTTTGGCCGCTGGGCTGGCGGCACCGGCGCCCTCGCCGGACGACTCGCGCCCTCTGATCGTGCGCGTCGCGGGCGATTGCAGCGCGGCGGCCGAGCAGGTCGTCGAGCAGACGGGCGGACAGCTTCTGTCCGTGCAGCCATCCGGTAACACCTGTATCATCACCGTTCTCGTCCAGGGCAACGGCCAGCGGCCGCGGAAGGTGACCGTCAGGGTTCCGATGTAGGCGGAATCGGCCTATGAAGCACCAGTGATATAGTCGAGGTGAAAGCGGACCGATGCGCATTCTGGTAGTCGAAGACGACGTCAATCTGAACCGGCAGCTCGCCGACACGCTGAAGGAGGCGGGCTATGTCGTCGACCAGGCCTTCGACGGCGAGGAAGGGCATTTCCTCGGTGACACCGAGCCTTACGACGCGATCATCCTCGACATCGGCCTGCCCGAGATGGACGGCGTCACCGTTATCGAAAAATGGCGCGGCGCGGGGCGCGGCATGCCGGTTCTAATCCTGACCGCCCGTGATCGCTGGAGCGACAAGGTCGCCGGCATCGATGCCGGGGCTGACGATTACGTGACAAAGCCTTTCCATGTCGAGGAAGTGCTGGCGCGCATTCGCGCCCTGATCCGGCGCGCGGCCGGGCATTCCTCCTCCGAGATCATCTGCGGCCCGGTGCGGCTCGACACCAAGACCTCCAAGGCGATGGTCAACGGCGTGACGCTGAAGCTCACTTCGCATGAATACCGGCTGCTCGCCTATCTGATGCACCACATGGGCGAGGTGGTTTCCCGCTCGGAACTGGTCGAGCACATGTACGACCAGGATTTCGATCGCGATTCCAACACGATTGAGGTTTTCGTCGGCCGCCTGCGCAAGAAGATGGGCGTGGACCTGATCGAAACGGTGCGCGGTCTCGGCTACCGCATCCAAGCGCCGACCAATGCGAATTAAGTCGCTCACCGCACGCGTTCTGCTTCTGACGACCGTCTGGTCGACCGTGGCGCTTGTAGTGATCGGCCTGTTGATTTCCACGCTTTACCGCCGCAGCGCCGAACGCGGTTTCCAGGATCTGCTGCGCGCCCAGCTCTACAACGTCATCAATTCCGTGACGATCGGCGACCAGGGCGCCTTGAGCGGCAGCCCGCAGCTTGGCGACCTGCGCTTCGCCCAGCCGAGGACCGGTTGGTATTGGGTGGTGGAGCCGCTTGGGACCTATACGGCAGCCCCGCTGGTTTCGCCGTCGCTGGGATCGGCGACGATCCCCGTTCCCTCCGTGCTGGAAGCGCCCTTCGACAAGAACTACGAGCGCTACTACCAGGTGACGGACGCGACGGGAAACCGCGTACAGGTGGCCGAAACCGAAGTCGTGCTCGACACCGACGGACGCGCGGCGCGCTTCAGGGTGAGCGGCAATGTCGAGGTCGTCGAGAGCGACGTCAGCAACTTCTCCCACAGTCTCTACCTGGCGCTTGCCGGCTTCGGGGTCGGCAGCCTGATCGTCAACGCGCTCGCCATTCTTTATGGCCTGAAGCCGCTCGACAAAGCGCGCGCGGCGCTGGAGCGCATCCGGGCGGGCGAGAGCGAGCAGCTGAAGGGCGATTTCCCGCGAGAAATCCTGCCGCTAGCAAACGAGGTGAATGCGCTGATCGACAGCAACCGGCGCATCGTCGAGCGCGCGCGGATGCAGGTCGGCAATCTGGCGCATTCGCTGAAGACGCCGATTGCGGTCCTGCTCAACGAGGCAAGGGTTCTGGAACGCCCGCACGGCGACCTGGTGCGCAGCCAGGCGGAAGCGATGCAGGGACAGGTGCAATCCTATCTCAACCGGGCACGCATTGCCGCCCAACGCGAATCCGTGCTGGCGAGAACCGACGCCGAACCGGCGCTGGAGCGGCTGGTGCGCGTGATGCGGCGGCTCAACGTCGACAAGGAATTCGAGCTCAGCATATCGCCACATCTCGCGGTCGCCATGGAGCAGCAGGATCTGGAAGAGACCGTCGGCAACCTTTTGGAGAATGCGTCGCGCTTTGCCGCGACGAAGGTGCGGTTGAGCGCTGCTGAAGTAACAGGAGATGTAAAGGGCGCCGAAGCGAGCGCGCGGCGGCACTGGGTGGAGCTTGTCGTCGAGGACGACGGGCCGGGCCTGGAGCCCGACCAGATCCGCGAGGCGCTCAAGCGCGGGCGGCGACTGGACGAAAGCAAGCCGGGAACGGGCCTCGGGCTTTCGATCGTCACTGAGATCTCCAACGAGTATCAGGGCCGGCTCGAGCTCTCCCGCGGCGAGTGGGGCGGCCTCAAGGCGCGGCTGATTTTGCCCGGCGTCACAAAGGATGTTGCATGAACAATTGCTTGATGCCACAAAGACATAGGCAATTGCATAGCATGCTTTGCCTTAATGCCGACAAGGGGCGATGCGCATCTGACGGCACCGATTCGACACCCCGATGCTGGTTTGACCGAATGACGTTACGACCAAATGCTCTGATCGTTTCCTCGCTTCTTGTTGCCGTTGCGCTGTCGTCGTGCACGACCGCGAAGGGTGGTGGCGGGCTGTTTTCCCGCAAACCTTCGGCATCGGCGGCGTTCATTACGGCACTGCAGGGCGGGATTGCCGGCCGCAGCGGCGTGCAGCTGAGCGACAGCGACAAACAACGGGCTCTCGAAGCCGAATATCGGGCGCTCGAAGGCGCGGCCGTTGGCCAGCCGGTCGTCTGGAGCGGACGCAATGTAAGCGGCAAGGTTGTGGCGGCCGCACCTTATCAGGTTGGTTCGCAGAACTGCCGTCAATACACGCATACGCTGACTGCGGACAGCAAGGATACCATCGCGCGCGGCGCGGCCTGCCGCAACAGCGACGGAAGCTGGTCGCCGCTCGGCTGAATTTGGCCGGTTCTGCACATAACTTCCTTCTAAAATGCGGCCAAACGCCTCAAATCTTCGTCATTCTGGCTTTGCCAGTTGGAATGGCCCCGCGCTTCAAGTATTTGGGCCGGTATGATGTTCTGGATTTTGGTGGCCGTGATGACGGCGGCTGTTGCCGCCCTCCTGCTTTATCCGCTTTTGCGCGGCGCGACGGCGGCCGAGGACGACCGTGCCGGCGAGGCGGCGGTCTACCGCGATCAGCTGCGCGAACTCGACCGCGATCTGGCCGGCGGGTTGATTTCGGCCGACGAGGCGGATTATGCGCGGGCGGAAATCGGCCGCAGGCTGATTGCCGTCTCGGCTGCCGAGCCGAAGGCGGTAACCAAACTTGCACGGCACCACCGCCTCAGCGAGGCCTTCGTTCTCCTGCTGCTTCCGGTTCTCGGGCTCTGTCTTTACATCGCGATGGGCAGGCCGGAACTGCCGTCGCAGCCGTTGGCGGCGCGGTTGGAAAACCCCGGCAACGATATGGCGGTGCTGATCGTTAAGGCGGAGCGGCATCTGGCGGCGAATCCGGAGGACGGCAAGGGCTGGGATGTGTTGGCGCCTATCTATTACAATGCGTTGCGGATCGCCGATGCGGAGAAGGCGTACCGCAATGCGATCCGGCTGCTTGGGCCGAGCCCGATCCGTCTCGACGGGCTTGCCGAAACGCTGATGGCGAGCGCGAACGGTGTCGTGACCGAGGAAACCCGCAAGGTGCTCGAGCAGTCGCTGACGCTGGAGCCTCAAAACCCGCGTGCGAAATTCTACGTCGCGCTGAGTATGGAGCAGGCGGGGCAGGCGGCCGAGGCCAAGGCAGCCTTCGAGGCGCTAGCAAAGGAATCGCCGGCCGATGCGCCGTGGCTGCCGCTCGTCAACGAGCACATCGCCAAGAACGGTGGTGCTCCGGCGGCGGACGGCACGGCGCTTGGCAATCCCACGGAGGAGGACCTCGCGGCAGCCCAGGATATGAGCACCGGCGACCAACAGCAGATGATCCGCGGCATGGTGGAAAGCCTAGATCACAAGCTGGCGGCAGATCCCAATAATTTCGAGGGCTGGATGCGGCTCGTTCGCTCCTATGCCGTACTGAACGATAAGGATCGCGCAGCGAGCGCGTTGAAGCGCGGGCTGGCAGTGTTTCCGGCGGATGGCGAAGAGGGCAGGCAGCTGATTGCGCTGGGGCGTGAGCTCGGCGTTGCGGCGGAGGGGGAGACGGAATGACGCGCAAGCAGAAGCGTCTGGCGGTGATCGGCGGCGGCATGGGCTTCATCCTCGCCGCGGTGCTGCTCGTCATGTTCGCCTTCAGCCAGTCGGTCGCCTATTTCTACATGCCGGCCGATCTTGCCAAGACGCCGGTGGCGCCGGAAACGCGCATCCGCCTCGGCGGGCTGGTCGGCGAGGGCAGTGTGGTGCGCGGCGCCGGCTCGACGGTGGAATTTGCCCTCACCGACGGCAGCGGCGATGCCGTGAAGGTCAAATATACCGGCATCCTGCCCGACCTGTTCCGCGAAGGGCAGGGGGTGGTGACCGAAGGCAAGTTTGCGGCCGACAGCCGGGAGTTCATCGCCGACACGGTGCTGGCCAAGCACGACGAGAAATACATGCCCAAGGACGTTGCCGACCGGCTGAAGGCGCAGGGTCTCTGGCAGGAAAGCAAGGGGCAGGAAGGCGAGGGTACGCAATGATCATCGAGATCGGCCATTACGCGCTCGTTCTGGCGCTGGCCACGGCGATCGTTCTTTCGATCGTGCCGGTTATCGGCGCACGCAGGCTCGATCAGGCGATGATGGATGTGGCGCCACTCGGTTCCGTCGTGCTCTTTGCGCTGGTGGCTTTCTCCTTCGGCATTTTGACCTATGCGCATGTCGTCTCCGACTTTACCGTCAAGAACGTCTGGGAGAACTCGCATTCGCTGGTGCCGCTGGTCTACAAATATTCCGGCGTCTGGGGCAATCACGAAGGCTCGATGATGCTGTGGCTGCTGATCCTTGCGCTGTTCAGCGCGCTGGTGGCGCTCTTCGGCCGCAATCTACCGGACAGGCTGAAGGCGAACGTGCTGTCGGTGCAGGCCTGGATTTCGGCGGCCTTCATCCTCTTCATCCTCTTGACCTCGAACCCGTTTACCCGCCTCGACCCGGCACCGGCCGAGGGCCGCGACCTCAATCCGGTGCTGCAGGATATCGGGCTGGCGATCCATCCGCCGCTGCTCTATCTCGGCTATGTCGGCTTTTCGGTGTGCTTCTCCTTTGCCGTCGCAGCATTGATGGAAGGCCGGATCGATGCCGCCTGGGCGCGCTGGGTGCGGCCCTGGACTCTGGCCGCCTGGACCTTCCTGACGCTCGGCATCGCCATGGGCTCCTACTGGGCTTATTACGAACTCGGCTGGGGCGGCTGGTGGTTCTGGGACCCGGTCGAGAACGCCTCCTTCATGCCATGGCTTGCCGGAACCGCACTGCTGCATTCGGCGCTGGTGATGGAAAAGCGCGAGGCGCTGAAGATCTGGACCGTGCTCCTGGCGATCCTCACCTTCTCGTTGTCGCTGATGGGCACCTTCCTGGTGCGCTCCGGGGTGCTGACCTCGGTTCATGCCTTCGCGAGCGACCCGAGCCGCGGTGTCTTCATTCTCTGCATTCTGATGATTTTCATCGGCGGCGCGCTGTCGCTGTTTGCGTTCCGTGCACCGCGTCTGAACGTGGGCGGTCTCTTCGCGCCGATTTCGCGCGAAGGCGCGCTGGTGCTCAACAACCTGATCCTCACGGTTGCATGCGGCACCGTCCTGACCGGAACGCTCTATCCCCTGCTGCTGGAGACGCTCACCGGCGACAAGATCTCCGTCGGCGCGCCGTTCTTCAATATGACCTTCGGGCTTTTGATGGCTCCGTTGCTGCTTATCGTGCCCTTCGGACCGCTGCTTTCCTGGAAGCGCGGCGATCTTCTGGGCGCGCTGCAGCGGCTCTATGTGGTTGCCGGCCTCGCTTTCGTCGCGGCGCTCGTCTTTTTCTATGCCGAGCATGGGGGGCCGGTGCTGTCGGTGCTGGGGCTGGCGGCCGGGCTGTTCCTCGTCTTCGGCGCCGTTGCCGATCTCTGGTATCGCGCCGGCATCGGCAAGGTTAAGGCGCATGTCGTCTGGAAGAGACTCACTGGTCTGCCGCGCTCGGCCTTCGGCACGGCGCTGGCGCATGCCGGGCTTGGCGTGACCGTGCTCGGCATCGTCGCGGTGTCGACCTTTGCGACCGAACATGTGCTCGAGATGAAACCCGGCGCGATTGCCGAGGCCGGCGGCTACACATTGCATTTCGACGGTATGCAGCCAGCGACCGGACCGAACTTCAGCGAGGAGCGCGGGCACTTCAGCGTGCGGCGCGGCGGAGTAGAGGTCGCCGACACCTGGTCGTCGAAGCGGGTCTATGCTGCCCGGCAGATGCCGACGACGGAAGCCGGCATCCTGACCTTCGGAGCAAGCCAACTCTACGTGTCGCTCGGCGATCCGACCGATGACGGCGGCATCGTCGTTCGCATCTGGTGGAAGCCGTTCATTCTTTGCATCTGGGGTGGGGCGCTGATGATGGCGGCGGGCGGCTTCGTGTCGCTCTCCGACAGGCGGCTGCGCGTCGGCGCGCCGCGCCGCAAGGCGAAACCGGCAAGACCGGCCATGGAGGCGGCGGAGTGATAGGTTCATTGTCTCCCTCATTCCTGTGCTTGTCACAGCAATCCAGCGCACCCAAGTCTTTGAGCGCAGATGACTCATCTGCGGACAGAGAACCATTCACGGGGCGGACACGCTGTGGCTGGATTCCTGTGACAAGCACAGGAATGAGGGGAGGAGACGTTCGGCGCATCCCTAGAACGTCGCACTTTTTCTCTCGCATTCTCGTAGCCCTCTTTATACTCTTCGCCTCTTTTCCCGCCCTCGCCGTGAACCCCGACGAGGTGCTTGCCGATCCGGCGCTCGAAGCCCGCGCCCGCTCACTGTCGGCCGAACTGCGCTGCATGGTGTGCCAGAACCAGTCGATCGACGATTCCAATGCCGACCTTGCCAAGGACCTCAGGCTCCTGGTGCGCGAGCGCATCTCCGATGGCGACACCGACGAGGAGGTTCTGAACTACATCGTCTCGCGTTACGGCGAATTCGTGCTGCTGAAGCCAAGGCTCAGTCTTCGGACCATCCTGCTGTGGGGTGCCCCGGTGCTCTTGGTGGCCGCAGGCGGCGTCGCGCTCACGGTCTTTGCGCGGCGGCGGGCCGGCAAGCCGACCGGCAGCCGCCTGACAGCGGAGGAGCAGGCAAAGCTCGACGAACTGCTCGGCAAGTGAGCCGGCCGCGTCCCCTGACAGCATAATGGCTTCGCCAATCAACCTGCGATAAGATGCCCGAGCGGGCCATCGCAGATGCGGGGATGACATGGAGCGCCGTCTTGCAGCAATTCTGATCGCTGACGTCGCCGGTTACAGCCGTTTGAGCCAGATCGACGAAGAGGGCACGCGTCGCCACTTCCAGGCGGATATGGACGACATTATCCGGCCCAAGATTACCGAACATCATGGCCGGCTGGTCAAGACCATGGGTGATGGCCTGCTGGTCGAATTTCACAGCGTTGTCGATGCTTTGCATTGCGCAATTGACGTACAGCGCGAGAAGGCGGCGCGAAAGAAATCCGGCGATGGAGCGATGCGCCTCGATTTCCGCATCGGTGTGAATCTTGGCGATATCATCGTCGAAGGCGATGACATTCAGGGTGACGGCGTCAATATCGCTGACCGCATACAAGCGCTGGCCGAGCCGGGCGGGATCGCGATCTCCGGCACGACCTACGATCAGGTGAAAACCAAACTCGACGTCGGCTATACGTCACTCGGCATGCAGAAGGTGCGCAGCATCGTAGAGCCGATCCGCGTCTACCAGGTCGTGCTCGACCCGGTCTCGGCGAGAGCAGCGCCGAAGCGCTTCAAGCGCCTGTTGCGGAAACCTGCCGGCCTTACGGCTGCCATTGCCTTCCTGTTGCTGGCCGCTGCCGTAGCCTACTGGTTACAGCCGTGGGAGCTTGGCCAGACGCCAACGCTGGTCGAGCGCTTCGCCTATCCTTTGCCGGACAAGCCTTCGGTGGCGGTGCTGCCCTTCATCAATGTCAGTGGCGATACGGAGCAGGATCACCTGGCCCAGGGGCTGACCGACGACCTAATTACCGAGCTATCCAAGGTTTCAGGGCTTTTCGTCATCGCCAGACATTCGGTATTTGCCATCCAGAACAGTGCGGGCAAGATTCAGGAGGTGGCGGCGGAACTCGGCGTGCACTACGTGCTCGAAGGCACGTTGCAGCGCGCGGGGCCACGGCTGCGGATCAACGTCAAGCTGATCGACGCGCTGAGCGGGCTTTCGGTCTGGGCTGAGCGCTACGACCGGCAGTATGTCGATCTGTTCGCCATTCAGGATGACGTCACCGGTAAGATCATCTCTGCGCTTTCGGTTCAGCTCAGCGAAGGCGAGCGCACGCAGCTGGAGCGGATACCGAGCGACAACCTGGAAGCCTACGATTACTACATGCGGGCGGAGCACGAGGGCATTGCCTACAGCGACGTGGATACCTATCGCCGGACGCTATCCTACTATCAGAAGGCCATCGACCTCGATCCGAACTTTGCCGATGCGCATGCTGGCATCGCGCGCGTTGCCGTCGACGTCTGGCGCAACGACTATAACTTCCTCTGGTCGGCGGCGGTGGCACGCAAGATCGCCTATGACGCCGCCGGACAGGCGCTCAAGCTCGACCCCGACAATGCGCGTGCCCACACCGTTCTCGCCCTGTTGCAGCTGGTGGACGGGCGCGCCGCCGAGGCGCGGGATTCGGCAAACCGCGCGGTCGAGGCGCAGCCGAACAGCGCGGAGGCCTTCGGCAACCTGGCTTTGATCCTTGCCCATACGGGAAGCCACGACGAGGCGGTCACCGAGATGGAAAAGGCCCTGCGGCTCGATCCCGAGCCGCAGCCGAGCGTCCGGCTGCTGGCGGGGATCGTCTTTTACACGGCGCGGGACAACAGGCGCGCAATCCCGCTCATCGAGGCGGCACGGGATGCGCTGCCGAATGCGGAGCCTGCGCGCGAGTACCTGACGGCTGCCTATGCCTATGAAGGGGACCGGGTTCGCGCCGAGCAGGAGAAGGGCAAGCTTTTGGAGCTGTTTCCGGACGCCAACCTTACCTACTACAGCTATCTCTACGACTACTGGCGCGAAGACGACCTGGAGCACCATCTGAGCGGATTGCGCGCGGCCGGGATTCCGGAGTGGCCCTTCGGGTTCGTGGGCTCGGAGGTCGATCGACTGGACGTGGACGCCCTACGCGACCTGATCAGCGACAAGACGTGGAGCGGAAAACACAAGAACGGAACTGTGTTCGTCCAGTATTTCGACAAGGCGGGCAATACCGCCTACCGCAGCGCCAACACCAATATTACCGGCACGGTCGAGGTGCAGGGAAACAGGCTCTGCGAGCGGTTCGGCGGCTATTTCCTCGACCGCATGGTGTGCGGGCAGGTCTACAGAAACAAGGACGCCGGACAAGCCGGCGCCCAGTATGTTCACGTGACCCCGCAGGCGCTGAAGTTCTTCTCGTTGGCGCCTTGAATTCATTCGGCCGCGATATGCTGCCAGTCCTTGTGCAACTTGTCGGAAATCAGGGTGCTCTGCACCTCCGACCAGTGCTTTTGGGAATCGACGACCTTGGTAGGTTTCTTTTCGAAGCCTTCCGCGGCACCGGGATCGTAACTGAGATAGAGCTTGCCATCGATGATCCGCCATGCCTTCGGGTCGATATTGGTCGTGACCGTCCCGAAGGACACGCCGTCGGCGCAATAGCCGCCGTATTGAGGCGCATATTTGCCGGGGTCGGCGATGAATCGGTCGCGGTTTTCGGAACTGGTGAAATGCCATTCGGCACCCAGCCACCGATGCGAATAGACCGGAGATCCTTCCACGGCCTTATTTTCGGTGAAATAGGCCACCGGATCGTAGCCCTTGATCGCCACGTCCCCGAAATAGCCGGTATTCACCGGTTCTTCCGCCGATGCCGGCTGCGCGAACGCGAAGAGGATCGCGGCACCAGCGATAATGGAGGCGGCAGCGCCGCCTGTCTGCTTGCGATATGACATGTATCCATTCTCCCAGTTCGGGCGATGAGATGCAGCCAGCGCTATTTCCGCTTCGTGCACTCGCCGTACAGCCAGTCGCCGACCAGGTCGGCTTGCTGGCAAACAGCGCCCGCTTTCAACAGCAGGTCGGCGGCATCCCAGTGGGATCGCCATCCGGCCTGCGTCAACGGCGTGTAGCCGTTGCGTTCCTTTGCCTCTATGTTCGCCTTGTGTGCGACGAGAAAGGCGACGACATCGGCGTGACCTTCTTCGGCTGCAGCATGAAGCGGCGACATTTGGTAGAAGTTCTTTTCATCATTGATCAGCGCACCCTTCGATACGAGCAGTTCGACGACATCGAGATGTCCGCCATAGGCGGCTGCATGCAATGCCGTCAGCCCGCCCTTGTTTCTAATCTCGATATCGGTGCCTTTTTCGAGCAGAAGCGTGACGGTATCCGTGTTTCCGGCAAGTGCCGCGATTAGCAGAGCCGGCTCTCCCGACGCATCCGGCTCGGCGATGTTCGCGCCCTGATCGATAAGCTGGCCGACGCGTTCGCGATTGCCGTCCCTTGCCGCATCGTGCAGTGGACCGGCCCAGGCTGTCGAAAGCCCGAGCAAAATTCCCAGCAGAGATATGCCGACGACCCTCATCGCATGCCCTTGCCGCATATGCCGTCCCCGTACGAGCGGAAGAATATTTAAGATATCATGAATATATCTAGGGGAGCAAGGATTACGGTGTTCAACCTGCTCAGGGTTGCACTGAAATTTATAGAGCGATCGTTCCTACATTACGAATTTTTCATTGTGCGGACAGTTCGCAGTAAGGTGCGGCATCCTATATCTTCATTCATCGACCGAACCGGCAATGGCCGGGACGAAGACAAGTAGAAGAGAAGGTGCCGAAAATGTTCAAGACTCCATCCCTCAACACGATGCTGAAGGCGTCCACTGTCGCAGGTCTCGCTGCCGCCGTGTTTGCAACCGGCGTGCCGCTGGAGATCACGCGTTCCTACGCCGAAGCGGTCAATGTCCAAGCTCCGTCGGTCCCGAGTTTTGCGAATGTCGTCGATGCCGTTTCCCCGGCCGTCGTCTCCGTTCGCGTCGAATCCCGCATCAATCCGGCTGCCGACAGCACCGATGGCTTTGCCTTCGATTTCAACGGCCGCGGTTTCGACGATCTGCCGGACGACCACCCGCTGAAGCGCTTCTTCAAGCAGTTCGGCGAACAGGGCCCGAACGGTCCGCAGGGCGGCCCGAACAGAAGGTTTGGCCCGCCAGATGGCAAGGGCCGTCTGCGCCCGGTCGCACAGGGCTCCGGTTTCTTCATTTCCGAGGACGGCTATGTCGTCACCAACAACCATGTCGTTTCCGACGGCTCGGCTTTCGTTGCCGTCATGACCGACGGGACCGAGTTTGACGCCAAGCTGATCGGCCGGGATCCGCGCACGGACCTTGCCGTGCTCAAGGTCGATGGCAAGGGCCGCAAGTTCACCTATGTCAATTGGGCCGACGACAACAATGTCCGCGTCGGCGACTGGGTTGTGGCGGTCGGGAACCCCTTCGGTCTTGGCGGGACGGTGACGGCAGGTATCATTTCGGCGCGCGGCCGCGATATCGGCTCCGGTCCTTATGATGACTACCTGCAGGTGGACGCAGCCGTGAACCGCGGCAATTCTGGTGGTCCGACCTTCAACCTCAGCGGCCAGGTCGTCGGTATCAACACCGCGATCTTCTCGCCGTCGGGCGGTAGCGTCGGCATCGCCTTCGCGATCCCGGCTTCGACTGCCAGGGACGTCGTTGCCGACCTGATGAAGGACGGTGCTGTTTCACGCGGCTATCTCGGCGTGCAGATCCAACCGGTCACCAAGGACATCGCCGATTCGCTTGGCCTGTCGGAAGCGAACGGTGCGCTGGTCGTCTCCGCGCAGGACGGCACGCCGGGCCAGAAGGCCGGCATGAAGGCTGGCGACGTCGTGACCGCCGTCAACGGCGAAACGGTCAAGGATGCTCGCGACCTCAGCCGCCGCATTGGCGCCATGCAGCCGGGCAGCAAGGTCGAAGTGTCAGTCTGGCGCGATGGCAAGGCGCAGTCCCTCACCGTCGAACTCGGCACCTTGCCGGTTGACCAAAAGGACGCTTCCAACGGCGACGACGGCGGTCCGGCGCAGCCCGAGGCACCGGCATCCGAGAAGGCACTTGCCGATCTAGGCCTGACCGTCGGTCCTTCGGAAGATGGCAAAGGCCTGACGATCACCGGTATCGACCCTGACTCGGATGCTGCCGACAAGGGCATCAAGCAAGGCGAAAAGATCACCTCGGTGAACAACCAGCAGGTCGCGAACGCCGATGATATCGTCAAGGTTCTGAACCAGGCGAAGAAGGATGGCCGCACCCGGGCGCTCTTCCAGATCCAGTCCCAGGACGGCAGCCGCTTCGTTGCGCTGCCGATCAACGGCCAAGGCTGATCCTCCCACCTTGGTCTGAAAAGGGGAGCCGCGATCCGACCTCTACGCGGCTCCCTTTCTCCATCCTTTACAAGGACGACTGCGATGACCCCACTGCAACAGGACGACGCTTTGAGCCTTGCCCAAACGCAACCGGCAGGTAATGTCGGCCGCATGAAGATTCTCATCATCGAAGACGATCTTGAAGCCGCGGCCTACCTCACGAAGGCCTTTCGCGAGGCGGGCATCGTCGCCGATCATGCAAGCGACGGCGAAAGCGGCCTCTTCATGGGGTCCGAAAACAGCTACGACGTGATTGTCATCGACCGCATGCTGCCGCGCCGCGACGGACTTTCCGTCATCAGCGAGTTGCGGCGCAAGGGTATTCATACGCCGGTTCTCATCCTGTCCGCCCTTGGGCAGGTCGATGACCGCGTGACCGGCCTTCGCGCCGGCGGCGACGATTATCTGCCGAAGCCCTATGCCTTCAGCGAGCTTCTTGCACGCGTCGAAGTGCTCGGACGCCGCAAGGGCACGCCGGAGCAGGATGTGGTCTACCGGGTCGGCGACCTCGAACTCGACCGGCTTTCCCATGAAGTCCGGCGCGGTGGCAGGGAAATCCCGCTCCAGCCGCGGGAATTCCGGCTTCTCGAATATCTCATGAAGAATGCCGGGCAGGTAGTCACGCGCACCATGCTTCTCGAGAATGTCTGGGACTATCATTTCGATCCGCAAACGAATGTCATCGACGTGCATGTCTCGCGTCTGCGCTCGAAGATCGAAAAGGACTTCAGCCAGCCGCTGCTGAAGACGATCCGCGGTGCGGGTTACATGATCAAGGACGAGGGATGAACCGCTTCTGGTTTCTCTTCAAGTCCACCGCAGTCCGTCTTTCGGCACTATACATCCTGCTTTTTGCAATCTGCGCCGCAACGCTCGTCTTCTATGTGACGGCGATGTCTCAACGGCTGCTCAACGGGCAGATACGCGAAGCCGTCCAGCAAGAAGTCGACGTGGTCAGGCGCGCCTATGATCTGGGCGGCATTAACGCGCTGTTGCGCGCGATGGAGCGCCGCACGCGCCAGCCGGGCGCCAATCTCTACGTCATTGCCGGTCCGTCGGGCGATATCCTTGCGGGCAACGTCGCCTCGGTACAGGCGGGCGTCTTCGAGGAAACTGGCTGGACGTCTGTTCCCTTCTCCTATCAGCGCTACACCGACAGCGGCGGCGGCGAACGCCGCCATATGGCGATCGCCAATATTTTCGTGCTCGACAACGGCCTGCGCATTCTCGTCGGCCGTGATCTCGGCGAACCGGAGCGCTTCCGCGTGCTGGTGCGCCAGGCGCTGATGATCGCGCTGGCGATCATGGGCCTCGGCGCGATCATCATCTGGTTCGGTATCGGCCGCAACGCGCTGAAGCGGATCGATCGCATGTCGGCCGCAAGCAAGAAGATCATGGCGGGCGACCTCTCGCAGCGCCTGCCGGTCGGCGTGTCGGGTGACGAGTTCGATCGTCTGTCGGTTTCGCTGAACACGATGTTGGAGCGCATCGAAAAGCTGAACGAAGGGCTGCGGCAGGTTTCCGACAACATCGCCCACGACCTCAAGACGCCGCTGACACGCCTGCGCAACAAGGCTACGGATGCGATGGACACGGCCGATGAAGACCAGCGCCGCGCGGCTCTAGAGGGGATCATCTCGGAATCCGATCAATTGATCCGAACCTTCAATGCACTTCTGATGATCTCGCGCGTGGAAGCGGGCTCAGTCGCAGCGGAGATGTCGCCAATCGAACTGTCGGCGATCGTTGCCGATAGCGCCGAGCTCTACGAGCCCGTTGCGGAAGAGGCCGGGCTGGCGCTGACATGCAGCATCGAACCCGACATATGCGTGCAAGGTAACCGCGAACTGGTCGGCCAGGCGATTTTCAATCTGATCGACAACGCGATCAAATATTCCGGCGATGCCAAGGGCGGTGAAATCAGTCTGAAGCTGGTGCGCCGGCCCGACGGCATCTGCCTTTCGGTCACCGATCACGGGCCGGGCATTCCGGCCGACAAGCGCGCGGACGTCGTCAAGCGCTTCGTGCGGCTTGACGAGAGCCGGTCGAAGCCCGGCACAGGGCTTGGCCTTTCGCTGGTCGAGGCGGTGATGGAGCTGCATGGCGGCACGCTGGAGCTTTCAGACGCCGATCTGGAAAAAGAAGACGGCCGTGGCCTCACCGTCAGCATGATTTTCCCCGTCAAGCCTGCTTAGGGTTGGCCGCTCCAGATTGTGACCCTAGGTTAGGGGCTGGTACGGCGGCGCTGATTCCGGGTGCTGCCGTCCTCGGGGAGGTGGAATGCTGACGAAATCGACACATAGCCTGAAGGTTGTGCGCAGCGGCCTGCTGCGCCCATTGAACCAATCCGAACTCAAGCTGGCGCTCGCCCACCTTCAGGATATCGGCAGACACGAACCGGCGGTCGCGGCGATGCTGCAGGCCGGTGGCCCGATGTGCGATTTCATTGCTGCGGTGCTGACGCTTTCGCCCCATCTTCGCGACGTCGCGAATATTGACAATGCAGTTCTCGCTGCTGCGATTTCATCGCCGCTCGAGCCGCAGATCGACGTGCTGATCGCCGAAGCGCGCGGCTGCTGGAAACCGGAGGCCGGGATTTCGCCTTCCGAGTCTGCCGTCATGAGCCGGTTGCGGATCATCAAACGGAAAGTGTCCTTCCTTATCGCGCTTGCCGATCTCGCCGGGCTCTTCGATGGGCGGCAGACGACGGCCTGGCTGAGCGCTCTGGCCGAGGCCTCGGTCAAAGCGGCGATCGACCATCTGCTGCTATCCTCCCATGAGAGCGGCAAACTGCAGGTGAAGGACATCGAGAATCCCAGCGAAGGCTCCGGCTTGGTCGTGCTCGGGATGGGAAAACTCGGCGCATCGGAGCTGAATTATTCGTCCGATATCGATCTTGTGATTTTCTTCGACGAGCAGGCCGGCATCGTGCCAGATCCCGAGGATGCGATCGACATCTTTCCGCGGCTGATGAGGCGGCTCGTGCGGATCCTCCAGGAGCGGACAGCCGACGGATATGTCTTCCGAGCCGATCTGCGCCTGCGCCCCGATCCAGGCTCGACGCCGCTTGCGATCCCGGTTGATGCGGCGATGGTCTATTACGAAGGACGTGGCCAGAACTGGGAGAGGGCAGCCTTCATCAAGGCGCGGCCCGTCGCTGGGGATATGAAGGCGGGCGAGGCGTTCGTGCGTGGGCTCGCCCCCTTCGTCTTCCGCAAATATCTGGACTATGCGGCGATCGCCGACATCCATTCGATCAAGCGGCAGATCCACGCTCACAAGGGCCACGGCGCCATTGCGGTGAAGGGGCACAACGTCAAACTCGGCCGCGGCGGCATCCGCGAGATCGAATTCTTCGTTCAGACGCAGCAGCTGATCGCCGGCGGGCGCATGCCGGCGCTGCGCAGCCGCGGTACGGAGGAGACCCTTGCCGAACTCACCAAGGCGAAATGGATCGATGCGGAAACACGTGACGAACTGACGGAGACCTACTGGTTTCTCCGCGATGTGGAACACCGCATCCAGATGGTGCGCGACGAGCAGACGCATCTGCTGCCGGAAACGGAGGCCGACCTGAAGCGCATCGCCTTCATGATGGGCTTCACCGATACGTCGAGTTTCGCCGAGCGGCTGGTGGAGGTTCTGCGGACCGTCGAGCGGCGTTATGCGCGGCTTTTCGAGCAGGAAACCAGACTGTCGACCGAGACCGGAAATTTGGTGTTCACCGGCCAGGCCGACGATCCGGATACGCTGGAGACCCTGAAGAAGCTCGGCTTCAAGCGTCCGTCCGACATTTCCCGTATCATCCGCACCTGGCATTATGGCCGCTATCGCGCAACGCAATCCGTCGAAGCGCGGGAGCGGCTGACGGAACTCGCGCCGGAGCTGCTTCGCGTGTTCGGTGAAAGCAAGCGGGCCGACGAGGCGCTGCTGCGCTTCGACAGCTTCATTTCCGGCCTGCCTGCTGGCATCCAGCTTTTCTCACTGCTCGGCAGCAATCCGGCGCTGCTTTCGCTGATCGTTAACATCATGTCCTCGGCGCCGAAGCTTGCTGAGGTGATCGCCGCCAAGCCGCACGTCTTCGACGGCATGCTCGATCCGGGACTGATGGCGGAGCTGCCGACACGCGACTATCTCGGCGAACGCCTGAAGGCATCGCTGGGGCAGGCGAGCCATTACGAGGAGGTGCTGGATCGGCTGCGCATCTTTGCCGCCGAACAGCGCTTCCTGATCGGCATCCGGCTGCTGACCGGCGCGATCAACGGGCTGATGGCGGCCCGCGCCTTCACCCATCTGGCCGATCTTGCGATCGAAGCCGCCCTCGAAGCGGTGAGGCAGGAAATGCGCGCGGCGCACGGCGATTTTCCCGGCGGAAGGGTCGCCATTGCCGGCATGGGCAAACTCGGCAGCTTCGAGCTGACGGCGGGCTCCGACATCGACCTCATCCTTCTCTACGACTATGACGACGCCGCTTCCGAGTCCGACGGCGCGAAGCCGTTGGACGCGACAAGGTACTTCACCCGTCTGACGCAGCGGTTGATCGCGGCGTTCTCGGCGCCGACTGCCGAGGGCGTTCTCTACGAAGTCGACATGCGGCTTCGCCCCTCGGGCAACAAGGGCCCGGTCGCCACGCGCATCAGGTCCTTCGAGAAATATCAGCGCGACGAAGCCTGGACCTGGGAGCATATGGCGCTCAGCCGCGCCCGCCTGATCTGCGGCGATCGGAGCCTGGTGAGCGAGGCGGAGCGGATCATCGGCGATGTGCTTTCAAAGAGACGTGACGTCACAAAGGTAAGCCGTGACGTCGCGGAGATGCGCGAACTGATCGACAAGGAGAAATCGCCGGACGGCCTTTGGGATCTGAAACTTATTTCCGGCGGCGTGATCGATATTGAATTCATCGCGCAGTATCTGGCGCTGATTGCTCCGGCCAGGGACGTGACTGCGAAGATGGGTGGAATGAACAATACCGGCGATGCACTGAAGACGCTTGGCGGCAACTTGATGCCGGCAGCCGACCTCGATCTCTGCCTGGAGGCGTTCACGCTCTACACGGAATTGTCGCAGCTGATCCGGCTTTGCATCGACGGGCCATTTGATCCGAAGGATGCGCCGTCCGGCCTGACCGAGCTGGTGTGCCGGGCCGGAGATTGCCCGGACATCAAGACGCTTGAAGGCGAGGTCAAACGGCTTTCCAAGGCTGTCCGGAAGATATTCCAGACGACGGTGAATTCTTAGCGCGCGCCGTCCGGAATGCGGAACGAGACGACAGTGCCGATCGCCTCGCGCGAGCGGATGCGCATCTTGCCGTCGTGAAGCGCCGTCAGCGAGCGGGAGATCGCGAGGCCGAGACCGGAGCCGCCCTTGCTCTTGGCATACTGGTTCTGCACCTGCTCGAAGGGCTGGCC
This sequence comes from Rhizobium sullae, assembly GCF_025200715.1. Taxonomy (NCBI): domain Bacteria; kingdom Pseudomonadati; phylum Pseudomonadota; class Alphaproteobacteria; order Hyphomicrobiales; family Rhizobiaceae; genus Rhizobium; species Rhizobium sullae. Next base: position 781,109 of record NZ_CP104143.1, read on the forward strand.
GATCTTGGTGAGCGCCTCGTAGGGGATGCCGATGCCGGTGTCGGCGATCGTGACGACGACGCCTTCCGCATCGCGACGGGTGCGGAGCGCGATACGGCCGCCCTCGTTCGTGAACTTCACCGCATTGGAGAGAAGGTTGAGCAGGATCTGCTTCATGGCCCGGCGGTCTGCCGTCAGCGTCATGCCTTCGCAAACCCGCTGTTCGATAATGATGTTCTTCTTGGCCGCCGGAATGGCGGTGAAGCGCAGGCTTTCCTCGATGAGCGGCGCAAGATCGATCTTCTCGCGGTGCAGTTTCATGTGCCCGGCCTCGATCTTCGACATATCGAGTATATCGTTGATGACATTGAGCAGGTGCTTGCCGCTGTCATGGATGTCTCGGGCATATTCGTCGTATTTCAACGAGCCGAGCGGGCCGAACATCTGGTTCTGCAGGATTTCGGAGAAGCCGAGGATGGCGTTGAGCGGCGTGCGCAGCTCATGCGACATGTTGGCGAGGAATTCCGACTTTGCCTTGTTGGCCGCTTCTGCACGCTCCTTTTCGGCCTGATAATTGGCGTTCGCGACCGAGAGAGCCGCCTTCTGGCTTTCGAGCGTCTGACGAGATGCCTTGAGGTCGCCGATGGTAGCGATGAGGCGCCGCTCGGATTCGCGCAGGCGCTCCTGGTTGCGCTTCAGAAGCGTGATGTCAGTGCCGACGGAAACCATGCCGCCGTCGCGGGTGCGGCGTTCGTTGATTTGCAGCCAGCGCTCGTCGGCAAGCTGGACTTCTGTCGTGCGAGAATGGCCGGCGCCATCGGCATCGGCCATTCGGCGCTCGATGACCGGCCGGGCGGCGGCGGCGTTGACCACGCTGCGCTCAGTGCCTGGAACGAGGACGCTATCGGGAAGCCCGTAGGCCTGCTGGAAGTGGGCGTTGCACATCACCAGGCGGTCGTTCTTGTCCCATAAAACGAAGGCTTCCGACGTGCATTCGATGGCGTCCGCAAGGCGCTGGTCGGCCTCAGCGTAGCGCTGCGCGAGACGGTGCTGCTCGGTCACGTCCATCGCGATGCCGATCATGTGCACGCGGCCGGAATTGCTGCGGATCATCTGGGCGCGGGCACGCATCCACACATAGTGGCCGCCGGCATGGCGCATACGGAAGACCTGGTCGACCTGGCCGGAACTGCCCTTGGCGATCGAGCGCGCGATCTCGTGCAGCCCGCCGTCCTCAGGATGCATGAGCCGGGCCGCATCGCCGAAGGACATCGTCTTGTCGGAAGCCGGCAGGCCGAGCATGTCGTACATTGAGCGCGACCAGAAGAATTCGCGGTTGTCGAAATCGAAATCCCAAAGCCCGCAGCGGCCGCGCGAAAGTGCCGTCTCGACGCGCTGGTTCGATTCGACGAAGATCTCGTCGGCGTCGCGGGCGCGCTTGACCTGCATGTAGTAGGCGTAAAGGATCACCAGCAGGATCGAGGAAATGCCGGCAAACAGCGTGACGTTAAGGGTCAGCTCTTCGCGCCACAGCCTTCCGATCTCGTCCAGCGAGGTTGCGGCGATGATATAGCCGCCGGTGCTGCCGACCAGGGTGATTTCGGCATAGTGCGGATCGCCCCCGATCGTCGTTTCGATGACGCCAGCGCGATCTCCGAAGCGGCGGATGGCGGAAACCTCGGGAAAGAAATCGCCAGCATTCGATCCGACATATGCAAGACCCGCGGTCGATGCTGCGAAGACCTTGCCGCTCGTCTGGACGAGGAGAACAAAGGAGCCGCGGCCGAGGCGGTCCTGCGGCAGGAATTTCGCCAGCTTCGCCTGCGCCTGCTCGGCGTTTCCGCTTTCGAAGAGGTCGGTCGAGTCGGCGAAGACGGCGGCTGCGGTCGCGGCCGAAAGCGCGGTCGCGTGCCGGGCGGCTGTGCCCATGCGAGCATAATCCGACATCATCCCGAAAAAATGCGAGGCCGCAACGACGGTCAGGAAGGCGACGATCAGAGCCGGGATGGCCCGTTTCAGGATAATCTCGGCTTGCGGAAGACGGTTAGCAATCGGCTTGGAGATCGCCGCGGTTCGCTTGGAGGCATTGCCGTGCCAGGCACGAAGCCCCTCGAAATCGACACGCAGCCGCCCTTCGGCCGCAGTTGCCCGCCGCACGTTCATCATCACCAGCTTTGATCCCTCGTGTGATTCGCGACGCCGCTCGCCCGAACCTGACTCAATGAATCACTACTGATTCGTCGTGTCCAGAGGGAAAGGTAAAAATCTATTAACCATTTATAAGCGCTGATTTTTTTGCCGAGTCATTTCGAAACGCCGCAGGGTCGTGCGGCGTTCCTGGCGGGCAAATCACCCCTTCAGCGTGCGCTCGACAATGTCGCGCACGTCCGTCGAAAGGGCAGGTGCCTGTTCGATCTCCGCCAGGGCCGCGCGGGCGAAACCGGCGCGCACCGGTTCCAGTGCGCGCCAAGAACGCATGGAGGTTAGGATTCGGGCGGCGAGCTGGGGGTTCCGCTGGTCGATATCGAGGATCTCGCGCGCCATAAAGCGGTAGCCTTCGCCGTCGGCCCGGCCGAAGCCGGTGGGATTGGTGAAGGCAAAGGTGCCGACAAGGGCGCGCACGCGGTTCGGGTTGGTGCGTTTGAAAAGCGGGCTTTCCATGAGCTTGCGCACCCGGTCGAGCGTGGCCGCGCCCGGGATGGTCGCCTGTACGGAGAACCACTTGTCGATGACGAGCGCGTTCTGCGCAAAGCGGTCCCGGAACGCCGAAAGAGCGGTAATCGCTTCGCCGCTTTCGGGAAAGCGATGCGCCAGGATCGTCAGCGCGTGCAGCAGTTCGGTCATGTTGTTGGCAGCGTCGAAAGCGGCCTTGGCGTGTCCCGGGCTGCACTGGGCGTAGGAAAGGTAAGTCAGCGCGGCATTGCGCAGCGCGCGGCGGCCAGCGCTCCGTGCATCCGGACTGAAATCGCCGGGCGTGGTCATCGTCTCGAAGAGCTTGGCGAAAACCTCGGCGCCCTGATCGGCAATCTGCTTCATGACGGCCTGACGCCCGGCATGGATCGCGTCGGGATCGTTGTTGCTGCCGAGTTCGCGGGCAATATCGGCTTCGCTCGGCAGTGCGAGCGCCTGAGCGCGGAAGGCGGGTTCAAGGTTTTTGTCGGCAGCGGCAGCGAGCAGCGCATCAATGAAGGTCCGTTCGCAGACGATTGCTTTACCGTCGCGTGCATGACGCGCCGCTTTCAACAGGTTCGGCAATGCCAGATCGGTCAGCGCCTGCCAGCGGGCGAAGTGGTCGGTTTCGTAACGGGCGAGCAGCGCAAGGTCGGCGGGGCTCTGGTCGAAATGCAGGTTGATCGGCGCAGAGAAGCTGCGGTTGATCGAAACGACCGGCCGGGAGCCGACGCCATGGAAAACAGCGGTCTGCGTGCGGCCTGTCAGATGCAGCACTTCGCCTGCATATTCCGCGCCTTCGACGGAGGCCGGTTCGATCTTGCCGCCGTTTTCGCCGAAGAGAGCGAGGCTGAGCGGGACATGCATCGGCTTCTTGTCGGTCTGGCCCGGTGTTGCCGGAACCATCTGTTCCAGCGACAGGCTGAAGGTCTTGGCGGTCGCATCGTAGCTGCCGGAGGCGGTGACAAGCGGCGTGCCGGCCTGGTGATACCAGAGCGAGAACTGCGCAAGATCGCGGCCGCTCGCATCCTCGAAGCACTTGACGAAATCCTCGATCGTCACGGCCTGGCCGTCATGGCGATCGAAATAGATGTCCATGCCCTTCTTGAAGGTCTCCCTGCCGAGCAGGGTGGCGATCATGCGCGTCACCTCGCTGCCCTTCTCGTAGACCGTGGTCGTATAGAAATTGTTGATTTCCCGGTATTGCGTCGGTCGGACCGGATGGGCGAGCGGACCGCCATCCTCCGGAAACTGCTCCGACTTCAGGTGCCGGACCTCGGCAATGCGCTTGACCGGGCGCGAGCGCTGGTCGGACGAGAATTCATGGTCGCGATAGACGGTCAGGCCTTCCTTGAGGCAGAGCTGGAACCAGTCGCGGCAGGTGATGCGGTTGCCGGTCCAATTGTGGAAATATTCATGCGCGATGATCGCCTCGATATTGGCGTAGTCGGCGTCCGTCGCGGTTTCCGGGTCGGCAAGAACGTACTTGTCGTTGAAGATGTTGAGGCCCTTGTTCTCCATCGCCCCCATGTTGAAGTCGGAAACGGCGACGATCATGAAGATGTCGAGATCGTACTCGCGCCCGAAGACCTCCTCGTCCCACTTCATGGAGCGCTTCAGTGCATCCATGGCATAGGCGGCGCGCGGCTCCTTGCCGTGCTCGACATAGATCTTCATCGCGACGTCCCGGCCAGACATCGTCGTGAATGTGTCTTCGATGACGCCGAGATCGCCAGCGACGAGCGCGAAGAGATAGCTCGGTTTCGGATGCGGGTCGAACCAGGCGGCGAAATGTTTGCCCTCACCATAGCCTGCGCCGCCGAGGAAGTTGCCGTTGGAAAGCAGAAGCGGATTGGCGGCCTTGTCGGCGATGATGTTGACGGTGTAGGGAGCCAGAACATCCGGGCGGTCGGGGAAATAGGTGATGCGGCGGAAACCCTCGGCCTCGCACTGGGTGCAGTAGATGCCGCCGGTGCGGTAGAGGCCCATCAGCTGCGTATTTGCTTCCGGATTGATGATCGTCGTGATCGTCAGTTCGAAAGGCTCGGCTGCCGGGAGGTCATAAACGGTCAGGCTCTCGGCCGTTGCTGTATATTGCTCCGCCGACATTTCCACCTGATCGAACAGCAGGCCGGCAAGCGAAAGCTCGTCGCCGTCGAGAACAAGCGGCGCCTTTGGATTAGCACCTTCGCGGCGATGAAAGATCAAGCGCGCTTCGACTTTTGTTTCCGTGGGATCAAGCTCGAAGGTCAGGTCCACACGTTCCAGAACGAAGTCGGTGGGGCGGTAGTCTGCCAGATTGATGACCTGGCCCGTGTCTGTACGCATAATGTTCCCTGAAGACCTTTATCGATATGGGCTGGGACAGACGCGAATGCTCTGCCGTAAGTTTTGCGGCATCATTACATTAAAGTCTGAACTAAACTTAAAGCGAAATGGAGGGAGCGCAAGTTTTGATGGCGCAATTGGCGGAGATGCTTGGCTGACGCGCGTGCACTATCTGAGATTGAGGGCGGCCCTAATGGCAGCATCGTCTTCTGTGCGCTGGACGACGACGCCGTGCCATCCGAGACCGTCGTAATCCTCGTATCCCAAAGTCTTTGCATAGGCGACGATCGACCCGTTATTGTCGTAGTAGCTGCCGCGGGATTGGCCTGCCTGATTTTGCAGCGCGAAGTGCGTGAAGAGAAGCGCCGGATTGCTTGCCGCGATGATCCTGTTTGCTCCATCGAGCAACATCACGGTCGTCTTTTCGGCGACCTGCGCCGGCAGGTTGGCCTCTTTCTCGACGATCGCCTGTCCCTGGTTCTGCCAGTCGAAATAAACGCCGAGCGTCCCGACGAGTTTGCCGTCGACTTTGCCGCCTTCGCGAACGCCTGTGGCGTAGACAAGGGCGTTCCTGCCGTTGTGCAGCGGGCTGGGCCGCACCTCGTCGACGATGTAATCGTCGCCGGACTTGCAATGGGCTGCCGCCTGGAACCAGGCGTCGCCGGCAAGCGAACGGCTGGTGATTTTGCGCTGGAACTCGGGATTGGCCGAGGCGACGACACGCCCGGAAAGATCGGTCAGCACGAGGTCGAGATAAACCGTATAGAAGCGGTTTATCATGCCCAGCCGCTCGGCCGCAAAGCTCGCCGTGCCGCTGCCCGGCCCCTGCACCGCCTGCCACAGCGCGGTATCGGTCGCCCACCACCGCACGTCAGCCGTCCGTTCGAAGAGGTTGCGCACGATAAGCTGGACGAGGGTTTGCGCAAGGTCCGTCAGCCTCACCCCCTCCATCTCGTTCACCAGCGATTCCGCCATCGTCCGCGAAAGCCCGATGCGGCCAAGAACGTTGCTCTCGAATTTTCCAGCAATATCGCTGGCAACCTGCGCCAGCCGCTGCACTTCGTTGGCGACGACCGCAAAACCTTTGCCGGCTTCGCCCGCGCGGGCGGCCTCGATCAGCGCGTTGATCGCCAGCAGCTTGATCTGCTTCACCACATGCGTGTTGGCCGCGCTGAAATGCTCAAGATCGGTTCCGATCCCCTCCGTCACAACCCGCATGGAGCGTGGCGTTGCGTTCTGCTGCGTTCGATCGCCATCACTTGATTTAAGCGGCAACATGCAAATGATCCTGGCAATAATTTCACGTGACTGTGAAAATGACGGCAGCGGTGCTGCTGAAAATCAATGCGAGCTTATGGTTTTCAAAAGATTAAGAGTTAAATAGTCAGGCGAACATTTTTGGGCATATCCCTCATATGATGTTTTTTTGTGCAACTTTGAGCCGAAAAGCGTGGGAACTGAATCGGCTGGCGCCTTTTTTCACTTTTGGCCTGTTCTTCGAGCGCAACGCCTGCCACAGTCAGGTTGCGTCGAGTCTGACGTATTTCCCCCGCTTCAAACAACTGACGCACGAGTTTCTGACATGCAGTCGGCTTTCGAAAATCCGATGAGAGGAATCCTGATGAAGGTCTCATCGGTGGTGGTCTTCCTCGGCATGCAGACCTTCATCAAGCTCGCCGGGTCCGACATCGCGCCGGGGCAGGTGACCTTCTACCGCTCCTTCTTCGCGCTCTTCCCGATCATGGCCTATCTTGCCTATCGCGGACAGTTGCGGACGGCCTTTTATACGGCAAACCCGCTCGGCCATCTGAAGCGGGGCACGATCGGCATCCTTTCCATGGCCTTCGGCTTCTACGGCCTGCTGCATCTGCCGTTGCCGGAAGCGATTGCACTCGGCTATGCGACGCCTTTGGTCGCGGTCATTTTCGCGGCGGTATTTCTTGGGGAGACGGTCAGAGCATATCGCTGGAGCGCGGTTTTCTTTGGTATCATCGGCGTTGCCATCGTCTCGTGGCCCAAGCTGACGCTTCTCAGACAAGGCGGCATGGAAGCGGAGCAGGCGGTGGGGGCGTTGTGCGTCCTGACGGCCGCCGTGCTCGCCGGCATGGCGATGATCCAGGTACGCAAACTTGTCGAAGAGGAAAGGACGGCGACGATTGTCCTCTATTTCTCGATGATTGCATCGCTTTTCTCGCTCGCGACGCTGCCGTTCGGCTGGGCCTCACTCGATCTCAACACGGTGCTTCTGCTGGTCGGTGCCGGCTTCTGCGGCGGCGTCGGGCAAATCCTTCTGACAGAGAGCTACCGTCACGCCGACGTGTCGACGGTGGCGCCGTTCGAATATACGTCGATCCTGCTTGGCGGCGTTATCGCCTATTTCGTGTTCGGTGATGTCCCGGGCGTCCATATGATGGCAGGAACGGCGATCGTCGTCGCAGCCGGCATATTCATCATCTACCGCGAGCATCAACTCGGATTGGAGCGCCGCAAAGCCCGGAAAGCCGGCACGCCGCAGCCCTGATCGGATCAAGGCGGAAATCTGTCTGCTGATTGTGCCGCCCGTTGGCGAATGCACTGGCGAAATTTAAGGATACCAATCGGCCCCCAAATGTGGTTTCTAAATATGACGAAACTTCATTTATTCAAAGCCTTGCATGTCTGATTGGCCGCTAACGCCAGACTTTGGTCCCCGTGCTTAGCTGCTCCGAACGCTGGCTTGCAAGCGGGACGCCTATGAAATTTACGGCAGAAGAACTGGCGCGGCACCCTGATTTTCTGCTCAGCATCCGTCACCTGGCCGGGACTTTGCGCGGCATGTTCCAAGCCGGTCCGCGCCTTGCCCGTCTGCTCACCTCGCACCAGCGCTGGCTGCTTACCCAGACGGCCTATGCGCTCGCCATGCAGTACGATCCCGGCGATCCCTCTTCGGGTTTTTCCGCGGTTTCGCTGACGACGCTGATAACGCAGCACAAGGTCGCGAGCCGCAACACGGTTTTGAACTTCATCGAAGAACTCTTCACCTATCGCTTCATCGCCCACGCGCCGGGTGAGGAGCGCCGCCGCCCGCGCCATTTCGAACCGACCGAAGTCAGCAATCAGGCTATGTACGGCTGGCTTCTCGCCAATCTCGCCGCCCTCGACATGCTGGACGGCGGCGACCGCGCCGGCTGCCTGCAGGCCCATCCGGAGCTCCTTCGGATCGCCCAGCCGCTGGTTGCCCGCAGTTGCCTCGAAGATGTGGCCTGGCGGGAGCCGCCAGCGCCGATTGCGCTCTTCCTATGGACGGAGGCGGGCGGTCTGGTGGTGGACCATCTGATGGCCCGAATTGACCTCAGCGGCGCCGACACCGAGAGATTCGACGTCGGCCGCGTCGAAACGCGCAATCTCGCCGGCGATTTCATGATGTCGCGAACGCACCTGCAGCGCCTCTTTGCAAAGGCGGCGCAGCAAGGCTGCCTCGGCTGGCGTGATGAGCCCAAGAAGACGCAGTTATGGATATCGCGCGATTTCGTGAGGGAATATTGCGGATGGCAGGCGGTCAAGTTTGCCTATGTCGAGCAGGCCTTCCATTTCGCCAGGGCAACGCTCAAGGGTGTGCCGGCCAAAGTGCCCGCGGAAGCTTAGTCTCTAAAGCGCGATCGCCGCGATGTCCTTGAGCAGCGAAATCGGCTTGGCGGAGGAAAGCTCGCGCTGATACTCCTTTGCGGCGCAGACGGCAGCGCGGATATGCTCGATGGTATTAATGTTGCGCAGAAGCGAAATGAGAACTGCAGACATCACAAAACTCCGGTCGCGCGCCCGAAGCCGGGCTGCGCGCTCATCTCAGTATTCCTGGAAATCGACGAAGATTGCCGAGGGCCGCGTCGTACGGCCGCTGATGCCGGTCCCACGCGCGATCATCTGCTCGTTGGTTGCAAAGCCCAGACGGCTGTAGCCTTGCGTAGTACGAGCCGGATCGCCTGCCAGGCGGAGGGTTTCAAACCCGCAGTGGATAGGACGAAAACGTGCGTTCATTGCCTTGGTTCCTGTCACATTCCTCCCAAGACAAGACTATATATTGCAGTGCAGCATCGATTCTGCAATGCACCAAAATAGGATACAGCCATGCGATGAGCGCATGGGTTGTTTCATAAGAACTTAACAGTTGTCTATTTTCTAATCAGGCCGAGCGACTTGAGCCGTGCCTGAAATGCCAGCAGGTCACTCCAGGCCAGCCGCTTGTTGATCGGCGCGGTCAGAAGATCCTGCGGGTGGAGCGTCGCGATCGCCGGTATCGTCAGCGGCCCGGCGCCGATTTCCTTCCATTGGCCACGCAGGCCGTGAATGGTGTCGTTCTCGCCGAAGAAGAAGCGGGCGGCGAAATTGCCGAACAACAGAATGGCTTTCGGTTCGGCAAGCGCGATCTGGCGTTCGATGAAGGGACGGCAGATTTCCATTTCGGCAGGCGAGGCGACCCGGTTGCCCGGCGGGCGCCAGGGGATGACCTGCGTCAGGAGAATGCCCTCGCGGTCGAGGCCGATCGCCATCAGCATCTTGTCGAGCAGTTGTCCCGCCCGCCCGGCAAAGGGCATGCCCTCGCGGTCGTCGTCGGCGCCTGGCGCCGAGCCGATCACCATGATGCCGCTTGCTGCGTTGCCCGTCGCAAAGATCGTCGAACGTGCGCTGTGCTTGAGGTTGCAGCCGTTGAAGGCTTCGATCGCGGTCTTGAGCTCGGCAAGCGATCGCGCACTCTCGGCCCCAAAGCGTGCCTGCTGCACAGCTTCGCCATCCGGAATGGCAGGTTGCGGACGAGGGGCTGCGCGCTCAGCCGGCGCTGCCGCCTGATGTTGCGCTGCCGGTTGGGCTGGGCTTTGCGGAGCAGCGGTGGCGTTGCGCCGGGCCTGCTTCATCGCCTCGAACTCGGCGAAGCGGTCGACCGCCTCCTCCTCCAGCAGCCATTCGACGCCGGCGTCCGCATGGAAATGCAGAAGTGCGGCAAGCTCGGCCGGGGAAAGTTCGTTGACGGAGACCATGCGGCGACCTTAGCGAAGTGGCGGCGGCAATGAAAGAGTGGGCGGCGTGGCCTGTGGCTATTGCACAGTCCATTGCGCGATGTCGTCGCGCTCGCCGATCAGGGCAAGACCGTGGGCGATCGAGAGAAGCTCGCCGCCGGTCTCGATCTTGCCGCTGTCGAAGCGTTCGTTGAAGATGCGGCGGACGGCGGGCACGAAGGACGTGCCGCCGGTCAGGAAGACCTTGTCGATCTCGCTGGGTCGGGTCTCCGTCCTTTCCAGAACGTTGTCGAGCGCGCCTTCGATACGAGCCAGGTCCTCCGCGATCCAGCTTTCAAAATCCTTCCGGCGAACGATGTGATGGCCGCCGCGGCCGAGCGGGCCGAAATCGAAGGGCGCTTCGTCTGCTGACGACAGCGCCATCTTGGTGGCCGAGATCGCCTGATACAGCGGATAGCCCTCGTCATGATCGACGAGATCGATGAAGATTTCGAGCTTCTCCGGCTCGAGCGCCGTGCGGACCAGTTTCTTCAGATCCTCGAATTCGCGCGAGGTCTTGAAGATCGAAAGCTGGTTCCAGCGACCGAAGCTCGAATAATAGTTCGACGGCACCTCAAGGATCTTGTCGAAGCTCCTGAAATAACTCCCCTTGCCGATCTGCGGCGCGACGATGTTGTCGATCATCCGGTAGTCGAAATGATCGCCCGCGACACCGACGCCCGAGTGTCCGATCGGCGCTGCCGTGAGCTTGCCGGCAACGGTTTCGAAGCGGATCAGCGAATAGTCCGTCGTGCCACCGCCGAAATCGGCAACAAGCACCGTGGCGTCTGACTTCAGGTTCTGCGCGAAGTAGAAGGCGGCGGCAACCGGCTCGTAGACATAGTGGATTTCCGGAAAGCCGAAGCGCAAGAGCGCTTTGTTGTAGCGTTCGGTGGCGAGAGCCGGGTCGGGATTGGCGCCGGCAAAGTGCACCGGCCGCCCAGTGACGATGCGTGTGACATCGCCCGACCAGTTTTCGCCCGCATAGGCGCGCAGCCGCCGGATGAAGATTTCCATCAGGTCTTCGAAGCTGTGGCGCTTGGCGAAGATCAAGGTGCCTTGGAAGAGGGTGCTTGCCGCAAATGTCTTGATCGACTGCAGGAAGCGGCAATCGCCGGGATTGTCGATGAACTGACGGATCGCCGCATGTCCGGCCTCGACTTTCGGGGTCGACGCGCCGAGCCGCGGATCCTTCATGAAGGACAGCGCCGTGCGCATGCTGTCGGCCGTGCCTTCCGCGTTTGTGAACGCCATCGAATGCGTTGTCCCGCCATTTGCCGTGGCGAGAACCGTGTTTGTCGTGCCGAAGTCGAAACCCAGCGCCTGAGCCATGCCCGCACCTCTTCATGCCGATTGTGATTGAGACCGGAGCCATGCTCCGCATGAAGGGCGCCCGCGCGCCCAGAATTAGGAGGGCGCGTGATGCCATAGAGGGACCACACATTCAAGGGGGCGCAGGATTGAGTGCAGGCGGAAAGTGAGAGGTTTTGTGGTCTGAACGAGGATGGCGGGTGACGCGGCGGTTTGTTTCTTTTCCTCATTTCTGTGCTCGTCACAGAGATCCAACCACGGCGCGTCCGCGTCGTGAATAAGTCATTTGCCTTGAATGAGTCTCCTGCGCCCAAGGATTTTGGCGCTGCTGCTGGTTTCCTGTGACGAGCACAGAAATGAGGAAAGGATATATGGCGGCGCCAGACGGCAACCTCATGTCTGCCGTAGCCTTACCTCGAATCGAAGCGCTCGCAATGTTCCCCTCAACTGGCTCTACGAGGGAAGGAGATAAGCCAACCACGACAGCAATTGCGCGTGTGCCGGCGCGCGTAGCGGATATTCCGGCCGGCCACGCACCACCGACCGCTGCTTCGTCCTTACTCCGCCGCGATCGCCGTCGGTTTCTCTTCCTCCCGGACCGGCTTCCTTTGCCGTCCAAGGGTCTGGAGCCAACTGCTCAGCCGGTCCATCTCGATGAAGATGACGGGGGTGATGAAGAGCGTCAGAGCCTGGGAAACAATGAGGCCCCCGACGACGGCGATGCCCAGGGGCTGGCGCAGTTCCGAGCTGGCGCCGGTGCCGAGCGCGATCGGAAGGGCCCCGAGCAGCGCGCAGAAGGTCGTCATCATGATCGGCCGGAAGCGCCGTACGCAGGCCTCGTGAATGGCCTCCATGGGCGACATCGACGTGGAGCGCAGGTTCTCCAGCGCCACGTCGATCATCATGATCGCATTCTTCTTCACAATTCCGATCAGCATCAAGAGGCCGATGAGCGCGATGATCGAGAGGTCGAAGCCCATCACCTTCAAAGCCAGCAGCGCCCCGAGAGCGGCGGCCGGTAAGCCGGACAGAATGGTGAGCGGGTGGATGAAGCTCTCGTAGAGGACGCCAAGCACGACATAGATCGTCAGGACCGCAGCGAGGATCAGAAGCGGCGTATTGCCCTGCGACTGCTCGAAGATCTGTGCCGTACCGCCATAGGACGTGAAGACGTCCGACGGCATGTTGATGTCCTTCTTGATCTGGTCGATCGCGGCTGTCGCATCGCCGAGCGCCTCGCCGGCGGGCAGGTTGAAGGAGACGGTCGTCGAGACGAGCTGCCCCGTCTGATTGATCGTCACCGGACCGGTGTTGCGCTCGACCGTTGCGAAATTCGACAGCGGAACGAGCGTGCCGTTGGTGGAGGCGACGCGGATGTCCTGGAGCTTCTGATCATCCCAGGGCCTATTGGTATCGTATTCGACGATGACGTCGTAGCTGTCGCCGGTGGATTGGATTTGCGCTGCTGTATAGCCGCTGAACGACTCCTGCAGAGTGGTGCGCAACTGGTTGTTGTCGATACCGAAGGCGGCTGCCTTTTCGAAATCCACGACGACATTGGCCTGGAGCGCGTTGTTCTGCGCATCGGTCGTCACGTCGGTGAAACGCGGATCGCTGCGCATTGCCTGCTGGATCTTGTTGGCCCAGAGATTGGTCTGGTCGGCGCCGAGCGCCTGAACGACCAGCTGATACTGGCTCGCGGTCTGGCGGCCACCGAAACGCAGGCTCTGCTGCGGCGTAATAAAGGCCTGCAGGCCTGGTACTTTGGCGATGCTTGCCCTGAGTTCGCGCAAGGTCTGGTCGAGCGGCGGACGCTGCCCCTTTTCTTTCAACTCGACAAACATCGTGCCGTTGTTGAGCGGGCTGCGGGCATTGCCACCGACGATCGACATGACGTGGCTGACGGCGGCATTCTGTTTCACGATCGCCGCCGCCTGGTTCTGCAAGGCTTCCATCGCCGGATAGGAGATATCCTGGCGTGCGCGCGTCGAGATGTTCAGGCGACCGATGTCTTCAGACGGAAAGAAGCTCGTGGGCAGCGCCACGAACAGATAGGCCGTCAACCCGACCGAGGCGAGGAACAGGCCGAGGATCGTAGGCCGGTGGCTGAGGCACCAGCCAACCGCCCGGTCGTAGCCTCTGAGCGTGCGTTCAAAACCTACGTCGAACCAGCGGATGAAGAACGGCGGCTCGCCGTGACCGCTGGAAAGCCGTGAGCTGAGCATCGGCGTCACTGTCAGCGAGACGATGGCGGAAGCGGCGATGGCGATCGCAACGACCATGCCGAACTCGTTGAAGATGCGGCCGACGACTCCGCCCATCAGTAGGATCGGGATGAAGACCGCAATCAGCGACACCGACATAGAAATGATCGTGTAGCTGACCTCGCCCGCGCCTTTGATAGCTGCATCGAGGACCGGCATTCCTTCTTCGATATGCCTAAGAATGTTTTCCAGCATCACGATCGCGTCGTCCACCACCAGGCCGACCGCGAGCGTCAATCCGAGCAGTGAGATATTGTCGACACTGTAGCCGAGCACGTACATCATACCGAAGGTCGAGATCAGCGACAGCGGAACGGCAAGGCCCGGAATGATCGTTGCGGTCAGGTGGCCGGTGAAGAGATAGATGACGAGCACGACGAGGCCGATCGTCAGCAGCAGGGTGAACTTCACGTCGGAAATCGCGTCGCGGATCGGCGTCGCGGAATCGTTCATGACCTTGATCGTGACCGATGCCGGGATCTCGGCATGAAGCGTCGGCAGCTTGGCGTTGATCGCATCCACGACCTCGACCGTGTTCGCATCTGGCTGGCGCTGGATCGCAAGGACGATGCCGCGGTTTCCGTCGTACCAGCCGCCGGTGTACTGGTTCTGGACGCTGTCTTTCACTTCGGCGATGTCGCCGAGATGGATCGGCGCGCCGTTCGGATTTGCGATAACAAGGGAGCGGAATTCGCTCGCGTTGGTGCGCTGCGTGTCGGCATTGATCGTCATGCTCTGCGAGCTGTTCTGCAGCGTGCCGACAGGCACCTGGCTGTTTGCGGCGCTGATTGCCTGGTTGACCGTATCGATGCCGATGTTGCGGGCAAGTAGCTTGTTCGGATCGACCTCGACGCGGACCGCATAAGTCTGCGCGCCGAACACGGACACTTCGGCCACGCCGGGCAGGGTGGAGAGCGACGGTGATATGATGTTTTCGGCAATCGCGTCCAGTTTGGCGCGGGGCATCGTATCGCTCTGCACCGAAAGCAGCATAACCGGCGCGTCGGCCGGGTTCGTCTTGCGATAGCTCGGCGGCGTTGTCATGTTGTCCGGCAATTGCCGTGTCGCATTCGAGATCGCCGCCTGAACGTCGGCCGCAGCCGCGTCGATGTTGCGGTTGAGGTCGAACTGCAGGACGATGCTGGTATTGCCGAGCGAGTTGGTTGCGCTGATTTCGCTGATGCCGGGGATGGTCTCGAACTGCTTTATCAGCGGGGTGGCGACCGAGTTCGCCATGGTTTGCGGCGAGGCGCCGGTGAGCGCGGCCGAGACGTTGATCGTCGGGAAATCGACCTGCGGCAATGCCGCGACGGGCAGGAGCCGGTAACCGGCGAGGCCTGCAAGGATCACGCCGATTGCGAGAAGTGTCGTTGCCACTGGCCGCCGGATGCAGAAGTTCGGGATCATTGTTCCGCCCCCGCCAGGGTTTCGGTTTGATGGGCCGGCTGGATGGCGGAAGCGACTTTCAGCGCCTTATCGTCGAACTGTTCTTCGACCGCCTGCTGGTCGGCAAGCTGGGCCTGTCCCTCGATGACGACATGATCGCCTTCCGAGATCCCGGCGGAAACAGCGGTGAAACCGCCGTTCTCGCGGGCGACGGTGACGGGCGTCATCTTCACCTTGCCGTCTTTCACGACATAGGAAAAGAAGCCATCCGCGCCGGGGCTGACCGCGACGGTCGGGACGACGATCTGCTCCTCCTTATTGTTGAAGTGAACCACGAGATTGACCGATTGGCCGGGCCAGAGTGCGCCGGATGCGTTTTCGAAGCGCGCTTTTGCGAGAATCGTGCCCGAGGCAACATCGACCGTATTGTCGTAGAAGCTGATCGCGCCGTGGCGCACGCTGCCGTTTGCCGAATCCGGCGCAGTCGTGACATCGACGGGGCCTGTGGCGAGCGACTGCTTCAATTGGTGCAGGTCGCGCTCCTGCAGATGGAATTTCACGTAGATCGGATCGTACTCGGCAATCGTCACGATCGCCGATCCGGCATCGAGGAACGCTCCAGGGCTGACGGTGATATCGCCAAGCCGGCCATCGAACGGTGCACGGATTTCGGTGTGCTCGAGCAGGACCTGATCGGCGGCGAGCGTGGCCTTGTCAGCCTCGACGGTGGCTGCGGCCGTATCGCGGGCGGCTTTCGCCTGGTCGTAAGCCTCTTGCGTGCCGACCCTCTGCGCCAGCAGATCGCCGGCGCGTTTCAGCGCGGTCTCCGCTTCCGAAAGCGTTGCGGTATCGCGGATGATCGTCGCGTTGTCCCTGTCGACTGCCGCCTGTGCGGTCCGGTCATCGAGCTTGACGATCAGGTCACCCCGCTTGATCGTTGCGCCATCAGCCGCAACAATCGACGTAACGAGGCCCTGTTCCTGCGCGGCGATCGTCGTGGTGTTGTTGGCATCCGCCCAGCCAGACGCCGTAACGTCCCGGGGCAGCACGGTTTTCATGGCGGCCACCGTCTTCACCAAAGTAGGTCCGCCGTTGCCCCGCCGGTTCCGCTGTCCGCCTTGCTGATCCGTTGGCGTCTGGCCGACCGCGGCCTGGCGCGTCCCGCCGCCTTGTCGCGCGGGCGCCTTGATGAATTGCGAGACATAGGGAAGCTCGGCGACGAACGGAATCCTGTTTCCGAACTGCCAAATGCCGGCGGCAGCAACAGCAATAACGCTGAGGGTGATCCAGAATTTCCTCATAGATGAGACCGGTCTTGACGGGTTGCGCTAAGTTCCGGCCCCAATTGAGACGCCAATATGCGGCGTGAAAAAGACATAATTTGCCGAAGGCGATCACTAAGCAGTTATAACGGCTAAAAGTTTTGTAATGATCGGCGCTTCGCGCCCGCTATCAAACCGAACGCGCCGCACCGCCGTCGCAACGGATCAGCGAGCCGGTGATATAGCTCGCCGGCTGGCTGCAGAGGAAGGCGGCGGTTGCGGCAAATTCCTCCACTTTGCCGTAGCGGCCGACAGGAATGCGGGCTTCCTTGTCGCTGCGGATTTCCTCCATGCTTTTGCCGGTGCGCTGGGCGGCGGCACCGTCGAGCTCGTCGAGGCGTCCGGTCAGAATGCTGCCGGGAAGGAGCAAATTGGCCGTCACGCCATGGCTTGCGACTTCCGAGGCGAGCGTCTTCGACCAGCCGGCAAGGGCAGGGCGCAGCGTGTTGGAAAGCGCCAGGTTGGCGATGGGCTCGATGACGCCCGACGATGCGACGGTGAGGATGCGGCCCCAGCCTTGCGCCTTCATGCCCGGAAGCAGGGCGTTGGTGAGCGAGATAACCCGCAGCACCATCGAAAAGAAATAGGTCTCGAGCCTCTCCGGCGTCATGTCTTCCGTGGTCCCAGGTGTCGGGCCGCCGGTGTTGTTCACCAGGATATCCAAGCCACCAAACTTTTCCTTGACGGCGGCAGCCACCGTCTCCACAAAATTCTCGTCGGAAAGGTCGGCCCAGATCCAGTCGGCCTTGCCGTTGCCGTTGGCGTTGATCGCTTTGCAGTTCGCCTCCAGCTGCTCGCCGCTGCGGCCGCAGAGAAGCACGTTCGCGCCTTCGCGCGCCAGCGCAACCGCAATGCCGTGGCCGAGCCCGCGCGACGAGGCCAGGACGAGTGCGCGTTTGCCGTTGATGCCGAGATCCATGATATCCTCCAAGTGCTTCGGCTTT
The DNA here is from genome assembly GCF_025200715.1 of Rhizobium sullae. Lineage (NCBI taxonomy): Bacteria > Pseudomonadati > Pseudomonadota > Alphaproteobacteria > Hyphomicrobiales > Rhizobiaceae > Rhizobium > Rhizobium sullae. Next base: position 798,343 of record NZ_CP104143.1, read on the forward strand.
CTCTATAAAGCGCAGCGCCCGGGAAAGGGAAGGCACATCCTGGTCGCATTGGCCGAAGAATAATTGACGTTAACGTAAGCGTTATATACGACAGAGGAGTTGAGCATTGTGCGAAATGGAGGATCGGCTGTCGCTTCCCGGCTCGACAATGCTTTCCGGTTTTGACAAGACAATGACCCGACGAGGGGATTATGGCCGCATCGGCGGCCGAGCGGAGACGGATGAATGACCGACATGACTGAGTTGCCGGAACGCGAGAGCATGGAATTCGACGTGGTGATCGTCGGCGGGGGACCTGCCGGTTTGTCGGCTGCAATCCGGCTGAAGCAGGTCAACCCGGAGCTTTCGGTCGTCGTTCTGGAAAAAGGCGCGGAAGTCGGTGCGCATATCCTCTCCGGCGCCGTGGTCGACCCGATCGGCATCGACCGGCTGCTGCCGGATTGGCGCAGCGAAAGCGATCATCCCTTCAAGACGGAGGTGACCGCCGATCATTTCCTGGTACTCGGCCCGGCCGGTTCCGTCCGCCTGCCGAACTTTTTGATGCCGCCGCTGATGAACAACCACGGCAACTACATCGTCTCCCTCGGCAACGTCTGTCGCTGGCTGGCGGGCCACGCCGAAGCGCTCGGTGTCGAGATCTATCCGGGCTTCGCGGCAACCGAAGTGCTCTACAATGACGAAGGCGCCGTTATTGGCGTTGCCACCGGCGACATGGGCATCGACAAGAGCGGCGAGCCCGGCCCAAACTATACGCGCGGCATGGCGCTGCTCGGCAAATACACTCTGATCGGCGAAGGCGTGCGTGGTTCGCTCGCCAAGCAGTTGATCGCCAAGTTCGACCTTTCGAAGCACCGAGAACCTCAAAAATTCGGCATCGGCCTCAAGGAACTCTGGCAGGTGAAGACGGATCACCACAAGCCGGGCCTCGTGCAGCACTCCTTCGGCTGGCCGCTCGGCTTCAAGACCGGCGGCGGCTCGTTCCTCTACCATCTGGAAGACAACCTCGTCGCCGTCGGCTTCGTGGTCCACTTGAACTACAAGAACCCCTATCTCAATCCCTTCGAGGAGTTCCAGCGCTTCAAGACGCATCCGGCGATCCGCGGCACCTTCGAGGGTGGCAAGCGACTCTCCTACGGCGCCCGCGCCATCACCGAAGGCGGGTACCAGTCGGTGCCGAAGCTCTCCTTCCCCGGCGGCGCGCTGATCGGCTGTTCGGCCGGCTTCGTCAACGTGCCGCGCATCAAGGGCAGCCACAACGCGGTGCTTTCCGGCATGCTGGCGGCCGAGAAGATCGCCGAAGCGATCGCTGCCGGCCGCGCCAATGACGAGGTCATCGAGATCGAAAACGAATGGCGCAAGGGCGATATCGGCAAGGACCTCAAGAAGGTCCGAAACGTCAAGCCGCTCTGGTCGAAGTTCGGCACTGCTGTCGGCGTGGCGCTCGGCGGCCTGGACATGTGGACGAACACGCTGTTCGGTTTCTCCTTTTTCGGTACGCTGAAACACGGCAAGACCGATGCCGCCTCGCTGGAGCCGGCCGCCCGGCACACGAAGATCGATTATCCGAAGCCGGACGGCGTGCTGACTTTTGATCGTCTCTCCTCCGTGTTCCTGTCGAATACCAATCACGAGGAAGACCAGCCGGTGCACCTGCAGGTCAAGGACATGGCGTTGCAGAAATCGTCCGAACACGACATCTACGCCGGCCCGTCGGCACGCTACTGTCCGGCCGCCGTTTACGAATGGGTGGAGAAGGACGGCAAGGACACCTTCGTCATCAACGCCCAGAACTGCGTGCACTGCAAGACCTGCGACATCAAGGATCCCAACCAGAACATCAACTGGGTGCCGCCGCAGGGTGGCGAGGGGCCGGTCTATCCGAACATGTGAGGTCGAGCAGGCTTGATTTTCAAGCATAAGGAGCCCGGCAAACGCCGGGTTCCTTGTTTTTTGTTCAGCGCCGCCGGGCCGCGATGCCGGTCGACAATGCTACGCCGATCCCGGTGATGACAGCGGCGGCGATCTCCGCAGGGCCGATTTCCTCCCCCAGCAGGACTCCCCCGCCAAGCGTCGCAAGCACCGGCGTGATCGCGGTGAAGGCAGCCGCCTGTATTCCCCCCAGCGTTTTGACGGCAGTACCATAGGCAACCATGGCGACAAGGCCTGACAAGATGCCCTGGCTCAGAACCTGCAGTCCGAGATCTTCAGCACTTGCCTGCGCCAGCGAGGTGCCGAAGACGCCGGCAAGTGCGGCAATGATCAGGAACGACCAGATGGCGATCAGCGCGCTTGCCTGGATGGCGGTGAGCCCGCTGCGGCGGAAGGCGTGCGTATAGCTTGCCCAGAGAACGGCGCCCGCCGGCAAAAGCACGAAGCTCGTCCATGGCAGCGATGCATCCGCAAGGCTCTGCACAAGCAAGATCAGCACGCCGCCGACGATCGCGGCGAGGCCGAGCTTGCGAGTAATATCGGGCCGCTCCCCGAAGATGAACACGCCGATCAGCGCCGTTGCAAGCGGCATGGAGCCGCCGAGCAGGATGCCCGACGAACCCGCCGGGGTCGCGTGGATGGCGAGCGTGGCGACGAGAAAGAAGACGGCCCCGGCGCCGGCTACCATCAATGCCAGCAGATGCAAGGGAACGCCCTTCGGCAGCAGGCCGGTCTTGAGCCAAACGGGCGAAAGGGCAAGTGCCGGGACGCCGTAGCGGATGAGCCCGATATCGATCGAGCCGAGCGGCGTTGCCGCGCTGTGGCGGGTCGCAAGAAGCCACGTTGCCCAGATGAGCACCGTGACGGTTCCGCCCGCATAGCCGGTGATGAGGGATGGGGACTTCTCGTTGGTGACGCTGAAGCTGGTCATCGATTTATCCTTCCTTGGTCCGGATCGGTTCCGGCTGAGGAAAAGACTATTCCGAAAGGCCGAAGCATGTCCTTGCTATCTATGGCGTGAAAAACATGTTATCAGCAATGATATGCCAATAATAAAAACAGAAGTTACTGAATATGCCAAATCTTGATAAATTCGATCTGGCCATCCTTGAATGCCTGCAGCAGGATGCGCGCGCCACCAACGTCGAAATCGCCGAAAAGGTAAACCTCTCGCCGTCGCCCTGCCTGCGGCGCATCCGCAACCTGGAAAAGGCGGGTGTGATCCGGGGTTACCGTGCCGATATCGACCGGAAGGAGGTGGGACTGGGGCTCACGGTCTTCGTCGAATTCAAGGTCATCCATCACAGCCGCGAAAATGCGGAGTCCCAGCAGGCGGCTCTCCTGGCGATCCCGGAGATCGTCTCCTGCTTCTTGATCTCGGGAAGCGCGGATTTTCTGGCCGAAGTCGTCGTCGAGGACCTTGCGGCGTACGAGCGGCTTCTCACCGACACGCTGCTGACGCTCCCGAATGTCAGCGACATCCGCTCGAACTTCGCCATCCGCAGCATGAAGACCCATGGCCCTTTGAAGCTGCCGAAGGGAAGGTAGGATCTTGCACGTTCGCCACGTCGGCCGCCAAGCGGACGCAGGCATGCGAGCCGGCCTTTGATGGTGCCGGCAGCTTGTCCCTGCCTCCCTCATCAAGTCAGTTGATGAGGGGAGCATTTCAAGCGCTTCGGTCCCAGGCAAAGCTGCGGCAAATACGAGCTTGCCGTCTGGCGCTGTCATATGTTCTTCCCTCATTCCTGTGCCTGTCACAGGAATCCAGCGCGCCCAAATCCTGGGCGCGCAAGTCTCCCTTCTCATTGAAGAATCAATCACGACGCGGACGCGCCGCGGCTGGATCTCTGTGACAAGCACAGAGATGAGGGAGAATGCGGAGACGCCGAGACCTTCTGCACCCTCGTCACTCGTCTCGTTCTGAGGTGCCCAAAGGCGAAGCTGCGGAGCCTCGAAGGAACGGTTTGCCTAAAGCAACGTCCCGCTGAGGATGAGCAGCGCGACCGAGAAGTAGATCACCAGACCGGTCACGTCGACCAGCGTGGCGACGAAGGGGGCCGAGGCGCTGGCGGGGTCCAGGCGGAGCCTTTGCAGCAGGAACGGCAGCATCGAGCCGCAGAGCGAACCGAAGGTGACGATGCCGATCAGGGCTGCGAACACGGTGACGCCGACCAGCAGCCAGTGCTCGCCATAGTCATAGAGCCCGATCTTCTGCCACAGCACGATGCGGGCAAGGCCGACGAGCCCGAGGATGGCGCCAAGCACGATGCCGGTCGGCAACTCGCGGAAGAGCACGCGCCACCAGTCCGAAAGCTTGAGTTCGCCGAGCGCCAGGGCGCGGATGATGAGCGAAGTTGCTTGCGATCCGGAATTGCCGCCCGAGCTCATGATGAGCGGCACGAAGAGCGTCAGCACGATCGCCTTTTCCAGCTCGCCCTCGAAATACTGCATGGCGCTTGCCGTCAGCATCTCGCCGAGGAAGAGGGCCGAAAGCCAGCCGGCCCGTTTGCGGATCATGCCGGGAAAGCCGATCTTCATGTAAGGCTTGCCGAGCGCTTCCATACCGCCGAACTTCTGGGCGTCCTCGGTCGTATCGGCAATCATCGTGTCGATCACGTCGTCGACGGTGACGATGCCGAGCATGCGACCGTCATCGTCGACGACCGGCAGCGCCAGCAGGTTGTGCTTGCGGATCAGCCGGGCGACGTCCTCCTGCGTCATCGACGGGTGACAGCGAACGAGGCCGCCCTTCTGCGCAACGGAAAGAACCGATGCCTGCGGTTCGCCGGTGATGAGGCGGCGCAGTGTGACGACATTGGTCAGCACCTGCGTTGCCACATCGAGGACGTAGATCGCATAGACCGTCTCGCGCGAGCGCTCGACCTGGCGAACATGGTCCAGTGTTTCGGCAACGGTCCAACTATCCGGCACGCTGACGAACTCGGTCGTCATGATGCCGCCGGCCGTGCGCGGCGGATAGCCCATCAGATGTTTGACGGCGAGCGCAGTCGGGTCGTCGAGCTTTGCGAAGAGGGTCGCGCGCGCATCCTCGTTCAGTTCAAGGAAGAGATCGGCGACGCGGTCGTTTGCAGTGGCGTTGAGGAGCCGCGCTGCATGCTCGACCGGCATCTTGGCGAGGATTGCGGCAGCGTTGTGCAGCTCCGGCCTGCCGAGAATACGGACGGCCTTCAGCTGCTGAAGCGCGGCGAGGATCGCCGCTGCCTCCGAGGCTTCGAGTGTATTTAGACGCTCGACGTGCTCTGCGGTGGTAACCGCTCCGAGGCTGTCGTTGGTGAAGAAACGGGCGGCATGGCCTGCCCGCAAGGGGAAGCGATTGAAGTTCATTGGCTCGCCTTTCCGTCGATCCGCCGCAGCGTCCGACGGGCGAGCCCGACAGGAGTCGGTCAGCGCACGGCGGCCGCGTACGGCAAGGGCAATCGACTGCTACTGTCGCTTGGCATCGTGTTGATGGCTCCATTGATTATTCGCGGAAAACAGCTGTCATCCGCGTGCCGCAAGACCTGCCCCTTCGATTGAGAAAAGTCAAGCGGCAGCGGTTGGTGAGCCACAATGCCGCACCTTCCGCGGCATTGTGCGTGAACATCGGCGTTGGTCAGAAACCGGCGAGTACCGCCTTGCCCTTCATCCTGCCGCTTTCGACCCTTGCATGCGCCTTCTTCAGATTGGCTGCATTGATCGTGCCGACGGTTTCGGTGAGCGTGGTGCGGATCTTGCCGGTATCGACAAGCTTCGAGATCCTGTTGAGCAGCTTATGCTGCTCGATCATGTCAGGTGTCGAAAAGAGCGAACGTGTGAACATCAGTTCCCAATGCACCGAAACTGCCTTGCGCTTGAAGGGCACGATATCGAGCACCTTTGGATCGTCGATTAGCGCGAAGCGGCCCTGCGGTGCGATCGACTCGACGATGTCGGCGATATGGCTGTCGGTGTTGGTTGTCGAGAAGACGAAGCCCGGAGCGCCGATGCTGAGGGCGCCAATCTGCGGCGCGAGCGGCTTCGAGTGATCGACGACGTGGTGTGCGCCAAGTTCCTTCACCCAGACCCGTGTTTCGGGACGGGAGGCAGTTGCGATGACCGTCAGATCGGTCAGCACGTGGGCGATCTGGATGGCGATCGAGCCGACACCCCCGGCGCCACCGATGATAAGGAGCGAGCGTGCGGCCCCCGGCACGGGATCTTGAACCTTCAACCGATCGAACAAGGCTTCATAAGCGGTGATCGACGTCAGCGGCAGTGCGGCAGCGGCCGCGAAATCGAGGCTCTTCGGCTTGCGGCCAACGATGCGCTCGTCGACCAGATGAAACTCCGCGTTCGAACCCGGGCGATTGATCGCACCGGCATAGTAGACTTCGTCTCCCGGCTTGAAGAGCGTGACATCCGCTCCGACGGCCTTGACGATGCCGGCGGCGTCCCAGCCGAGAACCTTCAATTCATCTGCAGGCGGTGCCATGTGCGCCCGCACTTTCACATCGACCGGATTGACGGAGACGGCCTTGATCTCGACGAGCAGGTCATGCCCGGTCGCTTCCGGCACTGGCAGGTCGACATCGATCAGCGAGGTTTCGGCGGAAATGGGCTGTGGGATATTGTAGGCGACGGCGCGCATGGAAAACTCCTGTGTTCGTTGCACAGAGGCTAGATGCGTCTTATGTTCCAAGAGCGCAAGAATGCACAAATTCTGTACGTAGTACCAAAAAGGATACTGTCAAATGTCGCTGCCCCGCGCCAAGCTGACGAAGAATTTCCCCGGCTGTCCGGTCGAGGCGGCGCTGAGCTATGTCGATGGAAAATGGAAAGGCGTGATCCTGTTCCACCTCATGGACGGAACATTGCGCTTCAACGAGCTGCGCCGGAAGCTGCCTGCGGTGACGCAGCGCATGCTGACCAAGCAGCTGCGGGAACTGGAAGAATCCGGCCTCGTCTCCCGCACCGTCTATCCGGTCGTGCCGCCGCGCGTGGAATATGCACTGACGCCGCTCGGCGAAACGTTGAAGCCGGTCATCCGAGCACTGGCGGCCTGGGGCGACGAATATGCTCTCTGCCGCCCGGAGGGCCACGAACTGCGCGATCCTTCATGCGCTCCGGCTGCTGCGCTCCAGGCGTAGCGACGCGAAATAGACGAAGAGGCCGAGGAAGGACAGGACGGCGCCGACATAACCCGTTGCCGCAAAGCCGTAGCCCCAGGCAATCACGAGGCCGCCGAGCCAGGCGCCGAGCGCATTGGCGATGTTGAAGGCGGAGTGGTTGGAGGCGGCGGCAAGTGTTTGTGCGTCGGCGGCGACATCCATCAGCCGCGTCTGTAGCGCAGGACCGGCCGCAAAGCCGCAGCCGACGAGGAACACGCAGACTGCCAGCATGATAGGGCTTGATGCCGTCAGCGAAAATAGTGTCAGCACGGCAATGTTGAAAACCAGCGAACCGCCGATCGTCCCCATGATCGACTTGTCGGCAAGCCAGGAGCCGATGACGTTGCCGGCATTCATGCCGACGCCGAAGAGGACCATCATCAGGGCAACCATGCTCTCCGGCAGCATGGCGACCTTCGTGGTCGTGCCGGCAATATAGCTGAACATCGCGAACATGCCGCCATAGCCGACGGCAGCGATGCCGAGCGTCAAGAGGACCTGCGGCCGCTTGAAGGCGCCGAGCTCGCGCAAGAAGCTGGCGCCGTCCGCGACTTGGTCGCGCGGCACATAGTACCAGATGAGTGCCACGGTCACGAGGCCGATGACGCCAACAGAGGTGAAGGCGACGCGCCAGTCGAACGACTGGCCGAAGAAGGTGGCGAGCGGCGTGCCGAGCAGGGTTGCGATTGTCAGACCCAGCATGACCCGGCCGACGGCGCGCGCCCGTTTGTGCACCGGCACCATCGAGGCGGCGACGATTGCCGCGACGCCGAAATAGGCACCGTGCGGCAGGCCGGTGATCAAGCGCATCACGGTGAAGCTCTGGAAGGTCGGCGCAAGAGCGCTCAGGATATTGCCGGCCGCGAAAATGCCCATCAGCAGCAGAAGCAGCGAGCGGCGCGTCATCCTGGCGGCGAGAACGGCGATCACTGGCGCGCCGATGACGACGCCAAGCGCATAGGCGCTGATGACGTAACCTGCCTGCGGTGTCGTGACCGAAAATGTGTTCGCCACATTCGGTAGCAGGCCCATGATGGCGAATTCGCCGGTGCCGATGCCGAAGCCGCCACAGGCAAGTGCCAGTTGCACCAGAGCGACCGCCATCGGCGAGGGGGCTTCCGAAGCCAAACTGGAATCGATGGAATCGTCTACGGCGATCTGGCTCACGGGAGCTCCTGAGGCATGTCTGCAGGGCAACCCATCCGGAGAGCGGGCGCTGAGGCGGATGTCGGCCATTCTATGGCGGGAGGTGGAAACAGGGGTCTCCATCATTGATGTTATGGGGGACCGCGCCATGGGCGTCGAGTGCGTTTTTTGCAGTGCAGCGTCCTGCTATGTGCATATGTCAATTGCAATATTTACGTTTGGGTCTCGCAGACAAACGGCCGCTAAAGGCATGCCGCGCTTGAAAACGAGGCGGCTCCAACCATCTTAAGGGACTTGGAACGAGACGCCACGACGCGAGGAACGGCACGCCTGATGAAGCTTGTAGGTTTTTTCAACAAAGACGGTGGTACCTTCCGGACCACCGATATGGAGGCCTACGAAAAGCGGGCAGAGGCGACCTTCCGGGAAGCGGGACATGACTTCGAGGCTATCGTCTTTTCCGGCAAGGAGATTGTTCCGGCGATGGAGCGCGCTGCCCGGCGCGACGACATCGACGGCATCGTCGCGGGAGGCGGCGACGGCACGATTTCGGCGGCGGCCTCGATCGCCTGGAAGAACGGCGTCGCCCTCGGTGTCGTACCGGCCGGGACCATGAACCTCTTCGCCCGCTCGCTGAAAGTGCCACTCGATATCTGGCAGGCGCTGGATGTGCTGGCGACCGGTGAGGTCGATCATGTCGACATTGCTAGCGCCAACGGCCGGCCCTTCATCCATCAGTTCTCGGCGGGGCTTCATGCGCGAATGGTGCGCTACCGCAACTCCTTCAGCTATCGCTCCCGCTTCGGCAAGATGCGCGCCAGCGTCCGCGCAGCCTTCGGCGTCGTGCTCAACCCGCCTGAATTCGAAGTCGAATTCCAGGCGCTCGGCATGCGCGAGACGCGTCGCGTATCGGCCGTTTCCGTGTCCAACAACCCCTTTGGCCAGAACGCGCTGCTGTATGCCGACAACCTGCGCAGCGGCGAGCTCGGCTTCTACACGGCAAAGCCGCTGAAGCCGATCGGCGTCGCCCGCCTTGCCATCGACATGTTGCGCGGCAAGGTGCGCGAAAACGCCGACGTGATGGTCATGCATCCGGCCGAAGTGCATCTGCATTTCCCGAAGCTGAGGGCAAAGGCCAATTGCGTCATGGACGGCGAGCTTCTGCCGCTCGCACGCGACATTTCCATCAAGCTGCATCCCGAAGAGCTTAAGGTGCTGGTCAAGCAGGGTCTTGCCGCGCAGGTCAATGAGGCCGAGCGGCGGGAGCCTGCGGCTTAGTTTCCCTCTTCACGCCACCATCGGCCCAGTCGCATTGGAAGGCGAGCACGGGCTTCGAAAATCCCTTCAACCGCCGGCGCATCGCGTGCGTGAAGATATCGGTGGTGCTGTACTCCCGAAAAATGTTCTCCGACACCAGGATATGGTCGCTTGCGGCGGCTGCGCACAATCGTGCTGCAAGTTGCACCGTGGAGCCGAACAGATCGTTGCTATCCTCGACGGGTTCGCCGCAATCCAATCCGATGCGAACATGAATCGGCTCAGGATTTCCGCGGTTGTAACGTTTGAATTCCTGCTGGATGTTTCTTGCGCAATCGACGGCCGCAGCTATCGAGGCGAACGTCGCCATGATGCCGTCGCCGGTGTGCTTCACCTCGCGGCCTGACCAGTGGTCGAGGCATCTGCGCACAACCGAGTCATGCGCCCTGACCAATTCGGTCGCCATTCGGTCGCCGAGGCGCGTTGTCATCGCGGTCGAGCCGACGATATCGGTGAACAGGATTGCCCGGTGGCCTGAATCCACTTCGCTTGAGACTTGCCCAGGCGCCGGCTCAGGGTCATGAATGCGGCCGAGAAACGCCTCAACCGCCGACAGAGCGACTTCGACAACCTCACCGGCGACGAAGCCATGCGCTTCGCGGTGCACGCATTGAGCGGTTTCCGCGTCGGGCGCGTCCATGAGACAAAATGCGGTTCCACGCCGCTGGTCGAACCAGTAGGTGAGGAACTTGACCCCATACCGGTCCTGAATCTCGAGATCCTTTCGATGTGCCTCGGCAACGTCGGCGGCTGTGGTTCCCGTCAGTTCATGCCGGTCCATGAAGATAGCCATTTGCCGCGCTCCTTTCGGAAGCCTCCGCCTCAGGAAATTTATTCTACGACTTGTACACAGCCCGGTCCACCTTTGAGATGGTTATGAGGCAGGTGTTTGCCGCGCTGCGGCGCGTAACATCAACAGAGGGAGAGTTCTCGCTTTAACGCGTATCTCAGCAAGCTTTAAACCCTCGGCAGATAAGTCCGATAGTCGAAGTCCGAGACTGTGCGCAGATAGGTGACTGCTTCCTTGTGCTTGGTGTCGCCGTAGAGCTTCCGGTAGCGCTCGCCGAAGATGTCGGCGATGAAGGGTGATGCGCGAAAGGCTTCCACCGCCGTCAGGAAGTCATGCGTCAGCCGCGTCGCGTTTGCCGGCACATGCGACGGCGTCGTCTCTTCGCCGGGGTCGAGCTCGTTATCGAGGCCGAGCAGCATGCCGCTGAGGATGGCGGCCAGCAGCAGGTAGGGATTGGCGTCCGCGCCGGCGACGCGGTGCTCGATCCGCGCTGCCGGTCCGTTCATGTCCGGGATGCGGATAGCCGTGCCGCGATGGCCGTTGCCCCAGGTGAGATCGATAGGCGCAAAGGAGCCTGGCTGGAAGCGGCGGTAGGAGTTGGCGAAAGGCGCGAAGATCAGCTGCGCTTCGCACATCGTCTTCAGCATCCCAGCGCAGGCGGATTTCAGCTTCGTCGGCTCTCCGCCCCTGGCGTCGAGGATGTTGCGGCCTTCTCTGTCGATGACACTGGCATGCACATGCAGGCCGGAACCGGCGTGTTCGGAATAGGGCTTGGCCATGCAGGTCGATTTGAGGCCATGCTTGCGAGCCGCCTGTTCGGCGATGCGCTTCAGGTAAATGCAGTCGTCGGCCGCCGCCAGTGCATCGGGCCGGTGCAACAGGTTGATCTCGAACTGTCCGGGACCGAACTCGGCCGTTGTCGCCTCCGCAGGCAGGTTCTGCGCCTTGGCATAGGCGCGCACCGTCTGCAGGTAATCGTCGAGCGCATCGACGGCGCTCATGTCGTAGAGCTGGAATCCGTTCGGCTCGCGGCGATAGGTCAGGCTTTTCGGCGGTGAAGGACGGCCGGTATCCCGCCAGTCCTGTTCCATCACGTAGAACTCGAGTTCCGTCGCGACGACCGGTGTGAGGCCGCGTTCGTCGTAGCGCTTCAGCACCGCTGCCAGGATCGCCCGCGGATCCATGAAGCTCGGGCTGCCGTCGAATTCGTGCATCGTCGCCAGCACCTGCATGGAGCCTTCCGGCGCCCAGGGCATCGGCGCAAGGCTGCGCTCGTCAGCTATGCAATTGCCGTCCGGATCGCCGATCGTTAGCGACAGGCCGGTGATGTCGTCATTATCGTCGCCCCAGATGTCGAGCGACTGCGTCGAGGAGGGGAGCCGCACCTCGCCTTCCCGGATCTTCTTCTGAGCGTCCAGTGGCATCTGCTTACCGCGCAAATCGCCATTCATGCCGACGAGCAGGATTTCGATCCGCGGTTCGCCCACCGCAGCTTTGCCGTGCATGATGTCAGCCGTCATGATCTTGAAAATCCCCTCGGACAAGCCCAAGGTCGTAGCTCATTGAGACGGGCCTTTCAATCTCCGCAGGTGTTTTGCAAATCATGTCCGATACTTACCAGCGCTCAAATCTCGCCGCCATTGACGCCGCCCACCATCTGCATCCCTTCTCCGACATGAAGAAGCTGAATGCGGATGGCACGCGCATCATCCAGCGCGGCGAAGGCGTCTATATCTGGGATAACCACGGCAGGAAATATCTCGACGGTTTTGCAGGCCTTTGGTGCGTTAATGTCGGCTACGGCCGCAAGGAGATCACCGATGCCGTCGCGCGGCAGATGAACGAGCTGCCCTACTACAACACCTTCTTCGGCACCACGAGCACGCCCACGACCCTGCTCGCCGAGAAGGTGACCGCGCATGCCGGCCCGCGCTTCAATCATGTCTTCTTCACCGGCTCCGGATCGGAAGCCAATGATACATGGTTCCGGATGGCGCGCGTCTATTGGAGTGCCGATGGCAGGCCGTCGAAGAAGATCGTGATTGCCCGCAGGAATGGCTACCACGGTTCGACGGTCGCCGGCGCCAGCCTTGGCGGTATGAAATACATGCATGAACAGGGCGACCTGCCGATCCCCGGCATCGTCCATATCGGCCAGCCTTATTGGTATGGCGAGGGCGGCGACCTTTCGCCTGCGGAATTCGGCCTCAAGGCGGCCCGCGAACTGGAGGCGAAGATCGATGAACTCGGCGAGGAGAATGTCGCCGCCTTTGTTGCGGAGCCGGTGCAGGGTGCGGCGGGTGTCATCATTCCGCCGGAAACCTACTGGCCGGAGATCGGCCGCATCTGCAAGGCGCGCAACATCCTGCTCGTCACCGACGAAGTCATCTGCGGCTTCGGCCGCCTCGGCGCGTGGTTCGGCCATCAGTATTTCGGCGTCGAGCCGGATCTGGCGCCGATCGCAAAGGGCCTGTCATCGGGCTACCTGCCGATCGGCGGCGTGCTCGTCAGCGATCGCATCGCCAATGTGCTGATCAACGAGGTCGGCGATTTCAATCACGGCTTCACCTATTCCGGCCATCCGGTCTGCGCCGCTGCGGCACTGGAAAATTTGCGCATCATCGAGGACGAAAAGCTGGTTGACCGCGTTCGCAGCGATATTGGCCCTTACTTCGCCGAAGCCTGGGGCGCGCTCGCCGATCATGACCTCGTCGGCGAAGCGGTCAGCATCGGCCTGATGGGCGCCCTGCAACTCACTGCGGATAAGAAGATGCGCGCCCGCTTCGAAAAGCCCGATGCGGCTGGCGCGCTCGTCCGCAACCACGCGCTTGCGAACGGCCTCGTTCTGCGAGCCACCCGCGACCGCATGCTCGCTTCACCGCCGCTGGTCATCACCCATGAGCAGGTCGATGAAATGGCGCGGATTGCAAAGATTGCGCTGGATGCGGCGTGGAAGGAGCTGAAAACCTAATCCGCCGGGGCGACCCACGCGTAGCCGAAACGATAGGTATCGCCGTTCCGGGCGTAGTAATACGGAACCTCGATCATCGAAATCTCCGGCGCGATGCTGCTGAGTTCTGGCACCGATTTCAGCCATTCGGCCGCTCTGCCGGGCAGGACATTGCCTTCCGCAGCACCGAGCGGCCAGACAATGAGAAGCGGGTGTTTTTTCGAGATCGAGACTGCAGGCTTGAACCCTGGATAGTCCGTTGAAATCACGGTCGCCGGAAGAAGGTCCTTCCGCAAATTCCCCGCAAGCAGGCTGCCTTCCGCCAAAACCGCGGCAGGCTCACCCTGTTGCCGGAGTACGGCCGCGAGTTGGGCGTAGGGCATGTTCAAGCGCTCGTAGTCGCCGTTCAGGGTGGCAGCCGCAATGCGTCCGAAGAGAATACCGGGAACGGCAATCATGATTATCGCGAGGATCGGCAAAAGACGGCGCAGAGGATTCGAATACTCGACATGCGATGCCTCGATCTTCAGGCACAGATAAAGCGGGATGATGAAGAAGAGCGGCACCAGCCAGCGGTCCTTGACATGGGCCGCTCCGCCGAAGAGGACGAGAAGCAGGATGCCGAGGATGGAAAAGAGCATCATGCGCTCAAGGAGCCGTGTCCATGCCGATCTGCCGGAGAATGCCGAGAGAAACGGCTTGCCGAATGCGATCGCGAAGACAAGTAACGTGACCGCACAAAAGCCAATCACGGCCAGAACGAGCGACCCTGAACCCATGACGACCTGCATGGCATAGCTCGCGTTGCCGCTGTCGGTCAGCTTTTCCAGTGTCCGGGCCGTGGCGAAGCCGAGATTGTCCTTTAGCCAGAAAAGATGCGGCAGGGTGATAAGGAATGCTGTGACCGCGGTCACGACCGTACGCCAGTCGAAGACGCGCTTGCGCATCGGCGGATCGAGCAGTGCCGCCAGAAGCGCCGAGGCTGGTAGCAAGGCGAAGTTATATTTCGACAGCAGGCCGATGCCGATGCCGACGCCCGTCACGAGATACGAGAGCATATCCGGCTTCTTGAGCGACCGGATAAATCCGTAGAGGAAGACTGAGCCGGAGAAGAACACCGCGACCGTATGCGTCAGGTCGCGCTGCATTTCGAATGCGACCTGCGGAAGCGTCAAAAGTCCCAGCGTCGCGATTGCGGCGAGCGTGCTGTTTTTCAGGATCATCCGTGCTGTCAGGCCGTAAAGCAGGTAGGATGTAAAGAGCAGGGCATTCTTGACGACGGCAAGCGAAAGCAGCGAGACGCCGCCGAGCGAAAAGACGGCATATTGCAGCCAGTTGTAGAAAGGCGGCTGGGGTCCATAGCCGGCGGCGAGCCATTGCGAGCGGAAGGCCTGCTCGGCTTCGTCGAGTCCGAGCGTCGGCGGCATGGCCAGGCGGACCGCAATCTGCACGAGAAAATATGCGGCAAGCAGCGCGAAAACCCACCGCATGTCGGTGTCGCGGGCCTTGTCCATGTCCTCGTTCATTTCATTTCCGTTCAAGCCAGGCAAAGCCGAGCGCATAGGTGTCGCCGCTCTTGCCAAAGTGGTAGGGGAGCGCCAGCGAGCCGATCGCGTCGGGTTCCAAGCCGTTTTGCTTCAACCAGGTCGAGATTTCCGGCGGCATCGGCGCTTCTTTCGGATTTGGCCCCCGCCAGGCGACGAGGATCGGCCCCGCGGCCGCAGCGTTCATCGCGATTCCGGGGTTCGGAAAGCCGGATATTATCACGGGCACGTCCGGCAGTTGGAGCCTGAGATTGCCGCCGACATAGCGATCGCTCGCAATGATGAGGGCGGGAGGCTGCCTGTTGTCCGTCATCGCCTTGGCGAAATCAGCGAAGGGAACGTTCAGCTTCGTGTAGGAACCGATGAACTCCGCCCCGATTACCCTTGCCGCAAGCGCGATCAGTACGAGTGCCATCAGCACGGGAACGACGTTGAGAAAACGCTTGAGCCCAAGCGAGAGATCGGCGCCTGCCACTTCGAGCTTGCGGAAGATGTAAATGGGCAGAATGAGCAGGAACGGATCGAGCCAGCGTTCGCGGATATGGGTTGCGCCGGTCACGAGGATCACCGCGACGACCGCGATCAGGCTGATGACTATCATCCGCTCCATCAGTCTTGTCCAGCAATCGCCCGCCGAAAGTGCATGGATGAAATCGCGCCGGAAGGCAGCGGCGAAAATCGCGATCGGCAGGGCCGCGAAAGCAATGATTGCAATAAGAAGGGAGAGTAGGCCCTTACCTGCCGGGAACAGGTCGCTCGCCTCGCGGCTATCGATCATCTTGCTTAGCGTGCCGTGGGAAGCCAGCTCGACGTTGCCGTAAAGCCAGTGGAGATGCGGCAATGTGATTGCCAGCGCAATCGCAAACGCCGGCAGAATCCGCCAGTCGAGGAGACGCTGCCGCCATTCCCGATCCGGGATCACAGCCGCCACCGCGATGAGCGGCATCAGTGCGAAATTGTATTTCGCGATGATGCCAACCCCGGTTGCGATGCCGAGAATGAGATAGCTGAGGAGACTCGGGCGCTCCAGCGTCCGGAAGAAGCCGAAGAGGAACAGCGAAGTGGCGAAAAGTAGCGCCACCGTATGAGTCAGGTCCTGCTGCGCCATGTAAGAGACCTGCGGAAGCGTAATCAGCGCGAGCATCGCCGCAGCCTGTAGCGTGCGGTCCTTCAGCATCTCGCGCGCGGCAAAACCGTAAAAGAGGTAACATAGAAAGAGCAGGACGTTTTTCGGAATGCTCAGCGCCCAGATCGACGGTCCGGCAACGGCATCGACGGCATACTGCATCCAATTGTAGAACGGCGGTTGTGGACCGTAGCCTGCGAGCAGATATTGCGCGTAGAAGGTCTGCTCCGCCTCGTCGAGCTCCAGCGAGTGGGGCAGGGCGGCGCGCAGTAGGATGTTCAGCAGGAAATAGCCGGCAAGCAGCATGCTCGCGCTGCCAATCGTGCCGCAGAACCGTTGCATCAGCGGGTCGCCCCGCCGCCTGTCAAACGTCGCTTCCATCGAAAATCTGCCGGACGATGTAATTCGGCGAGGCGTCGTCGCGATAGTAGGTGCGGGCGATCATCTCCGCCAAAATACCGGTGGTGATTAATTGCACGGACGACAGCAGCAGGACGACGCCGACCATGAGCATTGGACGGGTTCCGATATCGTTTCCGAGAATGAACTTGTCGAAGAACAGGTAAAGCAGGATCAGCACCGCGAGCGCGCCGAGGCCGAGGCCGAGCGAGCCGAAGAAATGGCCGGGCCGCGCCTTGTAGCGCATGAAAAACATGACCGACAAAAGGTCGAGGATCACGCGGAAGGTCCGCGAGATGCCGTATTTCGACTGACCGTGCTGGCGGGCGTGATGACTGACGGCCATTTCGCCGATGCGCGAGCTCGGGACGACGCCGGCAACCCAGGCGGGGATGAAGCGGTGCATTTCGCCCATCAGCTTCACCTGCCTGATGATCGAGGCGCGGTAGATCTTCAGGCTGCAGCCGTAGTCGTGCAGCTTCACGCCGGTGATACGGCCTATCAGGTAATTGGCGCACCAGGACGGGATCTTTCGCAGCAGCAGAGCGTCCTTGCGGTTCTTGCGCCAGCCGACCAGGAGATCGAGTTCGCGGCGCTCGAGTTCGGAAACCATCGACGGAATGTCTTTCGGGTCGTTCTGCAGGTCGCCGTCCATCGTTGCGATCAGCCGGCCCCGCGCCGTGTCGATGCCGGCCTGCATCGCGGCAGTCTGGCCGAAGTTGCGCTGCAACTCCACGATCCTGAGCGCCAGCCCTTCACGGCCGAGATACTTGCGGGCATTGACGAGTGTGGCATCCGTGCTGCCGTCATCGACCAGGATAAGCTCCCACCGGGAAGCGTATGTCACCATCGCATCGCATATCCGTTCGACAAGCGGGCCGACGCTTTCTTCCTCGTTGAAAACCGGCACCACAAGCGAAAGTTCGAGCGATTGGTCTAGATCATTTGCGCTTCGAAGCGACTCTGACGTTGTCTGCAACTCTTATTGCTCCTAAAAGGCCGTAACGGCCAGTCGAGCGGCGTTTTGGCCGCTGAAGTCAGGAAGCCTAGTACATGAACTCTCCGGTTGGCGCTAGCCGACAATCCTGGTTGGCGCGCAATCGCATGACGCTGCTGACGGTCGTAATCGTCGCAGCCTATGCGCTTTTCATCGAGTGGTTCTGGGGATGGTCGGCCATCATCGCCCAGTGGGCCACCGTCGGCGCGATACCGATCCTTGTGGCGCTTTCCTTGTTGACCAGCACCTACTTCCTGCGGACGTGGCGCATTCTCGATTACTTCCCGCGGGAGACGGCAGGCCAGTTCAGCACGCTTTTCCGGGTGACGCAGATTCATAACCTGCTCAATATCATGCTGCCGTTCCGCACCGGCGAGACGAGCTTTCCGGTTCTCATGCGCGCGGAATTCGGCATTCCGCTGACGCGGGCAACCTCCGCTCTTCTGGTCATGCGCCTGCTCGATCTGCACGCGCTGCTCGCCGCAGCCGGCATCGGATTTGCGGCAGCCGCTCCGAACGCCCTTCTGGCCTGGCTTTTGTGGGCCGCATTCCTGCTTTTGCCGGTCGCGGCTTTCGTGATCCGCAGGCCGCTGCTTCGCTTCGGCTTCAGACTTTTTCCCGCCAAGGCGCAGGGCTTCCTGTCGGAAATCGAAATCGGCCTGCCCGCAAATGCCAGAGCCTTCGCACGCGCCTGGGCCATGACGGCGGTGAACTGGCTGGTGAAGGTCGTCGTGCTTGCCTGGGCGCTCAGCCTCATGGGAATTTCGCCGCTGACGGCGAGTTTCGGCGGTGCGCTCGGCGGCGAGCTTTCCTCAGTACTGCCCGTCCATGCGCCGGGCGGCGTTGGCACTTATCCGGCAGGCATTACGGCAGGCGCCGTTGCCCTGGGCGCATCGACCGGCAAGGCGGCGCTCGATGGGCTTGCTCAGGCAAGCATCAATGCGCATCTGCTGATCATCGTTTCCGCTCTGACGGGAACCGCGATCTCATTGCCGCTCGGACGCCGCCGTCAGTTCTGATATCCGCTTGCGCAGAAAAGCCTGCTCTGGCCCTTGCTGACAGAGGGACAGCGCGCGTTCATAGGCAGCGATCGCCTCTGCCCGGCGGCCGAGCTGGCGCAGGAAATCGGCGCGTGCGGCATGCGCAAGGTGGTAGCTGCCGAGTTTCCCGGATGCCAGGATGCCGTCGACGATCTCAAGGCCTCTTTGCGGCCCCTCCGACATTGCGATAGCAACCGCCCGGTTGAGCTCCGCGATCGGCGAGGGCTGTGCCGTAGTCAACAGGTCGTAATAGGCGGCGATGCGCGGCCAATCCGTGGCCTCCGGCGTCTCGGCCTTAGCATGTTCGGCGGCAATAGCGGCCTGGACGGTGTAGAGACCGACTTCGCTGGGCTCCATCGCCCGCCGCAGCAGGTCCAGGCCTTCCTCTATCTTCCTGCGATCCCAGGCCGACCGGTCCTGCTCGGCAAGTAGGATCAGGCCGCCATCCTCAGTGCGGCGCGCCCGCCCGCGGGAATCCTGCAGCAGCATTAGCGAAAGCAGTCCCTCAACATCGGGGTGCGGCAGCAGGCCTTCCACCAGCCGCGCCAGCCGGATCGCCTCGGCCGTCAGGTCCGTTCGGACCACTTCCGTGCCCGAAGACGCTGAATAGCCTTCGTTGAACACGAGATAGATGACGTGCAGCACGCGGTCGAGCCGCTCGGGCAGTTCGTCGAGGTCGGGAACTTCATACGGGATGCGCTCCGTCCGTACCTTGCTTTTCGCCCGCACGATCCGCTGTGCCACGGTCGGTGCCGGAACGAGGAATGCATGGGCGATCTCCTCGGTCGTCAGCCCGCAGACTTCACGCAGCGCCATCGCCATCTGCGCATCCGACGGAATGGCCGGATGGCAGCAGGTGAAGATTAGCCGCAGCATGTCGTCGCCAATAAGCTCCATGTCGCCGATCTCCGTCGTATCGGCCTCGCCGTAAAAACTGTCCTCGATATCCTGCAGTGACGCATCGAAGCGCCTGCGTCGCCGGATATGGTCTATCGCCTTGTGGCGGCCCGTGGAAACGAGCCATGAAAACGGGTTGGCGGGAACACCGTCGCGCGGCCATGTGCGAGCCGCCGCCGCAAAGGCGTCGTGCAGCGCTTCCTCCGCCCGGTCGAAATCACCGAGCAGGCGGATGAGCGTTGCCAGAACCCTGCGCGATTGCGACCGGTATATGTCCTCGATCAGTTTCTCCAAGCGCTACTCCGGTAAAGTCAGTATCCGCACCGGCCTGAGTTCCACGGCGCCGACACGCGCGGAGGGGATGCGTGCCGCAATCTCCTTCGCCGCTTGATCGTCCCGTGCTTCGATGACGTAGAAACCTGCAAGATGCTCCTTGGTTTCGACATAAGGGCCGTCGGTCGCCTGCAGCATGTTGTTGCGGACTCGCAGCACGGTCGCTTTCTCCGGCATCTCCAGCGCATCGGAGTGGATCATGATGCCGTCGCGGCTCAGCTCTTCATCGAAGCTGAAATGCGCCTTGACGAGGTCGTCGCTCTCCTTCGGCGTCAGCGTACCGTCGATGTCGGCGGGATTATAGATCAGGCAGAGATAGCGCATTGAGCTATCTCCCGTCCGTGATCGAATAGGCGGGGCGTATTTCGACCGAAGCGTATTTCAGGATCGGGAAGGTCGAGACGATGGACTTCGCCTCTTCCATGTCCCTGGCTTCGATCAGGACGAAACCGCCCAGATGTTCCTTGATTTCCGCGAAGGGACCGTCCGTCGCGGCCATCGTACCCTTGCCGATGCGCAACGTCACGGCCGACGCGGGCTCGCGCAACGCAAGCGCAAGCTGTAGCGGACCGCGCTCCCGCCAGAGATCGTCGCTGGCGATGCATTCCTGCGTCAGCGCCTCCCATTCCTGCTGCGGAACCAGCTTGCTTTTTTCCGTATCGAACCAGACCTGGCAAAGAAACTTCATGAGGCGTCTCCTGAGCCGAACGTGTAGATGGGGCGAACTTCGATGCTGCCGAGTTTTGCCAGCGGAATGCCGGCGGCAACGCGGATGGCATCGTTCAGGTCTTTCGCGTCAATGAGGATGAAGCCGCCGAGTTGTTCCTTCGTTTCGGCATAGGGGCCGTCGGTCACCGACATCTCGCCATTGCGAACGCGAACGGTCACGGCACTCTTCGGCGATTGCAGCGCCTCGGCCCGGATCATGTGACCGCTGGCGACGAGGTCCTCGTCATAAGCGAGCGAATCCTTGTCGAGCCTCGTCTTCTCCCCTTCGCTCATGCGCTCGAGCACAGACGGCTCGAACCAGACCTGGCACAGATATTTCATGGCTGCTTCCTCCCGGCTTCCTGTCACAGCCTGTTGACGAAGAGACTAGACGCAATTCGACAGCAAAGAAAAAAATCTTTGTTCAGGCCTGATTGTCGAAATCGCCGTCGCGGATTCGACAAAGCTCCATCGATAACCTCGAAGGAGTGAAGGACATGGGAGTTTTGGAAGTCGCCATTGCAAGTTTCATCTGGGCGCGGCGCAACGAGCAGGCTCGCGAAGAATTTTACGAGACAGATATCCGTTCGTTTTTTGCGCGGCTCGTGGTTGCTTTCGCGATATTTGCGGCAGTCATCGCCGGCCTGCAAGTTGCGGACTCACGCGATGCCGATCCGCAGATGGTTGCGGATCGCACAAAGTTGGAGACGGCGAGGTAAGACCTTACTGGAAGGCAGTCTCGAAAAAGCTGCGCAGCTTGCGCGAATGCAGTGCTTCCGGCGGCATTGCCGCGAGCTTCTGGATGGCACGGATGCCGATCTGCAGGTGCTGGTTGACCTGCGTTCGGTAGAAGGCCGTCGCCATGCCCGGCAGCTTCAGCTCGCCATGCAGCGGCTTGTCGGAAACGCAAAGCAGCGTTCCATAAGGCACGCGGAAGCGGAAGCCGTTGGCGGCTATCGTTGCCGATTCCATGTCGAGTGCGATGGCGCGCGCTTGCGACAGCCGCTTCACCGGGCCGCGCTGGTCGCGCAGTTCCCAGTTGCGGTTGTCGATTGTGCCGACGGTGCCGGTGCGCATGATGCGCTTCAGCTCGAAACCTTGGTAGCCGGTGATTTCGGCGACGGCCGCTTCCAGCGCCACCTGCACTTCGGCAAGTGCGGGGATCGGCACCCAGACCGGCAGGTCGTCGTCGAGAACATGGTCCTCGCGCATATAGGCGTGCGCCAGCACGTAGTCGCCGAGCCGCTGGCTGTTGCGTAAGCCGGCGCAGTGGCCGAGCATCAGCCAGGCATGCGGGCGCAGCACGGCCACGTGGTCGGTGATCGTCTTGGCGTTGGAGGGGCCGACGCCAATATTGATCATGGTGATCCCGCCATGGCCCTTCTTCTTGAGGTGATAGGCCGGCATCTGCGGCAGGCGGGGGGGCGTGGCATCGGTTTCCGGCTGGCTCGATCCGGCGTGTGTGATGATGTTGCCCGGCTCGACGAAGGCTGTGTAGCCGTCCTCGCCGCCGCCCTTGGCGATCGTCTCGCGCGCCCAGGCGCAGAACTCATCCATGTAGAACTGGTAGTTCGTGAAGAGCACGAAGTTCTGGAAGTGCTGCGCGCTCGTTGCCGTGTAGTGGGCAAGCCGGGCCAGCGAATAATCGATGCGCTGCGCCGTGAAAGCCGCAAGCGGCGAGGGTTCGCCCGGCGGCGGGATATATTCGCCGTTGGCGATCTCGTCGTCGGTCGTGTTTAGGTCCGGCGTGTCGAAGAGATCGCGCATCGGGATGTCAATGAAGGTCGAGGCGGAGGCTTCGACATGCGCGCCTTCGCCGAAGGCGAAATGCAGCGGGATCGGCGTCGAGGATTCGGACACGACGATTGGGACGTTGTGGCTCCTCATCAAGAGCGCCAACTGCTCCTTCAGATAATGGCGGAAAAGCTTCGGCCGGGTGACCGTTGTCGTATAGACGCCCGGCGCCGTCACATGCCCGTAGGACAGGCGGGAGTCGACATGGCCGAAGCTAGTCGTTTCGATACTGACCTGAGGGTAGAAGGCGCGGTAGCGCGAGGTGATCGGCGCGCCCTTGGCAAGCTCCGAAAAACTGTCGATCAGGAAGGTGGTATTGCGTTCGTAAAGCGCTGTTAGCGCGTCGACCGCCTGTGCCGGATCGTCGAAGCTTTGCGGTTCAAAGGCAGGCGGCGAGGAAATATCAAGAGGTAATGGAGAGATTCTTTTGCTCATGGCGCATTATAGATTGCCCTTACTAACAAGCAAGCGACGCGCCTGCAGCCCGTCGGGGAATATTTTAGCGCATACCGGTGCAGAAGGGGCTGGTCACGTTGAGGCAGGTGTAGTTCGCGCCAAAATGCGACTGCGCGCCGCCCCCGCCGCCGCGCACGACGGCTGCGGAAAATGTGATCGCGAAAACCGCCGCGAACAGCGTGATGACGGTGAAGCGTCTTGCCAGAATAAGCACGTCCATGTTCCTTGGGCCGAGATGCGTCTTATCGTTGAGATAAGTCTTGCCACACCCCGGCTGAACGGGTGCTGAGGTCCCGGTTCATTTGGCGTTCACAATGGTTGACGGCTTGAAGGCGGCGCCCTGCCACTTATGTGTTGAGTCCTGCAAAGGAGATTTTGATGACGGCACCGATCGAACTTTATTACTGGCCGACCCCGAACGGCTTTAAGATCAGCATCATGCTCGAGGAACTCGGCGTTCCCTACGAGGTGAAGTACATCAACATTGGCAAGGGTGAGCAGTTCGCGCCGCACTTCCTGAAGATCGCGCCGAACAACCGCATGCCGGCGATCATCGACCCGGACGGCCCCGGCGGCGAGCCTATCTCGGTCTTCGAATCCGGCGCCATCCTCCAATATCTCGGCCGCAAATACGGCAAGTTCTATCCCACGGACGAGCGGATGCGCGTGCAGGTGGAAGAATGGCTCTTCTGGCAGGTCGGCGGCCTCGGCCCGATGGCCGGCCAGGCTCACCACTTCCGCAGCTATGCGCCGGAGAAGATCGAATACGGCATCAACCGCTATACCAACGAAGTGAACCGCCTCTACGGCGTCATGAACAGGCGGCTGGAAGGGCGGGACTATCTCGCCGGCGAATACTCGATCGCCGACATGGCCTCAATCGGCTGGGTCATCCCCTATGAACGCCAGGGCCAGGACCTCAACGAGTTTCCGAACCTCAAGGCCTGGTTCGAGCGCATGCACCGGCGCCCGGCGGTTCTAAGGGGAATCGAAGTCGGCAAGGAAGAGCGCGAACGCCAGGCGAATATTGCTGACGACAAGGAAGCGCAGAAGATCCTCTTCAACCAGCGCGCCCGCTGATATGCGAAAGCCCGAGGGCTGAAAGCGACGGTCACTCGAAGCATGGTGCTGAGGGCGGCCATCGCTGCTGAAGATATTTCGGCGCGGGTGGAGGATTGGTTTTGCAATGTTCAAAAGTCAGACACACAAGTGTCGCTTTAATCGGGGGGATTTTGCGACAGCTTGACGAATCGGCACTTGCCCGACAATCTTGTCCTGGCGTGGCCTGCGCCTAACCTCCCAGACCTTCCTCAGAATGGTCTTGAACGGAGGCAAAGGGACTTTTGTCTCCGGTCGCTCTCTTGGTCCGATCGTTTCGGGTGGGTTGCTGGGGAACTGCGTCCGGGACGTGAAAGGCCTGACAATGACGCAAAACGGAAATCTCAAACGCCGTGTACGTGCTCGCGCGGCCAAAACCGGCGAATCATACACCGCAGCTCTCCAACATATTCGCCAACCTCCGGACGAGCCCGCTATCCGTTCGATACGGATGGCTGTAGCCCAAACATCCCTGTTCAATGATCCCCGTGACATTTCGGCGTTTCATGCCAGTGGAACGGAGATGCGCCGCCTCATGCGTGACGCCCATAAAGCCGGGGCTCGCCTCTTGCATTTCCCGGAAGGAACAACCTGCTGGCCACATAAACGAATCATGTCCGAAATCGGGCCGAGAGAAATCGGGCCTTCCGACTGGACGCGCTTCGAATGGGGCGCTTTGCGCGAGGAACTGGAAGTCACCAGAAGACTTGCGAACGAGCTTAAGCTTTGGACGGTATTCGGTTCCGTCCATCAGCTCACCTCGCCGCACCGGCCGCATAACAGCCTTTATGTCGTCTCCGACCGTGGGGAGCTGGTGACGCGCTATGATGAGCGCCTGCTATCGAACACGAAAATCTCGTTCATGTACTCGCCAGGGAGGATCCCCGTGACTTTTGAGGTGGATGGCTTCCGTTTCGGCTGCGCGATCGGCATGGAAGCGCACTATCCCGAGATATTCATCGAATACGAGAAACTTAATGTCGATTGCGTCCTGTTCTCGACAGCAGGAGATAGCCCTTCTAATGCTCCGGCATTTGCCGCTGAGGTATTGGGGCATGCGGCAAGCAATATTTACTGGGTCAGCTATTCCACCCTTGCACCCCAGAGCACGGCCGTTCCCTCGGGAATTGCCGCTCCAGATGGTCAGTGGGCAGCACAATGCCCTAAGAACGGTATGCCCGCTATTGCTGTCGCTGACATCAAAATTGATCCGGAAAATCTTGCAAGGCCATGGCGGCGACGGGTCCGGACCGATCTTTACACGCCTCATCAGGTAAACGGTGATCCGAGGAGCGACGGCAAAAACCTATTCTAAATGATCTCCGACCGTTTCGGGGCCGACTGGGTCCCCTGACACCACGATGTTGTCGTGGGTTCCTGACATTCGTGCCAAACTCGTTGTCAGTAAATTCCAAGGAAAATGTCCGTCGCAAAAAAATCAGCGCAAGGTCGACTTTGCGACGGACTGGGCGTCTTAAAGCCGCGTCCAGCTCTGCGACTTGCAGAGCACCTTGAGCACGCAGCCCTTCATCTTCAGCGAATTGCCGGTAACGCTTCCCGAGCCGCTGTAGGTCTTGTCGTTTTTCGGGTCGGTGATCTCGCCATTATAAGTGCCGCCGGTGCCGGCAAGCGTTCCGATCTTCTTGCCGGCGAATTTGCCGGTCTTCAGCGTGACGCAGTAGCTGCCACCGCAAGAAGCGATTTGGGCGGTTTCGCCCGAGTCCGTCTTCCAACTGCCAACGATCGGCTCCTCCGCATAAGCAAGGCTGGCCGAAAGCGCCATTGCGCTGGCAAGAATAAGTGTGCGGATCATCTTTTCCTCCCTGATGTCCTGAGCGCGGCGAAAATAACTGACGCGAACGTAAAGGTGAATATCCGCGTCGGTGAAAATCGGCGATTTCCAGCGTGCTTTTGCGCCGGATTTTTCCATTTCTCTTTTTGCGGGCTGATTTTGTGGTGAACGAAAGGTTGATTTTCAAATATGAATCTTTCGTAAAATTGTGCGAAAAGTCCTTAATACGCAGGGACTCCGATGTTTAACAAAAACCCAATTTTACCAAGTGTTTGCACTTTGTTTGTCTCAAATTAATCATGCATTTTAGGCGTTTTTTGAAAGCGTGCCGGCATAGTGGAGCCATCAAACGAGCGGGGCAAACCCGCCACACCGACGGGACCGAAAGCTGCGATAGACGGCACGGCGCGGAAGGTAAAACAGGGCAAGTCGATAACAGGCTAAACAGGGATTAAACCGATGGCACGCTTTGAAATGCACAATGCTGAAATGGCCACCATGGGTGGCGACAACAACGCCGATATCTTCTGCGAAATGGGCCTGATGTATGCAACAGGCCGCGGCTGCGACGTCGATCTCGTCGCCGCCCACAAGTGGCTGAACATCGCCGCGATCAAGGGCAATGACCGTGCTGCCGAGCTTCGCGCCGATGTCGCCGCCACGATGGACAAGATGCAGCTCGCCGCGGCACTCCGCGCCGCCCGCGAGTGGATGACGGTCCACTGAGGCTGTCTCCGGCACGAAGGAATAATCGAGAGAAATAACAACCTCAAAAAGAGGGGCTGGCGGGCGCTTTGGACGGAGCCTGAGCCGGGAGAACGGAAACCGCGACCGGCAGAAACAAGGCCGGCGCGGTTTTTCCGTTTAGAGCCAACAGAACGCTTCAATCTAACCCAGCGAGCGGAGAACCTGGGGCAGGGCGTCCTCGAAGCGGGTCATATCCCGCTCCGGCCCGACGCTGACGCGGACGCAGCGGTTGAGCGGCGCGACCCCCGGCATGCGGATAAAGACGCCGTGCTGCATCAACCCGTCGACGATGGCGCGAGCATAGGCACCGTCGCGTCCGGCATCGATCGCGACGAAGTTGGTGGCGGACGGCAGCGGCGACAGCTGGTTGGCGCGGGCGATTGCGGCGATGCGCTCGCGCGCGGCGCGGATATTGCCGACGACCTCAGCAAGATAGGTTTGGTCCTTGAGCGCGGCGAGTGCTGCCGCTGTCGCCAGCCGGTTCATGCCGAAGTGGTTCCTGATCTTGTCGAAGGCCAAAGCCGTGCCGGGCGTCGAGATGGCATAGCCGACGCGTGCCCCGGCGAGACCGTAGGCCTTGGAGAAGGTACGGGTGCGGACGACGTTCGGCAGGCCGATCAGTGCCTCGATCGAGGGAAGCGAGCCGGCAGGGCCGGTTTCGCTATAGGCCTCATCGAGCACCAGCAGGCAGGTTTCGGGAAGGGCGCGGGCGAAGGCGATGATTTTGTCCGCATCCCACCAGCTACCCATCGGATTGTCCGGGTTGGCGAAGTAGACGAGCGGTGCGTTCTCGCGCTTCGCCGCATCGAGCAGGCCGGAGAGGTCCTCGTGGTCGTTGGCGTAGGGCACCGTCACCAGCCGCCCGCCGAAGCCAGCGACATGGAAGTTGAACGTCGGGTAACCGCCGAGCGACGTGACGACCGGCATTCCCGGCTCGATCACCATGCGGGCGATCTGGCCGAGCAGTTCGTCGATGCCGCCGCCGATCGCGATGTTAGCAGCCATCACGCCGAGATGGGCGGCCAGCGCCTCGCGGAGATCGAAGTTTTCCGGATCGTTGTATTTCCAGATGTCGCCCGCCTGCTCGCGCATCGCGGCAAGCACGGAGGGCGCGGGGCCGAAGCCGTTTTCATTGGCGCCGATGCGGGCCTCGACCTTGAGGCCGCGCTGGCGCTCGATGGCCTCGGGACCGACAAAGGGAACGGTGGAAGGAAGGGCGCTGACCAGTGGCGTGAAGCGCGAAAAGGCGGACATCGAAATGCAGATTCCCGGGATGATGAAAAATCGCGCCAACAATAGGCGCTGGCATCCTCAAGGCAAGGAAGATTATTTCATAGCGCGCGGACTGACTTACGGTCTGCTTTCGATGCGCGTCGAGCGGCGCGCTTCCATTGCCTCTATGTTGCCGGCCATGAAATCGGCGCGCACGACGCGTCGAAGGATTTCAGGATCCATGACGTTGATGAAGCGGACGCCGATGCGCTCGTTGTTGCGGTAGACCTCCGCGCAACCGATGCGATAGGCAAGGCCGAGAATGTTGAGATAGTAGTGTTTTGGCAGCCCGGCCGTCGACGAGACGACGAAGGTGGCACCGCCGCGGGAAATATCGAGGATTTCAGCGCTTCGAAGCGAGATGCCTGTCAGGCATGGACGGACGGCGACGATGCGGGCCGGGCGCTGCACATTGAACTGCTCCCAGCGTACGTCGTAGACTTCCGATCTGACCGTAGCAAGGTGCGTTGCTCGGAGCATGGACATGACGCGGCTCTCCCTAGGCCAGCTCATCCTGGCCCTGTTGTCGCATAGCGTCACATGAATGCTTTTCGCATTCGTCAAACGGATCGGGACAATTTTAATGAAAGCTAATTTTGTTTTTAGGCGCACAAGCCTGATTTCGCGAGTTCAGGTATCGGATCACCTCTCCGAATCGATTTATGCGTGGACCCTCCGAACTCTTTCAATTACTGTACGTTTTGCCTCTGTCGATGAAGCGTTTCGCTTCGAATAATCCATCAAGAGGAAACGAAAATGGCTGACATCAAAGTGCCGTGGGAATCATGGGTTGTGGTCTGTGATGGTGCGAAGGCTTTGATCATGCGCAATGCAGGCAATGCGCTTCTCATGAACCTGCAGGTGTATGAAACGCTGAGCCAACCCAGCGAGCCCACCCGCGAACTCGGCTCCGATAAGCCGGGACGGGCCCACGCTCCGGACGGCACGAGCGGCAGCGCCATGGAGCAAACGGACTGGCAGGCGCAGGCGGAAGCCGATTTTCTGAGGCAGATCGCTGCGAAGCTGGATAAGCTGGTCCGTGAAAAAAACGCTCGCCGTATCATCCTGGTGGCGCCGCCCAAGGCGCTCGGTACTTTGAGGCCGAACCTGAGCGCCGAAGCGCTGGCAGCTATCTCGGCGGAAGTCCCCAAGGATTATACCAACATGCCGGTCGATGAGATCGAGCGCCGCCTGGTTGCCTGATCGGTCCACCGGAAGAAGAGCGTGTACAAGGGCTCGCGCTCTTCTCACCCGCTGCTCTTCCGTCCCGCGAACAAATCCTCATTCTCGCCGAATAGCGCTGCCAGTCTGTCGATGACTGCGCGCACCTCCGGCCGCTGGCGTTCGTCGTCATGCGCGGTGATCCACATGTCATAGGTGAGCGGCTCGATGATCGGTCCGGCGCGTGTCAGGCTGGGCTCCGCATCGCCTATGAAGCACGGAAGCACGCCGCGCCCGGCGCCGCCGCGGATCAGGTGGAAAAGCATGTGCGGCGTATTCGTCCAGCCGGTAATCCAGGAGTCCGGCTGCTCGAAGGTCCATTTGTCCGCCGGCGTGATGGCGCTGTCGGTGCCGAGCGAAATCCAATTGCGGTTGTCATTATCGAAGCTTGCCGCCTGGTAGGCGGCGTGCGCGACCGTCACTGATCGCCGGATTGCGATATTGCCGTTTTCCGGGCGGCTGTGCCGGATGGCGATATGCGCTTCGCGATAGGTGAAATCGATATTCATATCGCAGGTCTTGTAGCACATGCGGAACCGGTCTTTCGGCGTCCAGATTCTTGCCAGGTGGTCGGCGATGAAACGCGACGTCCAGCTGTCGGCCGCCGTCGAAACGATCGGCAGGGTTAGCACCTCGCCGCGCCAGTCGGAGATCGATTGCGCGGCCTCCTGCATCAGGCGCACGCGCTCCAGAAGCGCCGTGCCGTCCTTTGCCAGCAGATAGCCGGTCGGACCGCGTGTGAAAAGCGCGCGGCCCGTGGCGCGCTCCAGCGCCAGCATGCGCCGGCCGATCGTCGGCGGGCTGAGGCCGGTCTTTGCCGCAGCTGCCGACAGTCCGCCGGCGGTCGCCACGTGGAAGAAGAGTTGCAGATCGTCCCAGTTCGCGTCTTTCATTTCTGAAAACCCCCTTTCTTCCGCAAGCTCTACATTCGGCGACGGCGAAGGCTTAGTTCAAGTGCTCCAACAGATAGATGGAGAACCTGACAATGCTTCTCAACTGGGTAGCTCTCTGGAACGGGCTGGAGACAAGAAACAGAAGCGGCCGCCACGACCCTTTCGCAGACCCGCTCGACGGGCCGGAATGGGACGGCCTGCGGTGGCTCCTGCCGTTGATCGTATGGTTTGCCGCGCGCGACAGCGCCCGCCGTCCCGACCGGAAGGCGAAGCGCGTCAGACGTCCGCTTCGAAGCTCAGGCGCAGCACATGGTGCAGGAATTCCGCATTGATCAGCATGTTGAAGCTGATCGTCACGAGCTCGCCTTCCCGCTTGACGACCGTCGAGCCGATCTCGTCGCGGATGCCGAGAATTTCGAGGAAGAAGTGGTTCGGAACCTCGAGCGTCGGGCTCACTTCGAGGACGGCGCCGGCGAGATTGATGGTCCGGATCAGGCAGCGGGCCTGCGTGCCGGTGCTGAGGTGATGGCCGACGAAAATGATCTTGCCGGGCCGGTCGAGCGAGAAATCCCGGTAGGATTTCTCCTGCTCGTTCTTGTCGTCGTTGAGGTGCGTCTGAAAGGCCATATTAGCCTCCACTCGTTGTCCGATTGAAAGGTAACGCAAGAATGCTGACAGGTATTGAACAGGATCAATAGAATTTGAGCCTTATGCGTGGCTGGACAAGAAATCCCTTGATTTTCAGCGATCGGTGGAGGCAGGACGGTCCATTCTGGGGCGTTCTTGACAGGACGAGCGGCGTCGCCCATATCAGGCGCTGGTTCGAGGCGCCGGCCGCTCGCGGATGAAAGTCCATGGTGAGGTCCTCGAAGTTCACATCGCAGCCAATTGGTGCATGCTGACTGACGGCAATGCGAGCTCCCCTTTGCAGTCGAAATGGCATGCCTTCCGAAAGGCTGAACACATGACGACCTATCTTCCCATCGATGAACTGAAGGCGCAGGCAAAGCGGCTTCGCCAGGCGATGGAAACGCGCGGTAGCGCGATTTCGCACAGCGCCGCACTCGAACTCGTTGCCCAGCAGCATGGCGTGCGTGACTGGAACACACTCTCGGCTCTCGCAACGAAACCGAACGCCGATCCCATCACAGCGCTCTCCGTCGGCTCGCACGTGCGCGGCCGCTACCTGAACCAGCCGTTTACCGGCAAGATTCTGGCACTCGCAGAGACCGGCGGCGGGCTTCACAAGATCACAATCCATTTCGATGAACCGGTGGATGTCGTGACCTTCGAGAGCTTTTCCGCCTTCCGCCAGCGCATCAACGCGCAGGTTGACACGAACGGCGTCTCGCCGCGCAAGACATCGAACGGCCGGCCGCATCTGGCGCTCGATATCTAGCCCGGAAAGGCTCTAGCTGCCGGAGAGGTCTAGCTCTTGCCGGTCGCCGCTGTGGTTGCAGCGGCGTCGGCCTCCTTCAGCGCTGCGCCGCATTCTTCGCAGCAGACCTCGACGATCTTGCCGCCGAGTTTGACGCTAATGGCTCCGGGACCGAGTTCGCAGTCGCAGGCAGCGCATGTGGTCTTCTTCATCTGATGATCCTCCGGTTGATCGTCCCCTGATCGGGACGGGACCATGAGATCGCAGTGAACCACCTGCGCGGCTTTCGCGCTGTCAGATTATTTAGCGATCGAACGCGGCGCTAGGCCTTCAGCAGCCATTCGTGCTCGGGTGCGTTGTAGAATTTCCAGATGCGCTTCGGACCGGCCATGACGTTGAGATAGTAGAGGTCGTAGCCATGCGTCGCGGCGCAGGGGTGATAGCCCTTGGGAACGAGCGTCACGTCGCCGTCTTCCAGCACCATCACCTCGTCCAGCGACCGGTCGTCGGTGTAGACGCGCTGGAAGCCGAAGCCCTGCGGCGGGTTCAGGCGATGATAATAGGTCTCTTCGAGGAAGCTTTCGTGAGGCAGGTTGTCCTGGTCGTGCTTGTGCGGCGGATAGGAAGAGGTATGGCCTCCGGGCGTGATGACTTCGACGACCAGCAGCGAATGCGCCGAGCCGTCGTCCTCCGGCATGATATTGTTGACGTAGCGGACATTCGTGCCCTTGCCGCGTGTGAGCGACGGATGCGTGCCGGGCGGAATCGCCTTGGCTTGGTAAGTGCCGCCGCCGGGAGCGGAGCAGACAGCGAGCTCCAGATCGGTCTCGGCCGTCACCGACCAGGTTGATTCCATCGGGATATAGATCGCATGCGGCGCCCCCTCGAACGGGCTCATGCGCTCGCCGAGCGTACCGAAATCCTTCGTGCCGGCCGTCGCCTTGCCCTTGCCGCTCACCCAGACGAGGCAGATCTCGCGGTCGCCGGTCTCGCCGGACGCTGTTTCGCCCGGCTTCAGCCGGTGGAGGTCAAAGCCGACATAGGTCCAGCCGGCGCTTTCCGGCGTGACATGGATGACGCGGCCGCTCGTGCCGGACGGCTTCACCTTGAGGTTTGGCATGGTGTTTCTCCTCGTGCGTTAGTGGGGGGCGGCCCCCTCATCCGGCTGCCGCCACCTTCTCCCCGACGGGAGAAGGGATGTGCCGCGCTGCGTCTTGCTCCAAAGACCCGGTAGGTCTCCCGTTACCCCTTGGGAAAACCTTCCGTTTCCACCGTGTAACCCGCAGCCGTCATGACGCGCATCAATTCAGCATGGCCGATCTCGGCCATCTTCTGCGGGGGCGCTTTACGCGGGTCCTGTTCGGCCTCGACCACGAACCAGCCTTCATAGCCGTAATCGGCGAGCCGCTGGACGATGGCGCCGAAATCGAGCGAGCCGTCGCCAGGCACGGTGAAGGCGCCAAGCGCCACCGCGTCGAGGAAGGACTGCCGGCTGCGGTCCAGTCCATCCACGACAGGTCTGCGGATGTCTTTGACGTGAACATGGTTGATACGGGCGTGGTGGTTGTCGACAGCGCGCAGCACGTCGCCGCCGGCAAAGGCCAGATGCCCGGCATCGAGCAGCAGCGGAATGCCTTCGCCGGAATTGTGCATGAAGGCGTCGAGCTCCGGCTCGGTTTCGACCACGGCGGCCATGTGATGGTGATAGGAGAGCGGCATGCCCTGGTCGGCACACCATTCCCCGAACTCGGTGACGCGGCGCGCATAGGCCTTCATCTCGTCATCGGAGAGGCGCGGCTTGGTCGCGAGTGGCTTGGAGCGGTCGCCCTGTATGGAGCGGCCGACCTCGCCATAGACGATGCAGGGCGCATTGACCGCCTTGAACAACTCGATCATCGGGGTGATGCGGTCTTTGTTCGCGGCAAGTTCCTCGTCGACTAGCGTGCCTGAGAACCAGCCGCCACACAGCGTCACGTCGGCGGCGCGCAGGATGGGCAGCATTACCTGCGGGTCTTCGGGGAAACGGCGGCCCTTTTCCATGCCGGTA
Organism: Rhizobium sullae; assembly: GCF_025200715.1. Lineage (NCBI taxonomy): Bacteria > Pseudomonadati > Pseudomonadota > Alphaproteobacteria > Hyphomicrobiales > Rhizobiaceae > Rhizobium > Rhizobium sullae. The sequence continues at coordinate 831,364 of NZ_CP104143.1, forward strand.
AAGCCCGCGCTGCGCGACTGCCGCAGGCATTCCTCGAGGGACACATCGTCGCTGAGCTCAGGAAGATCGTCGTTCCACCAGGCGATGGGCGACATGCCAAGTTTGGCCTTCATCAATAGTCTCCTTAAAGGCATTGTTGGAAGAGCGGGACCGCTCTTCCGGTAAAATGGCAGCAGCCGATCAGCCGACGCGCTGGGCGGCGCGTGCCTTTACGTAAGCCGCATGCGCCTTGTTGACCTGTTGGCGGGGGCTCACTTCCGGCACTGCGACATCCCACCAGTGGCCGCCGGCTTCCGTCGTGATCAGCGGGTCGGTGTCGATGACGAAGACCGAGGTGCCCTCGTTATTCTTCGAATCGGCAATCGCCTTTTCCAGTTCGGCAATCGAGGAAACTTTGACCGCGATGGCGCCCATGCTCTCGGCATGCGCCCGGAAGTCGATTTCCGGCATCACTTCGTGATAGGAGTCCTTCAGCAGGTTGTTGAAGTTCGCGCCGCCCGTTTCCATCTGCAGGCGGTTGATGCAGCCGTAGCCGCGGTTGTCGAGCAGAACGATATTCACCTTGATGCCCATCATCACCGAGGTCGCAAGCTCGGAGTTGAGCATCATGTAGGAGCCGTCGCCGACCAGAACGAAGACCTCTTTGTCCGGGTTCGCCATCTTCGCACCGAGGCCGCCGGCGATTTCGTAACCCATGCAGGAAAAGCCGTATTCCATATGGTAGCTGCCGGGGGCTGTGGCTGGCCACAGCTTGTGCATCTCGCCCGGCAGGCCGCCTGCCGCACAAAGGCCGATCGCCTTTTCCAGGTCGATCGAGCGCGTCACCGCGCCGATAACCTGCGCATCCGAGGGCAGGGCGGCATTGGTGGAAGCCATCGCCTTGTTGGCTGCATCCATCCAGACGTTCTTTTCCTTCGTCGCCTTTTCCGCAAGTGCTGCCGGCGCCTTCCAGCCGCCAAGCCCCTTCGACAGCGCCTTCAGGCCCTCGCGGGCGTCGGTGACCAGCGGCTGACCGTTATGTTTATAGGCATCGTAGGCGGCGATGTTGAGGCCCAGGATCTTCAGCTTGTCGTTCTTGAATAGCGCCCAGGAGCCGGTGGTGAAGTCCTGGCAGCGGGTGCCGACGGCGATGATGAGATCGGTTTCCTCTGCCATGGCGTTGGCAGCCGACGTGCCGGTGACGCCGACGGAGCCGAGCGCCAGCGGGTGGCGCTCGTCGATCGACGATTTGCCGGCCTGGCTGACGGCGACAGGAATGCCGTGCGCCTCGGCGAAGGCTGTCAGTTCCTTCGTCGCCTGTGAGTAGAGCACGCCGCCGCCGGCAATGATCACCGGTTTTTCGGCCGACTTGACGAGCGCGATCGCGGAAGCGAGCTCATCGGTGTCCGGATGCGGACGGCGGATCGTCCAGACTTTTTCTTCGAAGAGGCTCTCCGGATAATCGAAGGCTTCCGCCTGGACGTCCTGGCAGAGCGAGAGCGTCACCGGGCCGCAGTCGAGCGGATCGGTCAGCACCTGCATGGCACGCTTGAGCGCCGTGATGATCTGCTCGGGGCGGGTAATGCGGTCGAAATAGCGCGAGACCGGGCGGAAGGCGTCGTTGGCCGAAACCGTGCCGTCGCCCCAATCCTCGATCTGCTGCAGCACCGGATCGGGCGCGCGGTTGGCGAAGATGTCGCCGGGCAGGAAGAGCACCGGTATGCGGTTGACATGCGCGACGCCGGCTGCCGTCACCATGTTCAAGGCGCCGGGGCCAATCGAGCTCGTGCAGGCCATAAAGCGTTGGCGGAAGCTCGCCTTGGCATAGGCGATCGCCGCATGCGCCATGCCCTGTTCGTTATGTGCGCGATAGGTCGGCAGCTCGCCGCGCACCTGATAGAGAGCTTCGCCCATGCCGGCGACATTGCCGTGGCCAAAGATCGCCCAGACGCCGCCGAAGATCGGTACCTTCCTGCCGTCGATCACGGTCATCTGCTTCTTTAGGAAATGCGCAACACCCTGCGCCATCGTCAATCGGATTGTCTTGCCCATCGGGCACCTCCCAAATGCTCTTAATTAATGCAGCCCGCGGGTTTTCAACCAGGCCTCGGTCAGTCGGCGGAAGCGTCCGGCCATATCGGCGATCGCTTCCTCATCATTCATGTTGCCGGAGAGCCAGGCGCGCGCCGCGTCGGCAAAAATGGTGCGGCCGACGGCAAAACCCTTGACGGAGGGCGCGGCGAGCGTGGCCTCGAAGCCTTTCACGAGCTCTTCGGCGGGCGCCTCCAGCCCCAGCAGCACGATACCGCGGCACCACGGATCGTTCTTGGCGATCACGGCCTCGATCTTCTTCCAGGCAGCTGTCGAAGCCTGCGGCTCCAGCTTCCACCAGTCGGGTTTGATACCGCGCGCGTAAAGCTCTTCCATGGCAGTCGAGATCGTGCCGTCGGTCAGTGGTCCGTTCTTGCTGGCAATGATTTCGACCAGCAGTTCGCGGCCCACCTTGCGCGCCGCCTCGAAGAGTGTGCGCAGCTTCTCCTGCTGCTCGCTCTTCAGATCGGCCGGATCGTCCGGATGATAGAAGCAGAGGCACTTGATACAGTGGTCGAGCGGCCATTCGACGAGTTGCGAGCCGATGTCCTGGCTAAACTCGAAGCGCAAAGGCTTTGAACCCGGCAATTCGACGGGCCGTCCGATCCAGGAGAAGTTTTTGGCCGCCGCATCGAAGAAGGCATCGCGGCCGAACCGTTCGTCGATCAGCATGCCATAACCATCGCGGCCATCGGCAACGCGTGCCGCCGCCTCGACGGCCAACCGCTTGAAGGCGACGATCTTCTTGTAGTCGATACCCAGCTCGTCGCAGACGCTGGTGAGTTGCGATCGATGGTCGATGGCGAGCGCCATCAGCAACGGAATGTTGCCCTTGCGCGTCGATGCCCAGTGGATGTGGTTGATCGCCTCGTCCTTGCGCAGCGCCCGATGCTCGCTGCCGTTCTTCAAAAAGAAGTCGAGCTCCGCCCAGGTCGGATATTCCGGTGAGCAGAGCAGGCGGGAGACGGCGAAGGCCCCACAGGCATTGGCCCAGGTCGCGCAGGTCTTCAGCGGTTCGTCCTTCAGCCAGCCGCGCAGGAAGCCGGACATGAAGGCGTCGCCGGCGCCGAGCACGTTGAAGACCTCAATCGGGAAGCCCTGGCCGATGATGCCCGCTTCCAGATCGTCGGCAATCGGCCCATCGTAGACGATGCAGCCCATCGCGCCGCGCTTCAGCACGATCGTTGCCGCGGAAAGGCGGCGGATCTCCTTCAGTGCTCCAAGCACGTCGTCCGCGCCGGAAGCAATCAGGATTTCTTCTTCCGTGCCGACGATGAGATCGCAATCCGGCAGCGTCTCTTTCATTTTGGAAGAGACGCGGTCGGACTTCACATAGCGCTCGAAGCCTTCGGCATGGCCGGCAAGCCCCCAGAGATTCGGCCGGTAGTCGATGTCGAAGATCACCTTGCGCCCATTCGCCTTGGCAATACGGATCGCCTTGCGCTGCGCGGCCTCCGTATTCGGGCGGGAAAAATGCGTGCCGGACACGAGAACCGCGTGCGACGACTTGATGAAGTCCTCGTCAATATCGTCTTCGTCGAGCGCCATGTCGGCGCAGTCCGAACGATAGAAGATCATCGGTGAAACGCCTTCGCCTTCCACCGCAAGCAGCACGAGCGCCGTCAGCCGTTCCTTGTCGGTCTTGATGCCCTTGGTCGCAACACCTTCGCGCGCCGACTGCTCGATGATGAAACGGCCCATCTGCTCATTGCCGACGCGGGTGATCAGGCCGGACTTGAGGCCGAGGCGAGCTGTGCCGATCGCGATATTGGCCGGGCAGCCGCCGACGGATTTGGCGAAAGAGCCGATGTCCTCCAGCCGTGAGCCGATCTGTTGGCCATAGAGATCGACGGACGAGCGGCCGATGGTGATCACATCAAGAGACGGCTCGGGCCGCGGACCCGGATTCGGTTGTGCCATGATGTCCTCCCGCTGGATTCGTGCAGGGCATTGCCGCCTGCAAATTTTGAATAATGAAACATTAGTTCCGTATTTTTGTCAATTCGGAATGTTTATTCCATTTTCTCTTTTGAGGTTTTCGGGTGGTGAAACTTGCGTCGGCGCTCGGCGATCGCCACAGGCAGCGCCATCGCCAGCGCCATGGAGGCGGAAAGCGAGCGGAAGCCGGCAAAGTCAGCTTCGGCAACTTCGAACCAGCAGGCAGCGCAGGCCGCAAGCGGCGAGAAAGCCGAATCGGTGATCGCGACGACCGGCACGCCGCGATCAGCCAGCCCTTCGGCCTGACTGAGGCTATCGGCAGCATAAGGTGAGAAGCTGGCCGCGATTGCCGCATCCTTCGGCGTTGCGAACTGTACCATCTCCGGATCGACCCCGTTCGGTGAGGCCACGATCTGGTGGCGGATGCCGAGTTTCGAAAAGGCATAGGTCATATGCGCCGTCAGCGGGTAGGAGCGGCGTTTCGCTATAAGATATATGGTATCCGCCGCAGCCAAGATGTCGACGGCCCGGGTGAATGTTTCCGTCCCGACCGTCGCCGCCATGCGGTTGATGGACTGGGTGGCCGCGGCGATGAACCCTGAAAGCAGATTGGCGTCCTCGCCGGCGCCGCCGGATTGCTCCAGCGTGGCGAGGCGCTCCTCATAGCTCAGCGTCCTGTCGCGCAGCCGCTCGCGGAAAATGCTCTGGAGATCGGAGAAGCCCTCATAGCCGAGGTGATGCGCAAGTCGCACCAGCGTCGACGGCTGAACATCCGAAGCAGCAGCAATGCTTGCCGTTGTGCCGAAGGCGATCTCGTCGGGATGGCTGAGCGCAAAGGCAGCGACCTGCGCCAGCCGCTTCGGCATGCTTGCCTTGCGCTCGATGATCGTGCTGCGCAGGCTTTCGAAATCGCGGGGCACGCGCACGAATCTCTTGGGGTCGTTATCCATGCAGGCGGTCCAGAAGATGAAACAAATATTCCATATTCAAAAGCATAAATGATTTCGCTTTTCGATCCTAACTGTTTTTAATCCCGTGGAATTGAAGGGTTTTGAACAGTGTTCGGCGTTGCCTGGCGCAGATGACGCAGCCATGCCGGCTTGTCAAAACGGTCCAAATATTCCAAAAATCGCCACGGACATGGAGGAGGTGGTGGAAATGAAGCCAATTGGCATCGGTTTGATCGGCACCGGTTATATGGGCAAGTGCCACGCGCTGGCCTGGAATGCGGTGAAAACTGTCTTCGGTGATGTCGAGCGCCCAAGGCTCGTGCACCTCGCCGAAGCCAATGCGGACCTCGCAAAATCGCGCGCCGCCGAATTCGGGTTCGAAAAGGCGGCGGCCGATTGGAAAGCGCTGATTGCCGATCCGGAGGTCGACGTCGTCTCCGTTACTACACCGAACCAGTTCCATGCCGAAATGGCGATTGCGGCGCTCGAAGCCGTAAAGCATGTCTGGTGCGAAAAGCCGATGGCGCCCGCTTTTGCCGAAGCCGAGCAGATGCTGAAAGCGGCAAAGGCCTCCGGCAAAGTCGCCGTGCTCGGCTACAATTATATCCAGAACCCGGTGATGCGGCACATCAAGACGCTGATCGGCGAGGGCGCGATCGGCACCGTCAACCACATCCGCGTTGAGATGGACGAGGATTTCATGGCCGACCCGGACGGCGTCTTCTATTGGAAGAGCGAACTGTCTTCCGGTTACGGCGCGCTTGACGATTTCGCCGTGCATCCGCTGTCGCTGCTCTGGTATCTTTTTGGCCACGTCGAGGCCGTCATTACAGATATGGTGAAGCCTTATGCCGACCGCCCCACGAAGGAGGGAGGTCGCCGTGCTGTCGAGAATCACGATGGCGCGAACGTTCTGATGCGACTTGGCGGCGGCATTTCCGCCGTGTTGATGGCAAACCGTGCCGCCTGGGGCCGCAAGGGCCGCATCGCACTGCAGATATTCGGCTCGAAAGGCTCAATCGCATACGATCAGGAACGCATGAACGAATTCGAGCTCTACCAGGCCGAAGGCCGTGGCACGGAGCAGGGTTTCCGCAAGATCCTCGCGGCGCCCGCACACCAGCCCTACGACCGCTTCATTCCCGCACCCGGCCATGGCCTCGGCTTCAACGACCTGAAGATCATCGAATGCCGCGAACTGATCCGCGCCATTTCCGGCGCCCCGTCGTCCTTGGTGACATTCGAAGACGGTCTCAGGATAGAGAAGTCTGTTCACGCCATGGCACAGTCGTTCCACGAGCGCCGCTGGATCGAGATCGGCTGACGGGCAAGATCGGCTTCCTGTTGACGGCGCCAGGGGCGGGGGGTACCTCTCGCCTTTATATAATGACGCTGCTTCTGGGAGTGGGATCGTGACGGACAGACTGGTAATCATCGGCGCGGGGCAGGCTGGTTTCGCGATGGCCGCAAAGCTGCGCGCGCTACAGGACACCCGGCCGATCACAATCATCGGCGCCGAGGACGTTCTGCCCTACCAGCGTCCGCCCCTTTCGAAGAAATATTTGCTCGGCGAGATGACCTTCGATCGCCTGCTGTTCCGCCCGGAACACTGGTATCCGGACAACAATGTCGAAATCCGTCTCGCGACCTGGGTCGAGCAGATCGATCGCGACAAGAAGCAGGTGGCGCTGCAGGATGGCTCGATTCTTGACTACGGCACGCTGGCGCTGACCACGGGTTCGACGCCGCGCAAGCTGCCGGCAGCCGTCGGCGGCGACCTTAACGGCGTCTATGTCGCCCGCGACAAGCGCGATGCGGACCTTCTGGCCGACGAGATGCGCCCCGGCCGGCGCGTCCTTATTATAGGCGGCGGCTATATCGGTCTCGAGGCGGCAGCCGTCGCGCGCCATCGCGGCCTCGAAGTGACCGTCATCGAAATGGCCGACCGCATCTTGCAGCGTGTCGCCGCCAAGGAGACGGCCGACATCATCCGCGCGATCCACGAGAGCCATGACGTGGTGATCCGCGAAAAGACCGGGCTCAAGCGTCTCGTCGGCAGGGACGGACATGTTTGCGGCGCCGAGCTCTCCGACGACTCAGTGATCGACATTGACTTCGTCATCGTCGGCATTGGCGTCGTGCCGAACGACCAGTTGGCCAAGGAAGCCGGCCTCGACGTTGCGAACGGCATCCTCGTCGACGAATTCGCCCGCACCTCGGACCCTTCGATCTTTGCCGCCGGCGATTGCGCCGTGCAGCCCTGGCACGATGGGCAGATAAGGCTCGAATCGGTGCAGAACGCCGTCGACCAGGCCGACGCCGCCGCCGCGGTCATCGCCGGCGGTCATGTGCCCTATGAGCCGAAGCCGTGGTTCTGGTCCGATCAGTATGACGTGAAGCTGCAGATCGCCGGCTTCAACCTCGGCTACGACGAAACCCTCCTTCGCCCCGGCGCCCGCGAAGGCGCCCATTCCATCTGGTATTTCCGGAACGGCCAGTTCATCGCCGTCGACGCGATCAACGACGCGAAAGCCTATGTGACGGGCAAGAAGCTGCTGGAATCGGGAATCAATCCCGACAAGGCCGTGCTGGCGGACGCCGCCGCCGATCTTAAGCAGTTGCTGGTCTGAGATCGCAGCATCGTTTTCTCTCGGGCGGAAGCCGAAAAAGCGCTTGCTTCACCTGTCGAATGACTCTATCAGGGCTCCCACCGGAGAGGTGGCCGAGTGGTCGAAGGCGCTCCCCTGCTAAGGGAGTATACGTCAAAAGCGTATCGAGGGTTCGAATCCCTTCCTCTCCGCCACCACCCCCATTGTCCGACCCGGAGACATCGGTAACAGATCGTACCTAAGACATGGGTGACAGCCTCGTGCCGAACGGGTTGTCGATGCTTCCTACAAAGCCGGTGATGAGGGCGCGGGGTAGGCAGCCCATTCGTGCTTCGCGTGTTCATTTTAGTTTATATTGAAGACAGAAAGCATGCGAGGATGCCGCCATGTCCCGTACAACGACGATGACGGTCCGTCTCCGCGGAGCACTCAGCGACTTCGTTGCCGCCAATGTCGGCGAGACGGGCTCCTACGAAAATGTCAGCGAGTACATTCGTGACCTGATCCGCCGCGACAAGGAACGGGCGGACAAAGAAGCATTCGATCGGCTGAAAGCGGAATTGACTCATGCCTTCGCCGCCCCCGAGTCCGCCTACCATCCGCTCTCGGCGGCCGACGTCATCGCGCGCAACGCGACATAGTCAAGAATGGCGCCCGTCCGCATCCAGCAGGCGGCGTCTCACCGTCTGGACGAAATCTACCAGTACATGGGGTGCTGAGTGGCCGACCGCTATCTCACCGGCCTGTTCGCAGCTTTCGACAGAATAGAAACGCACGAGGTGCTGTCAGGCCCGGTTCCCGCGGAGTTCGGAGTCGATGGCTATGTCTTTCGCTACGAAAGGCATTTCGTCTATTGGCGACGGCTCAGCAACGGCGACATCGGTATCGTGACGATCCTGCATCAGCGCATGCACCAGATCGAGCGATTTCGAGAGGATTTCGGATTGTGATGAAGTGATGCCGCAACAGCGGAAAATTGCGAAGCCACAATTCACGCTGAAGTTCCCATGGACGTCATGCGGCTACGCAGGATCGTACATCGTCCCGGCAATGCGCTTGCCGTGAAACCGAATTCATCCGCGATCAGAATCGCGTGCGAAGAATCAATCCTTGCTAGGCAGTGATTCGTGCGGTGAAGCATCGTCAATTCGGGTGCCCCCTCATCCATGCCCGCATTGCGGGGCCGTCGTAAACGCCGCCGAATCCGACCGGAAATTGGTATCAATGCGGCACAGGAGGCGTCGTGCCACATATGTGAGGCGATGCTAAACCCCTGCAAAACCGGCAGTTTCTTAACAAACCATAAAGAAATGCGGCGGCGCCTGCCCAACTTGTGGCCTTTCAGCAACAGGACGCCGGTAAGGCGGATGCAAATACCACAAAGGCGTAAGTTGGTGATTGCGTGAGAGGCGCGGTCTTGTATTTTCAACTTCGGAAGCGAGGGCGGTTGATCGTCCGACTTCTTGAAACATGGGGATGGGGCAGGGAACGCTGCTCTAACGGCGAAAAATCCCAGACCCGATCGAAACTTTGAATTGGAGGTCACTATGACAATCAAGAGCCTTCTTCTCGGCTCCGCTGCTGCTCTCGCAGTAGTTTCCGGCGCCCAGGCTGCCGACGCCATCGTCGCTGCCGAGCCGGAGCCGGTTGAATACGTCCGCGTCTGCGACGCTTACGGCACTGGTTATTTCTACATCCCAGGCACCGAAACCTGCCTCAAGATCCAGGGTTACATCCGCTTCCAGGTTGACTGGTCCGCTGGTGACGTTGCTGACCAGATTTACGGCGGCGAAGACTGGTCTGCCCGTACTCGCGGTCAGGTTGCCTTCACGGCCAAGAGCGACACCGAATACGGTCCGCTGACAGGTGTTATCGTCTATCAGGCGAACTTCCGCCCGAACGGCGTTGCCAACAGCCAGGACGATCAGAACGACACGATCATCGATGAAGCTTACATCGACATCGCCGGCTTCCGCGTTGGTAAGTTCGTCAACTGGTGGGATGCTGACTTCTCCGGTGAAACCGAATCCATCAACAACAACACCAACTTCAACGCGATCCGTTACCAGTACGACTCTGGCGACTTCTACGCCGGTATCGCTGTTGAAGAGCTGACACGCACCGATGACGACGACACCCGTTCGATTGGCGGTGTTGTTGTGGGGACGGACTTCCCCTCTAATGGTGGTAACAACGTCGGTATCGACGCTGCTGTTGGCGGCAAGTTCGGTGCCATCAGCTGGGAACTTCTCGGCGGTTACGACATCGACCGTGAAGATGGCGCCATCCGTGGCATCATCTATGCAGACATCGGCCCGGGCACGTTCGGTCTTGCCGGTGTATGGGCAAGCGGTGTGTCGGACTACTACGCCAACGGCGAATGGGCAATCGCTGCTCAGTACGCTGTCAAGGCAACCGACAAGTTCACTATCACCCCGGCTGTTCAGTACACCAACAACATCGAGTCCGACGATGAAGGCGAATTCGACGGCGGCAGCGAATGGCGCGCTGGTGTCACGCTCGACTACGAAATCGTTGAGAACCTCTCCACGAAGGTCACTGTCAACTACGTCGCCGAGGATTTCGACGATGCTGAAGACGTTGACGGCGTAACGGGCTTCTTCCGCCTGCAGCGTTCGTTCTAATCTGACCATCGGTCAAATCGGGAAGCCCGGCTTTCGAGCCGGGCTTTTTGCGCTGTGGATGTTCGCATCCGGCGGCTCGGAGGCGGCTTTGCCGTCAGAGATCTTGGAGAAAACGACGGATTTCCGCTTCCACATCATCGCGGTGCAGCAGCGGTACGTGTCCCTGATGTCTTGCAATGAGTTGCCGTGCTGCCGGATGCCGCCTCAGCATCTCTTCGACCGTTGCCTTTGACAGCAGCTTCGAGTTCTCGCCGCGGATAATCAAAAGCGGTATCTCCGCCATTGCGTCGAACTGTTTCCAGAGATCCGGCACCGGCTTGCTGAAGTCGGCGGCGATCATCGCCTCTGCGATCGCCGGATCGAAATCCGCGGCCAATCCATCGCCAGTCTCGCGATAGATCGCGTGAGCCATGCCGCGCCAATCGTCGGCGGAAAGAGCGGGAAATTCCGCTTCGTGCAGTTCGCGAAGCAATCTGGTCGCCTCATCCCAGTCGCGGGGTTTTGGCGGATTTGCGAGATAGTTCTGAATATGCCGAAGCCCTTCCGGTTCGAGCACGGGGCCGACATCGTTCAGGACGACGCATGCCAGCAATTCCAGCTTCATCTCGGCGACCAGATGAAGGATCAGCCCGCCGCGCGAGGTGCCGATGAAGGCTGCGCGTTGAATGCCGAAGGCGGCGCAGGCGGTCAGGACGTCGTTCGCCTCCACGGCGAGATTGTAATTCTGCTTGTTCTCATCCCACGCCGAGCGGCCGCGTCCGCGGGAGTCGAGCGCGAGCACGCGCCTGGGGCGCTCCGGATCCTTCGAGAGCGTCAGCGCGAGCTGATGAAAATCGCGGGAATTGCGCGTCAGACCGGAAAGGCAGATCACCGGCGGGGAAGCCGAATTCCCGGCGCCATAGTCGCGGGCGTAGAGCTTGAGGCCGTCGGCCGATAGGTATGTCTTTTCCTCGAAGCCGTCAGTGGTGCTTGAAAACATTGCGATTTCCCAATTGAGACTTGGGAAATCTAGCCCGCTTCAGGAGATAAGCAAATCGATCAGGATGAAGATCGTCCGCCGATCAGGTCGCGCTCGATATCCGGCGTCTGCCCGAGCCGCGCCTTGTAGACCTCGTAATTCTCCATCACGCGCTGCACGTAGTTGCGCGTCTCGGGGAAGGGGATGCGCTCGATCCAGTCGATGATCTCGTTGATGGATTTGCCGCGCGGGTCGCCGTAGCGGCTGATCCATTCGGGCACGCGCTTCGGTCCGGCATTGTAGGCGATGAAGGTCAGGATGTAGGAGCCGCCGAAGGCGTCGATTTGTTCGCCGAGATAATGCGCGCCGAGCGTGGCGTTGTAGCCGGCGTCCGCCGTCAGCTTGTCGGCGGAATAGGTAATGTTGTGGCGCTTGGCGACGGCCTTGGCGGTCCCGGGCAAAAGCTGCAGGAGGCCGCGGGCGTTTGCGGCCGAGACGGCGGCGGGGTTGAAGGCGCTCTCCTGCCGGGCGATCGCATAGGCAAGTGCCTTGCCGGAGCCGGAGATATTCGCGTTCGAGGGGATGACGCCTACAGGAAAGGCAAGTGCGGCGACATCCATGCCGCGCGAATAGGCGATCTTGCCGACCTGGAGCGACAGGTGATGGTCGCCGGAGCGTTCGGCCTGCGCCGTCAGGATCGCAAGTTCGCCGGCGCTTTGCAGCTGCTCGGCGAGCGCCAGGTAAAGGCTGGCCGCGCGCCAGCCGTGGCCAGCGGCCTCAAGCCGTGAAATCGCCTGCACCGCCTCGCGGGACTGGAGGCGTTGCCGGTCTTCGGCGCTCGGCGACGGATAGGAGACGTTAAGCGTCTTGCGGCCCAGCCTCTCGGCCGCGAGCTGGCCGTAGAAAGTGCTCGGGAAGTTTGCTGCCTTTGCGTAGAATTCGCTGGATTTGCCAGGCCCGCCCGCTTCGGCCGCGCGACCCAGCCAATACCAGGCCCGCGAAACGGAGATCGGACCGTTCGAAACTTGCAGAATCTTGCGGAAATGCGTCTCGGCCGTTGCCGGATCCTGCAGTCCGCGCAGCGCGTACCAGCCGGCATGGAATTCGGCTTCGACGATGTCCGTCGGGTTCGTCGCGACATGGTTGGCGACAATGCGGTAGGCTTCCTTGAACTGGCCCTGGTCGACGAGGCCGCGGCTGACGATACGCTGCTCGTTCCACCATTCGCCGGAATTGACCAGCGCGTCGCGCACGGAGGGCATCTGACCCAGAAGCTTGGCGGCTTCGACATATTTGTCTTGCTTGCGCAGATATTCGATGCGGGCGAAGAGATAGCCCGGATCCTTCGACCACTTGCTGTCGACTCCATTCAGAAGCGCGCCGGCATTGGCAGCCTTGCCTGCGACTGCCGACCACGCCTTGTGGAGAGACTGCGCCTGGCCCATGTCGCCGAAGCGTTTGGCCTGTGCCGTCCGGCCGCGATACATCAGATATTCCATCCGCGCCTTGTGGTCGGCCGCACCAAGCAGAGCGGAGAACTCCGTCAGGATCTTGTCTTCCGTCTCCTTGTCCAGCGCTTCGCTGCGCCAGACCTTGCGGATATATTTCTCGGCCTGCGCCTGCTTGCCCGCAGAAACCAGTGCGCGCGAAAGGATCATCGCGCCCGGGGTCGTTTCCGGTGCGGTATCGCCGAAGGCCGCAAGGACCGCTGCCGGGTCCGGATTTTCGTCGTAGAGCGCGCGCTCGGAATTCGCGCGCAGCTTGGAAAGCCCCGGCCAGCCCTTGAGTTCCTGTGCGGCGCCGGCAATCTCGTAGGAAGGCACGCCCTTGATGCCAGAAACGGCGATCGCCCATGTCAGGATATGCCGGTCGAGCGTCCCCTTGCCCATGCCGTTGCGGATCGAGATGGCCTGCTGCGGATTCTTGTCGGAAAGCGCGTCTAATCCGGCCTTCAAGCTGCCGCTCACGGGCGCGACGGTCGTGCTGCGCGGAATGGCGCCGGTCATGATCGATTCCGGCACGGAGGTTTGCGGCACGAAGCCGAGTGGCTTTACTCCGGGTGCTGGAGTGCCCGCTTCAGGCAGCGGCGCGGCGACGCTGCTCCACGCGGCGGCCGCAAGGCCGAGGGCGGAGAAGATCAACACAGCTCTTTTCATCCGGGATACTCGCGAGGAAAATATGCCTTGAGTTTCGCAACAGGCCTCTTAATGAAACCTTACCGAAACCGGTAAAATTCGTTCACATTTGATGTCGGAATTTGCCCTAAACCGATCTATGCGCGCTTGTCGCGGCGATTTCGCCGCTTTATGGTGCGCAACCTATATTCAAGGAATGCGGCTGAAGCGTGGATATCAGCCGTGAGGAGTTGCGCATGTTCCAGGGATCCATTCCCGCCCTCGTCACCCCCTTCACTGATGCCGGACTGGTGGATGAAGCCTCCTTCGCCGCCCATGTCGATTGGCAGATCAGGGAAGGCAGCAGCGGTCTCGTTCCGGTCGGCACGACCGGCGAGTCTCCGACGCTCTCGCATGCCGAGCACAAACGGGTCGTGGAAATCTGCATCGAAGCGGCGGCCAAGCGTGTGCCGGTCATGGCAGGCGCAGGCTCGAACAATACGCGCGAGGCGATCGAGCTTGCCCAGCACGCCGAGAAGGCCGGTGCTGATGCCGTGCTCGTCGTCACGCCTTACTACAACAAGCCGACGCAGAAAGGCTTGATCGCGCATTTCTCGGCCGTCGCCGAGGCCGTCAGGCTGCCGATCTATATCTACAACATTCCCGGCCGCTCGGTGGTCGACATGACGCCGGAAACGATGGGCGCGCTTGCCAAGGCGCATTCGAACATCGTGGGTGTCAAGGATGCGACCGGCAAGATCGAGCGCGTCTCCGAACAGCGCATCACCTGCGGCAAGGATTTTCGCCAGCTCTCTGGCGAGGATGCGACGGCCCTCGGCTTCAACGCCCATGGCGGCGTCGGCTGCATTTCGGTGACGGCGAACGTCGCACCACGTCTTTGTGCCGAGTTCCAGGCGGCGACGCTTGCGGGCGATTACACGAAGGCGCTCGAATACCAGGACCGCCTGATGCCGCTGCACAAGGCGATCTTCCTAGAGCCCGGCCTCTGCGGCGCGAAATACGGCCTCCATAAACTCGAACGCATGAGCCGCAACGTGCGCTCCCCGCTCATCTCCACGCTAGAGCCGGCGACGGAAGCGGCAATCGACGCCGCCATGCGCCACGCCGGTTTGCTGAACTGAGCGGAGCGTGAAGGCGGGCGGCGTCCGTCTTCACAAGTTCCGGCTGTTTCCCTACATAAGGGCAGGAAATGAGGGCGCGGTTTTGCGCGCGCCCCTGCAAGGAATTGGAATAAATCATGGCCCCCAGAGGCAGCGAGCGCGTCGTCAAGAAGGTCGTGGCCGAAAACCGCAAGGCCCGCTTCAACTACGAAATCATCGATACGTATGAGGCCGGGATCGTCTTGAAGGGCACCGAGGTCAAGTCGCTGCGCGAAGGAAAGGCCAATATCGCCGAATCTTACGCGTCGGATGAAGGCGGCGAGATCTGGCTGATCAATTCCTATCTGCCGGAATACCTGCAGGCCAACCGCTTCAATCACGAGCCGCGCCGCCGCCGTAAGCTGCTGCTGTCGAGTCGCGAGATTAACAGGCTGCGCGCTGGCATCAACCGTGAAGGCATGACCCTGATCCCGTTGAAGATCTATTTCAACGACCGCGGCCGGGCGAAGATGGAACTGGCGCTCGCCAAGGGCAAGAAGCTGCATGACAAGCGCGAGTCCGAGAAGGAACGCGATTGGAATAGGCAGAAGAGCCGCCTGCTGAAGGACAATCGTTGACCGATGCGAAGGTTGAAGATTTTGGTCGCGTCGCATGTCTTCGTGGCGAAGCTGGAGATTGAGAGGGCGCCGAAGACCTGCGCGGCGTTCACGTCGCTGCTGCCTTTTCGAAATCAGACCATCCATTCGCGCTGGAGCGGGGAGGCGGTCTGGGTGCCGCTCGGCGATTATCAGTTCGGCGTGGATTTCGAAAACCACACCCGCCATCCGTCGCGCGGCGATATCCTGCTTTATCCGGGCGGACACAGCGAGACGGAACTGCTCTTTGCCTATGGCAGCTCGTCATTTGCGAGCAAGATGGGCGCCCTTGCCGGCAATCATTTCCTGACGATCGTCGAAGGCCGCGAGCAGCTCGCGGATATGGGCAACCTGGTGCTCTGGAAGGGCGCCCAGCCGATCCTGTTCGAGGCTTTGGATTGAGGATTACTCCTCGAAGTCGCTCGCCGGGGCGATCTCGACAGGCTTCTGCGGGCGTTCGGACGGGTCGCGGCCGATCTCGCTTTTCAGCGACAGCAGATCGATAAAGTGATCCGCCTGGCGGCGCAGGTCGTCGGCAATCATTGGCGGTTGGGTGGCCATCGTGGAGATGATCGACACCTTGCGGCCCTTGCGCTGAAGGGCTTCCACCAGAGTCGTAAAATCGCCGTCTCCGGAGAAGATGACCAAGTGGTCGACGGTTTCGGATTGCTCCATGGCGTCGATCGCCAGTTCGATATCCATGTTGCCCTTGATCTTCCGGCGGCCCATGGAGTCGGTGAACTCCTTGGCAGGCTTGGTGACGACCTTGTAGCCGTTGTAGTCGAGCCAGTCGATCAGCGGGCGGATGGAGGAATATTCCTGGTCCTCGATCAGCGCGGTGTAATAGTAGGCGCGCAGCAGGTATCCGCGTTTCTGGAATGCTTTCAGAAGCTTGCGATAGTCGATATCGAAGCCAAGGCTCTTGGATGCAGCGTAGAGGTTGGCGCCGTCTATGAAGAGTGCAATTTTTTCGCGTGGGTCGAACATCGCTTGCCAATCCAATTAGAGTAATCCAAAATTTCTTCGGTCAAAATTCCATAAAAACAATGGCTTAATCAAACGAAGAAAGAATAATTCTTAATTTATGAATTATTCATATAAAGGAGATTTAGGGCACGATTCGGCATATTCCAAGCAACTAACGGTGGAATTGTCACATTCCTCCGAAAATTTTAGCAGGACGGCGCATAAACGGCGGGGCCGTGCACGAAAAACTTGAATTCGCCGGCTTTTAATTGTATCGGGCATGCTAATCCCGAAATCACGACCGTAAAGGACAGGCAATGGCCCGTGTCACAGTTGAAGATTGCATCGACAAAGTTGAGAACCGCTTCGAGCTGGTTCTACTTGCCAGCCACCGCGCCCGGCTGATTTCCCAGGGTGCCTCGATCACCATCGATCGTGACAACGACAAGAACCCCGTCGTGGCGCTGCGTGAAATCGCCGACGAGACGCTGTCTCCCGACGATCTGAAGGAAGACCTGATCCACTCGCTGCAGAAGCACGTCGAAGTCGACGAGCCTGAGCCTGATCCGGCCAGCCTTATTGCCGCTGGCGGCGCTGCTGCTGCGGACGGCGAGGAGCAGGACGATCAGCCCGAGACGGTCACTTTCGATCAGATGTCGGAAGAAGAGCTCCTTGCCGGTATCGAAGGCCTCGTGCCGCCGGAAAAGAGCGACGACTACTAAGAAGTCGCGGGACGATTACCAATCGTCAATCTTGCGCCTTTAGTGCTAAGGCATATTATTGCCTGTGCGTGCGCCAATCGGTGATTGGCGCGCTTTTGTTTTTATTGGAGTAGTTCCGGGATGATGCGGCAGTACGAGCTCGTGGAGCGGGTGCAGAAATACAAGCCCGACGCCAATGAAGCTCTGCTGAACAAAGCCTATGTCTATGCCATGCAGAAGCATGGACAGCAGAAGCGTGCCAGTGGCGATCCCTATATCTCGCATCCGCTCGAAGTCGCCGCGATCCTGACGGACATGCATCTCGACGAGTCGACCATCGCCGTCGCCCTGCTGCATGACACGATCGAGGATACGACGGCGACGCGTGCCGAAATCGATGAGCTCTTCGGCGAGGATATCGGCCGGCTGGTCGAGGGCCTGACGAAGATCAAGAAGCTCGATCTTGTCACCAAGAAAGCCAAGCAAGCGGAGAACCTGCGTAAGCTGCTACTCGCGATCTCCGACGATGTGCGCGTGCTGCTCGTCAAGCTGGCCGACCGCCTGCACAATATGCGCACTCTCGACCATATGACGGCGGACAAGCGCGCCCGCATCTCCGAGGAGACGATGGAGATCTATGCGCCGCTCGCGGGCCGCATGGGTATGCAGGACATGCGCGATGAGCTGGAGGAACTCTCCTTCCGCCACATCAATCCGGAGGCCTACGAAACCGTCACCAAGCGTCTGCAGGAACTCTCGCAGCGCAATGAGGGCCTGGTCAAGAAGATCGAAACGGAATTGCATGACCTGCTGGTGGCCAACGGCCTGACGACTGCCAAGGTCAAAGGGCGCCAGAAGAAGCCTTATTCGGTTTTCCGCAAGATGCAGTCGAAGTCGCTCTCCTTTGAGCAGCTTTCGGATGTCTACGGTTTCCGTATCCTCGTCGAAGACGTTCCAGCCTGTTATCGCGCGCTCGGCATCGTCCATATGCGGTGGCGCGTCGTGCCTGGCCGCTTCAAGGATTACATCTCGACGCCGAAGCAGAACGACTACCGCTCGCTGCACACGACGATCGTCGGACCGTCCAGCCAGCGCATCGAGCTGCAGATCCGCACCAAGCGCATGCATGAGATCGCCGAATACGGCATCGCTGCGCATGCGCTTTACAAGGACGGTGCGACCAATACCGAGGGCGACCTTCTCTCGCGCGAATCCAATGCCTATTCATGGCTCCGCCACACGATCGAGGCGCTTGCCGAAGGCGACAGCCCCGAAGAATTCCTCGAACACACCAAGCTTGAGCTGTTTCAGGACCAGGTCTTCTGCTTCACGCCGAAGGGAAAGCTGATCGCCCTGCCGCGCGGCGCAACGCCGATCGACTTCGCCTATGCCGTCCATACCAATATCGGTGACACCACCGTCGGCGCCAAGATCAACGGCCGCATCATGCCGCTGGTGACGCGGCTTGCAAACGGCGACGAGGTCGAGATCATCCGCTCCGGTGTGCAGGTGCCGCCAGCCGCCTGGGAAGAGATCGTCGTGACCGGCAAGGCGCGCGCGGCCATCCGCCGCGCCACGCGCCTGGCGATCCGCAAGCAATATGCCGGTCTCGGCCATCGCATTCTGGAGCGCACTTTTGAGCGGGCGGGAAAGATATTTTCCCGGGACGCGATGAAGCCGGCGCTGCACCGCCTCGGCCAGAAGGATGTCGAAGACGCGATCGCCGCCGTCGGCCGGGGTGAGATGTCGTCGCTCGATGTGCTGCGCGCCGTCTATCCCGACCATCAGGATGAGCGCGTTACCGTCAAGCCGAGTGGCGATGACGGTTGGTTCAATGTCCGCAGTGCCTCCGGCATGATCTTCAAGGTGCCGGACAAGGCCAAGACGGAGGCGGAGACTGATGCCGATATGGGCCCGATCCGCGGCATTTCCGGCAATATCGCCGTGCAGTTCGCGCCGGCGGGCGCCGTGCCCGGCGATCGCATCGTCGGCATCATGGAGAAGGCGAAGGGTATCACCATCTACCCGATCCAGTCGTCCGCACTGCAGCGTTTCGATGATCAGCCCGATCGCTGGATCGATGTGCGCTGGGATCTTGACGAGGCCAACAAGTCGCGCTTCATGGCGCGCGTGCTCATCAACGCTTTGAACGAGCCGGGCACGCTGGCCAAGGTGGCGCAGTCCGTTGCCGGCCTTGACGTGAATATCCGTTCCCTGAACACGGTGCGCGTCGCCGCGGACTTCACTGAAATGGCGGTCGATGTCGAAGTCTGGGATCTCCGCCAGCTCAACCAGCTGCTGGCCCAGCTGAAGGATCTGGATTGCATTGCGACGGTAAGGCGCCTCTACGACTGAGGCGTCTGCACATTTTATGATCGCTTTATTGCAGAATTCGCGCGCCAGAAAGGCGAGGCGTGCATCCTCTGCATGGCTGCACCTATATTAGAGCGTTGGTAATTGTGCACTGCAGCACCTATCTTCGGATCATCAGAGAATGAACGAAAGAAAAGAGCCAACGCTATGTTTACTCCGATCAAGAAAATCGCCCGCGCTCTTCGCGCTCCGAGCGTACAGGAACGTGAAATGGCATACCTCAACGGTTCGTATGACCGTATCGATCTTGAATACCGTCAGCGTCAGGTCGACCGGGGCCTGTTCCGTAGCCGTTGATTGCGGGTCTATACTTCCAAGGACGCGAAAGGGCGCCATGCATGACGCGCGCCCTTTGGTGGAGAGCTCCGACGGCGGCTGAGGCGAGCCCCGTGAGTTTACCGCTCTTGTCATGGCGACGTGCGTTGCACTAAATAGCCGCCATGCTGTTTCGCCGCAGAAAATCTGCAGGATTTTACGAAAGGATGCGGGCACTCTTCTGGCCCCGCAAAGGCTTTCTGCGTCCGCTGCGCTATTTGAAGATGCGCATTCTTCGCCTGACGGCTCCGCCACACGCCGTGGCAATGGGCGTTGCTGCCGGCGTCTTCGTATCCTGGACGCCGTTCATCGGCGTGCATTTCATCATGGCCTTCGTGCTCGCCTATGTCCTTTCCGGAAACATGGTGGCGGCGGCACTCGGTACGGCAGCCTTCGGCAACCCCCTCACTTATCCCTTCATCTGGGCGGCGACTTGGGAAATAGGTCATCGGCTTCTCATGCGCGAAAATGCGATGACCGGGCAGTCCGTCGATCTGACGGAGCTTTTTCATAAGCTCCGTTTCACCGAGCTCTGGAAGCCGGTGCTGGAGCCCATGCTCGTCGGCGCCATTCCTCCGGCCGTCATCATCTCCGTTGTGCTTTATGTCCTGACGTTTTACACCGTGAAGGGCTTTCAGGTCCGCCGCCGCGAGAGGCTGATGGAGCGGGCGCGCCGTCGCCTTGCCCATCCCGCGCAGGATATTCCGACCGTATGATTTCGTTTCGACAGGGAGGCATCGCATGATCATCGGCATTGGCAGCGATCTCATCGACATCCGCCGCGTCGAAAAGTCGCTCGAGCGCTTCGGCGAGCGCTTCACCCATCGTTGCTTCACGGAGATCGAGCGGGCGCGTTCCGACCGCCGCGCCAACCGCGCCGAATCCTATGCGAAGCGTTTCGCCGCCAAGGAAGCCTGCTCGAAGGCGCTCGGAACGGGCATGGCGCAGGGCGTTTTCTGGAAGGATCTAGGCGTCGTCAATCTGCCGAGCGGCAAGCCGACGATGCAGCTGACGGGCGGTGCCGCCGTCGTGCTTCAGTCCATGCTGCCCACCGGGCACAAGGCAATGGTCCATTTGACGATCACCGATGATTACCCGCTTGCTCAGGCATTCGTGATCATTGAAGCCCTGCCGGAAAGCGCATGAGGAACAGCGTGCCGTCGCTTTTAATGTTCGCGGCATTGCCGCCACCGGCCGAAGCCGCTAGAGAGAAGCAAATAGAGAATACGCCGCTGCGGCGCCCTTAAGGAACAAGACTGCGTGTCCGAAAAAGCCGAAACCAAGCCGAACGCCCTTTGGGAAAATATTAAAGTCATTATTCAGGCATTGTTGCTGGCGATGGTGATCCGGACGGTCTTCTTCCAGCCGTTCACCATTCCCTCTGGCTCGATGATGCCGACCCTGCTCGTCGGGGATTACATCTTCGTCAACAAGTTCGCTTACGGCTATTCGAAATACTCGCTGCCTTTTTCGCCGAACCTTTTCAGCGGCCGCATCTTCGGCTCCGAGCCGAATCGCGGCGATATCGTGGTCTTCCGCTTCCCGCCGAACCCGGACATCGATTACATCAAGCGCGTCGTCGGCCTGCCGGGCGATCACATCCAGGTGACGGATGGCGTGCTTCATATCAACGGCAAGCCGGTTCCGAAGGTGACGGACGGCGCCTTTACTTCGGATTACAAGCTCGATCCGGGCGAAGACGTGCCGGTATTCCGCGAAACGCTCGACAACGGCAAGACTTACGACACGCTCGACCAGTCGCCCGTTTCGCGTGGCGACAACACGCAGGACTTCGTCGTGCCGGAAGGCCATTACTTCATGATGGGCGACAACCGCGACAATTCCCTCGACAGCCGTTTCGACGTCGGCTTCGTTCCTGCGGAAAACCTTGTCGGCCGCGCCAGCGTCATCTTCTTCTCGCTTGGCAACGACACATCGTTCCGCGAAATCTGGAAATGGCCGGCCAACATGCGGTGGGACCGCCTCTTCAAGGTTGTTGAATGAGCAAAGTGCAGACGCTTTCGGCGGCGGACCGGATGAGGCTTGCGGCCTTGATCGGCCACGAGTTCGCCGAGAAGGAGCGCCTGGACCGGGCTTTGACGCATGCGAGCGCCCGCGCTCAGAAGGGCGGCAATTACGAACGCCTGGAATTCCTGGGCGACCGTGTGCTCGGCCTTTGCATCGCCGAACTGCTTTTCCGCACCTTCGGGACGGCCGGGGAAGGCGAACTGTCGGTGCGCCTGAACCAGCTCGTCAGCGCCGACACATGCGCGGAAGTGGCCGACGAGCTTGGCCTGCATCTCTTCATCCGCACAGGCGCCGACGTAAAGAAACTTACCGGCAAGCGCATGATGAACGTGCGCGCCGATGTAGTCGAAAGCTTGATCGCCGCGCTCTATCTCGACGGCGGCCTCGAAGTCGCCCGCAGCTTCATCCTGAAATACTGGGAGAAGCGGGCGGCCCGCGCCGATGGCGCAAAACGGGACGCCAAGACCGAGCTGCAGGAATGGTCTCACGCGAAATTCGGCGTCACGCCGCAATATCGGGTTGAAGAACGCACCGGGCCGGATCATGATCCGCGTTTTACGGTGACGGTGGAAGTCGCCGGCGTGAAGCCGGAAACGGGCGTCGAGCGCTCGAAGCGTGCGGCCGAACAGGTCGCCGCGACGAAGATGCTGGAACGCGAAGGCATTTGGCAGAAATCCTCTGCCGGAAATTGAACGGGACAATGACCGAAGAAAACGACATGGCGCATGAAGTCGCCCCTGAAACCAATGGCGAAACGCATTCCGGCTTCGTCGCCCTGATCGGCCCCACCAATGCCGGAAAATCGACGCTGGTGAACCGCCTTGTCGGCGCAAAGGTGTCGATCGTCAGCCATAAGGTGCAAACGACGCGCGCCATCGTCCGCGGCATTGCGATCCACAACAATGCGCAGATCGTCTTTATGGATACGCCCGGCATCTTCAAGCCGCGCCGCAGGCTGGACCGCGCCATGGTGACGTCGGCCTGGGGCGGCGCCAGGGATGCTGATCTCATCGTGCTGCTGATCGACAGCGAGCGCGGCCTGCGCGGCGACGCGGAAGCGATCTTGGAAGGGCTGAAGGAGGTGCGGCAGCCGAAGATACTCCTGCTCAACAAGATCGACCGCGTCAAGCGCGAGGACCTTCTGGCGCTGGCCGCCGCCGCAAACGAAAAGATCGCCTTCGACCGAACCTTCATGATCTCGGCGGAGAATGGCTCTGGCTGTGACGACCTCATGGATTACCTGGCAGAGACCTTGCCGGAGGGGCCGTGGTACTATCCGGAAGACCAGATTTCCGATCTGCCGATACGCCAGCTCGCGGCCGAAATCACCCGCGAAAAGCTCTTCCTGCGTCTGCACCAGGAGCTTCCTTATTCCTCCCACGTCGAAACGGAAAAGTGGGAAGAGCGCAAGGACGGCTCAGTGCGCATCGAACAGGTGATCTATGTCGAGCGCGACAGCCAGAAGAAGATCACGCTCGGCAAGGGCGGCGAGACGATCAAGGCGATCTCCTCGGCGTCCCGCAAGGAACTCGCCGAAATCCTCGAGCAGCCGGTCCACCTCTTTCTCTTCGTCAAGGTTCGCGAGAACTGGGGCGACGACCCGGAGCGATTCCGGGAAATGGGGCTCGACTTTCCGCGTTGACCGATTGAAAGAGGCCGCCGGCTTGGCCAAACGAAGCGACCGCCCATAAAATTTCTGCGGTCGCGTCTTTTTTGAATGCAAATCGGTCAAACTAAAAATAAGGTCAGTCTGCCACCTTTCCTCCGATTTTGCTGCCTATCGACAAAAATCGGAAAAGCGGCTCACTCAGGTCGCATGGCTATGGCCCGGCAGTCGGGTTATTTGGGGTACCAGAGGTAGAGATGCGGGTTAAGCAGGCGGTGTGCGCCGTACGCGGCGTTCAGCGAAGGGCGCGGAGATCATGAACGCAAGCCGTGTTCTGGTCCTTGAAGACAGTCTCATCATCGCGATGGAAGCGGAAGATATGCTCCGCGCCGTCGGCGTGAAGGCCATCGATATCGCAAGCGGCCTCGATCAGGCGATGGATGCCGTGAAGTCGGAAAACTATGATTTTGCGCTGCTCGACGTCAATCTGGGCGAGACGATGAGCTTCGGCTTTGCGCGGCATCTGAATGACACGGGCATTCCGTTCGGCTTCGTCAGCGGCTATTCCGATACGCAGGATTTCCCGCCGGACCTCCAGGACGTGCCGCTTCTCGTAAAGCCCTTCGACGAAAGCGCGATGCGCGAATTCCTCGAGAAGCTGTTTCCGACGGCCGAATTGGGCCCGGCTTCATGACATAAGGCCCGGCCTGCGTTAGGATTGATGCCCAGGGCTAAAGGTTCGTTTTCTGATGCAGTGGCAGGATCATGCAATCATTCTTGGCGTCAAACGCCACGGTGAGACCAGCGTCATCGCCGAGGTGATGACGCGTGCTCGCGGCCGGCATCTCGGCCTCGTGCGTTCCGGCCGCTCACGGGCGATGCAGCCGGTGCTTCAGCCCGGCAACGAGGTGGATGTCATCTGGCGCGCGCGCCTCGACGAGCACCTCGGCGAGTTCCGCGTCGAACCGCTGCGGTTGCGCGCCGCGCGTCTGATGGAGACGGCCACCGCTGTCTACGGCGTGCAGGCGATGGGAGCGCTTTTGCGGCTTCTGCCAGAGCGCGACCCGCATCCGCATCTTTACGATGCGCTCGAAGTCATCCTCGACAATCTCTACAATCCAGCGGATGCCGGCGAGCTCTTCGTCCGCTTCGAGCTTGCCGTGCTCAACGATCTCGGCTTCGGCCTTGATCTTGCCGAATGCGCCGCAACCGGTGCGCGGACCGATCTTGCCTACGTCTCGCCGAAATCCGGCCGGGCGGTCAGCCGGGCAGCCGGTGCCCCCTGGGCCGACAAGATGTTCGTGCTTCCGGCCTTTCTGCGCGCCGACGGCAATGATGCCGCAGACGTCGACAGTCTGAGCGCGGCCTTTCGGCTGACGGGCTTTTTCCTGCATCGCCATGTCTACGAGCCGCGCGGCATCGAACCGGCTGTAGCCCGCGAGGGGTTCATTCAGGCTGCCCTGAAGGCGCTCAATCCATCTCTCACGGCAGCCGTTCCTGCCGCGCCGGACGAACTCTCGGTCTGAGAGCCGTTTTTCACTGCTGAAAAACATGTTGCGGAATTGGCGGTTTATCCGGTCCGGCGCTCTCCCTATGTCTGCCCGTATTGTTCAAGGAGGATTTTCATGCTCACGAAAACAGATAATGCGACAACGATCATGCTCTGGAATGGCCGCGAGATTCCGCGGCTCGGCATGGGTTGCTGGGCGATCGGCGGGCCCTTTTTCGCAGGCGACGTGCCGCTCGGCTGGGGGGAGGTCGATGACGAAGAGTCGATCGAGGCCATTCACCGCGCCCTCGATCTCGGGATCTGCTTTTTCGACACGGCTTCGAATTATGGCGCCGGGCATTCGGAAGAGGTCGTCGGCCGTGCGATCGGCAACCGCCACGATATCGTCATCGCCACGAAATTCGGCTTTGCCACCGACGAGAAAACGAAGCAGGCAACGGGCGCCTTTGCCGATCCGGCTTTCATCCGCAAATCGGCGGAAACCTCGCTGCGCCGGCTGAAGCGCGAGCGGCTCGATCTCCTGCAATTCCACCTGAACGACTTTCCGCTGGAAGCTTCAGACGAAGTTTTCGGCGTGCTTGAGGCCTTGAGGGCCGAAGGCAAGATCGACGCCTTCGGCTGGAGCACGGATTTCGCGGATCGCGCCGCCCGCCACGCAGGCCACAATGGTTTTGTTTCCGTCCAGCATACGATGAATGTCTTCGAGCCAGTCCCGGCCATGATCGATGTGATCGAGAAGAACGGCCTGCTGTCGATCAACCGCGGCCCCTTGGCCATGGGGCTTCTCACCGGCAAGTTCACCGCAGACAAGGCAGTCGGCGCCAAGGATGTCCGCGGCGCAAGCCTCGACTGGATGGTCTATTTCAAGGATGGGCGCATCGCGCCGGAATTCGCCGCAAGCCTGGAGGCCGTTCGCGATCTGCTGACCACCGGCGGCCGCACGCTGACACAAGGGGCTCTTGCCTGGCTATGGGCACGCTCGCCGCGCACGCTGCCCATTCCTGGCTTCCGCACCGTCGCCCAGGTTGAGGAAAACGCCGGCGCCTTGGAAAAGGGACCGCTGCCTGACGAGGTGATGACGAAGATCGATGCCGCGCTGGCGGGCCGTTAATCCGCCGCGCGCACCTTGAACGCCCAGCCTTCCGGCCGTTCCTCGACGACGGTCACAGCGTCGCCGATCGCGATGCTGCCGGTGCCGCGCGGCGTAACGTTCCAGCCGAAAATCGGGCCCGGCACGCGGCGGTCTGCCGACATGCGGATGCGGCCCATCGCGGGCATCGGGCTTGGAACCTCGCGCGAGCCGGTCATCTGGTCCTGCGTCGTCATGATGCAGCGCGCGCAGGGCTTCACGAGATCGAAGCGGATGCCGCCGATCTCGATTGCCGCCCAGCGGTCTTCCGGCCAGGCTTCGTCGGTGTCGATGACGATGTTCGGCCGGAAGCGCTCCATGCCGACGCTGCCTTCCGCATGCTTGGCGAGATTGGCGTTGAGCGCTTTCAGCGAACCGGTCGTTGTCACCAGGATCTGATAGCCGTCGGCGAACGTCACGGGCGTCCCATCACCCGCCCATTCGGCACTTGCGATGCGTCGCGCCTGGCCATCGAAGAAAATCAGCTTCACGTCACGTCCGAGCCATTCGGAAAGCCGCGCATTGCTTTCGTCGTCGGCAACTGCGGCATTTACCAAGGATTTCCAGACGACGACATCCATCCGGCGGTCGGGCTGCGGCACTGGCACGGCAATATCCGGCTTTCCGGCCATCAGCAGCCGGAAAGCGTTCGGCTCGGGTCGCACTTCGATCCGGGCAAGTGCGGGCAATTCGCGCTGCGTGATGAAATGACCGGCCGGATCCGTCACCATGGCGCGGCGGTCGCCGGGAAGGCCGAATGCGTCGACCGCCGAGAAAGGAATGGCGATGCCGCGGGCGCTCTTGAGCGGATAGATAAAAAGATCGCTGACGCGCATTCTGTTCCCCTAAATCTCGTCCATGAACGCCGCGAGGAAATCCCGAAGACGTTTGTCGCGTTCGGCTGCAAGGGCGCGTCCTGCCGCCGTCTGAAATCCGTCGGCAAGTTTGAACAGCTTTGTCTGGAAATGGTCAATGGCGTAGCGCCGGTCGTCGAGCGGGCGGTGTTCGGCAGCCGGGTCGAACGGATCATAAAGGCCGGAAGCCATGCGCCCGCCGATATAAAAACAGCGCGCCGCGCCCACCATGCCGATTGCGTCGAGGCGGTCGGAATCCTGCAATATCCGCGCTTCGAGGGTTTCCGGCGTGATGTTGGCGGAAAAGCTGTGTGTGGTGATCGCATGTGCAACGGCCGCAATTTCCTCTGCCGTCCAGCCCAGTTCCTTCAGGATGCCGGACGCCTTTTGTGCCGCGAGCGCCGAAGCTTTGGAGCGCAGCGGCGAACTTTTTTCGACCGCGACGCAGTCATGGAGCAGCACGGCGGCGGACAGGATTCGACCGTTTCCGCCCTCTGTCGCGTGTATGCGCATCGCATTGCGGAAGACGCGCAGGATATGGGCAAGATCATGAGACCCATCATCGCCCTCCGTGGCATAGGGAATGAGTTCGGCCGCGAGGCTTTCGAAGGGAGAGAAGGCCTTGGCCTCGAACATGCGTGTCACCGGAATTTTGCAAAAACTGGGCTACCGCATAAAGCTTCCGGACACGAGTCGCAATGAAGCACTCAGCTCGCCTTCGCCATGGATCCGGAGCGTGATGCCGAAAGCAGGCGAGCGACATCAGGTGCCGGCGCCGGCGGGCTGATGTAGTAGCCCTGAATTTCGTCGCATTCCTCGCTTTCGAGCAGGCTCTTCTGCTCGGCCGTCTCGACGCCCTCGACCGTGACGCGCATGCCGAGCGCATCTCCGAGCAGGATGATCGCGTGCATGATCGCGTAGGCTTCCTTGTTTTCGGCTATACCGCTGACGAAGGACTTGTCGATCTTGATTTTGTCGAAGGGAAAGCTGCTGAGGTAGCTCAGCGACGAATAGCCGGTGCCGAAATCGTCCATGGAAATCCTGGTGCCGCGCTCTTTCAGGGCATGGAGGATCGGCAGCGTATCGCCGAGGTTTTCCATCAGCACGCTTTCGGTAATCTCCAGTTCCAGCCGCGCCGGCGATATCGCCGCCTCCGCGACTGCCTCATCGACATCGGCCAGCAGATCGCTGCTGGTGAACTGGATCGCCGAGACGTTGACGGCGATCTTGATGTCTTCCGGCCAGCACGCTGCTTCGCTGCACGCTTTTTTCAGGACCCAGCGCCCGATATCGACGACAAGGCCGACCTCTTCGGCGAGCGGAATGAACTCCATCGGCGCCACGCGTCCGCGCGTCGGATGGTTCCAGCGCACGAGCGCTTCGAAGCCGCAGATGCGCTGCTGGCGCAGATCGTAGAGCGGCTGGTAGTGCAACTCGAATTCGTCGTTCTGCAGCGCTAGGCGAAGGTCGGCTTCGAGCGCGTGACGGGCCTGGATGCGGGAGGCCATCTCGCTCGTGAAGAAGCGCTCGTGTTTGCGCCCGTCCGCCTTGGCCTGCGAGAGCGCGACGCCGGCATTGCGGAGCAGCACGTCCGTCTCGGCGCCGTCCTCGGGAGCGACTGCGATTCCCATCGAGACGCTGAGTTCGATCTGCTTGTCGCCGCGAAAGAAGGGCTCGGAAAGTTCGCGGCGGATCTGGTCGGCAAGCGCGGTAACATTCCACGGCTGCTGCCTTCCGCGTTGAAGGATCGCGAATTCGTCGGAGCCGAGGCGGGCCAGCATGTTCTCGCTGCCAGCCGATGCGCGGATGCGTTCGGCAACTTGGCGGAGGATGGTGTCGCCGGTCGAAACGCCCATCGTATTGTTGATGGATTTAAATCGGTCGAGGTTGAGGTGTACGAGCGCGATCTGCTCGTCTGGCGCACGCTCGGAAAGGGCAGCATCGACCTGCTCGCGAAAACGGATGCGGTTCGGCAGCCCGGTCAGCGGATCGTGATGGGCAAGATGTGCGATCCGCTCGGCTGCCTTTCGTTCTTCGGTGATATCGGAATGGATCGCGATATTGCTGCCGTCCGGCAAGACGGTCACAACACTCAAGATAACGCGGCCGTCGTCCATCAGCCATTCGCGCCGGCGGATTTTCCCTTGGCCGGGCGGCGCGGTACGCTCATCTTTGGAGCGGAACGCGGATCGTGCCACCTTCCTCTCCTTTCCGTGGATATTGGTGCTGAGAGCCTGCACAGGAACGCCGGGGACTGCCTGATCGTCGGAGAAACCGAAGATCTGACGGAATCGACCGTTGCAAAGGGTCAGGCGTTGTGCCGAATCGAAGACGCTGAGACCCAGCGGCAGGTTGTCGAGCACGAGTGCGAAGAGGGCCCGCCCGCGGCCATGGCTTCGATAGGTCTCGATGACAAGCGCCATCAGGCGCTGCGCATCGACAGAACCGTCATCATTTACGGCTTGGGTGCATTGCTGCCAAAAGAGCGTTTCAGCATCCATGAGGGTAATATCCTGCATGCAGACCGCTGCAACTCATCGCAGGCCCCATCACCTCAAGTCTGGGCAGGAAGCGCTGCGCTTTGCACCGCGCATGCAAAGGCCTTTCTGAAAATCTTTGAAATAATCAATTTAAACGATGCCGGAAATGACCGGTCCTGCTGCGGCAACCCGTTGCAATCATTATCTGTTAGCCGAATTAACAATCGGTTGCCTGCAAAACATATAGGAAATCGCATATGTCATGCCATGCCATGCGCACGCGTTGGATGCAAGGCAGCAAATCTCGTATAAAGGGTTTGTCAATCTTGGTTACTGAGAAGTTAACAGCTTATTGACCCGACTCGCAAATCAGTTTATCCACCGAGTCAGTTTTGATTGTTTCCTATCGTATTGCGTACAGACATCACCGGCAAAAGGCGGTGTACGGAGGTTTGTATGACTCAAGTTTCATCTGTTTCAGAAACATCCTATGCCTATTTGGCAACCCTTTCGCGGCTGGACGCGAATGGCGACGGCGTGTTGAGCCGCGGGGAGCGTGCAGCTGATGAAAAGCCCGGCATTCTCAAGCAGTTCGGCGAAGACGACGCGGAACGCCAGTCGCGCTCCAAGGCTGGCGACAATGTTCTTGCACTCATGATCGGTCTAGGCGACCGCGACGCCGGGAGCGTTGCTTCGAATTCTCAGGATACGGCAGGTCAGGCCGATGATCATGCCTTCGAACTCTACCGCAATACATACGGCCAGTACGACCTCGATATTGCGTCCTGATCCTGACCTGCGGCAATTGAAGCCGACCCGCGTGGCCGGCTTTTTGTTTGCCTGATCTGCGGCAGGAACACCTTCCTCCATGAGGCGTTGGGAACAATAAGCTCCCAAAAATGGAAGGAATCGCGATGGCAAGGATAGTCACGATTGCGGTATTCGCAGTTGCCGCATCAGCGTCGATGGCATTTGCGCAGGATAAGCAGACAGCGGTTGCAAATTTTGTCGGCGAAGACGGCAAGGAGAACGGCCGTGCGATGCTGACGGCTGCGGCAAATGGCGGCTTGTTGATCGAACTCGAAGTCTCTGGACTTCCGGCAAACAGGTGGGTGGGTTTTCACGTCCACGAAGTCGGCAAATGCGACGCGGCCACCCATCATGAATCGGCTGGCAAGCATTTCAATCCGACGCAGGCCGAGCACGGCATACTGACCGCCAAGGGTCCGCACGCCGGTGACATGCCGAACCAGTATGTCGGCCAGGATGGCGTCCTGCGCGCGCAGGTCTTTGACGGCATGGTGTCGCTCGATGATAAGAAGGACGGCATTCGCGGCCGCGCGCTGATGATCCATGCGAATTCGGACGATTATCGCAGCCAGCCGGCGGGCGATGCGGGCGCAAGGCTCGCTTGCGGTGTTGTCGAATGACAGTGAGGGCGGCTGAGACCGCCTTTTTCAACTGTAGTAGAAACGCTCGGCGTACCAGTCCGTCGAAGCCATAGGCTTTTCCTGCGCAACCCAGCGGGCGATATCGCTCTCCTCCAGCAAATCGGCCGTTATCTGGTCCTCGAGGCCGACGAAGATCAGATTGGTATTTTCCCGAAGACGCGGATTCTCCGCACGGCCCATCCGGCTGTCGTTGGCACTGTGAAGCAGGTCCATCCGCACATAAAAGAACTCCGGCTGGTAGCTCATCTCGCTTGCCTCATTGAAGGCATGCGCAACATCGATGACAGACTTCGCCGGACCGCCATACGCCGTAATCGCCTCGTTAAGCCCGAAAGTTGCTCCGTAGAGACCGGCGGAGCGGACGGGAATGATGGTGATTTCGCCGTTCGTCAGATCGATCTGCTGGCCGGAAAAGCGGGCCGTTTGGCCGTCGGACGCGCCGCGGAAGAAATAGGAAAAGCGGCCGCGCGTCAGATAGATCGCCTGCCAGCGGAAACGGGCATAGTCCTCCGACCGCCCGGTAAGACCCTTCAGGGTTTCCAGGCACTGCAGAAACGTATCGCGGTAGTTCGGCAGCGGCATCGGTCAGTCTCCTTGGGAAGTTAACCGATGGCGAGTCAAAACGTTCCGTGCGCCAGTGGCCTACCGGCTTTTCCGTTCTCGCATTTTTGGCTCGTCTGCTGTCATTTCGGCATCGGCGGCGGCCGGTCCGGGCTGCGCTGCAGCGCCGGATGGAGGAATGAGATGCCCGGCCTCATCGATCGCAAGCTTGGCGCGCTTGATCATGTCGCGGCTCACGCCCCACCAGTCTCCGGTCTTGGCCCAATAGCGCAGGGTGAGACCAATCGTGGCGCCGCTCATGCTGTCGATGAAGACGGCCGGTGCTGGCGTTTTCAGCACGCGCGGATCGGCTTTGGCAAAGCCGAGCAATCGCTCCATGGCCACATCGGCATCGTCTTCGTAGGCAAGGCTTATCTTCAACTCGTTCTGGCGCGTCGGTTCCCGGCTGTAATTGGTGATCGGCGTGTTCCAGAGGATCGAATTGGGCGCGAGGCGATAGAGCCCGTCACCCGTCTTGAACTCCGTGGCGAAGAGACCGATCTCGCGCACCGTGCCCGAGACGCTGCTCGTCTCGATATACTCGCCGACCCGGAAGGGGCGCAGGATGAGCAGCATGATGCCCGCCGCGATATTCTGCAGCGTGCCCTGCAGCGCCAGTCCGATCGCCAGGCCCGCAGCACCAAGAGCGGCGATGATCGACGCAGTCTGAACGCCGAACTGGGCAAGAACCGTGACAAAAACGAGGATCAGCAATGCATAGCGCAACACATTTGTGAAGAAACGCACCAACGTTTCGTCGATGCCGCGCACCCGCGACATGCCTTCATAGGCCCAACGGCTCACGAAACGCGCCATGAGCCAGCCGCCGATCAGAAGGATGATCGCCCCGAGGATCGAGAATGAGTATTGCACGGCTAGCGCGCTTGCTTCGTTGAGTGCCGTTCTGGTTGCCGCGATGACGTCGGTTGCCTGCTCCATGCCAAGGCTAGATGGGGCAGGCGGCAGAAGCGTCAACCGCCGAATTCCGCGGCGACCGGCAGCACGAAAGGCGCATTGCCGTCGGTATCCGCGCCACGTCCGATGGCCCGGACGGCCTCCACCAGACGGCCCTTTCTCTGAAGAAGCACATCGCCGATCTCGACGATGCGCGCATTGGGCGTCGCATAGGGCGAGGCGCTGCGCAGGCGCTTTGCCAGCGCAATCTCGTCCTGGTCCGGCGCAAGCGAAAGAGCCGCGATCAGGGCGGCTGCGGGGGAGCGCGAAACCCCCATCCAGCAATGGATGAGCAAAGGCGAGCGTTGATCCCAGGCGGCGGCGAAGTCGATCAGCTGGCGCACATGCGCCTCCTCGGGCGCAACCAAGTTTCCCGTTCCCTTGAAGGCGATGTCGTTCATGTGCAGCAGCAGATGACGGTCGGCAGCAATCACGCCCGGACGGTGAAAGGCCTGTTCCTTCGCCATCAGGCTGATCATCTCCCGCGCCCCGTAGCGCACCGCCATTTCGGCGATCCGCGAAAGCGGTGAAACGACGATCCTTGTCATGGTTTCGCGCGCCTACGCATCGTTTCGATCGCTTCGAAGCGTTCACAGAACAGCCGCTGCGCCTCCAGCGCCGGAAGCGGCTCGATCAACAGCATGTCCTTGCTGACGCCACGCGGCTGGCCGAAGAATTTCTGCGCTTCGACCGGCGTGAAACCGGCAAGGCAGGTCGCCTCGAAATAGGCAGCGATCGTATCGGCCTTCTTGATCTTGTCCTTGAGTTCCCGCGAAGGATGCGGCGGCAGGCCAAAGCGCAGGTGAATCGCCGCCTCGAGCCGCCTCTCCACGACCTTGTAGCCGCCGCCCACCACCGCCTTGAAAGGCGAGATCATATCGCCGATCACATATTCCGGGGCATCGTGCAGCAGGGCCATCATGCAGTCGTCCGGCGTCGCATCGTTGAACCGCCGGAAGATGTCCTCGACGACGAGGCAGTGCTGGGCGACGGAAAAGGCGTGGTTCCCGGAGGTCTGGCCGTTCCAGCGCGCGACACGTGCCAGACCATGGGCGATATCACTGAGTTCGACATCAAGCGGCGAGGGATCCAGCAGATCGAGGCGCCGGCCGGAAAGCATGCGTTGCCATGCACGCGGCTCCTTGCTCACGCGCTCGCCTCGTCGGTGCTGGCAGGGAAGGTGAGGCCGGACCAGGGCGGCAGCGTCAGCGAAACTGTCGTCTCTCCCGCCAAGAGCGGAGTGCCATTTGCGATCGCTTCGCCAACGCGATCGATGCGGACGATCGCAAGTCCATTTCTGCCGGCGACCGTGCCCAAAGTGCCGACCGGCTTTCCGGTCGCGGTGATTTCGGTCCCTGTTGCCGGAAGATCAGCATCCGCGCTGACCGATACGACACGCCGCCGCGCGGTGCCGCGATGCTGCATGCGGGAAACCACTTCCTGACCGACATAGCATCCCTTCCTGAAGGAAAGCCCGCCGTTCAGATCCAGCAGCACGTCATGCGGAAACGCGTCCTGCAGGGCGAAATCCGCACCGGAAATCGCAACGCCGTGCGCAGCGCGCAACGCATCGTAAAGTGCGGCATCCGCCGCGCCGTGATTGCCGCCGCGGCGCAGAAGCACCACCCCGGCCTTGGCAAAGCGGCTGTCGGCCACGCCTTCGGCGGTGTCGTCGTCCCAAGAAACGGTAACGCCAGGCTCTTCGACTACCTCAAGTGTCACAGCGGCACGCAGCTTGTACATGGTAAGCCGCTTCACGAGCGCTTCCCGCTGCCCCGCGTCCGTCTCGATGACGAAATCGGTGCCGTCGCGCCAGATCATGAAGTCGAACAGGATCTTTCCCTGCGGCGTCAGCAGTGCACCCGGCCGCGCTTCGCTCGCGGAAAGCGAGATGATGTCGGTCGTAATGAGATTGTGCAGGAAGGATTCGGCGTCGGCGCCGCAGACGCGGATAAGCGCGCGATCGTTCAGAAAGACGGCTGGCATGGCGAAACCTGTGCGTTCGTTATCGCTCAGAAGTAGGTCTTCCGTGCACCTGCTGCAAGCGGGATTGAAAGGTTGAAGTCAGTCGCCGGCGGTGAAGAACTTCCATTTGCCAGCAGGCGTGATGCCGAGACGATAGAAGTTGTAGCCTCCGAATTCCTGCATGTCGGAAAGATCGCCCGCGGTAACGATGCGCAGCAGTTCCACCCGCTCCGGCGGCGTCAGCGTCTTGAGGTCCTTCTCGGCGAAATAAGGCCAGACATACATCTCGTCCGGCGTGCCTGCGCCGACATGCACGAGGCCGGTCGAGATCACGTCGAGCATGATAGCAAGGATCTCGTCGCCGTCTGGATCGCCCGAAAGGTCTTTCAGCGTGCCGATCGGGTCGTCTGTCGGCTCGCCCACTGTCACCTGCGTCTGCTCGGCACCAGTGCCGAAGAGCGGTCGCAGGCGTTCCAGATCGCCGGACGCGGCGGCTTCCACGATCTGCTCGCGCATGCGGCGCACGGGTTCCGGCACCTTGCTGATGTCGTAGATCACGTCGACCGGCTTCGAATCGTCGTTGGCGCCGGGTGTCGTGTCCGCGCTTTGGCTGCTGTCCTTGTTGACGAGGGGATCCGGCATCGGCACGCCGGGGGACGTGGAAGGCGGTGTCTGGGACTGCTCGGGGTTTTCCTGATCGGCCGCCTGTGGATCGGCTTGGCCCGGAATCTTCTGCAGTTCAGAAAGAGCATTTGCCGAAGGAGCCGCCAGAATGCCGGCGCTGAAACAAACAGCGAGGAGGAGCGGCGCGATCGAAGGCCGCGATACGGTGTCCTTACCGGTACGCATGGGACTCTCTATTATTGCAGGGTGCGGTTCGGAGAAAATTCGCCACCCAACATACGTTCACGCAACGAATCAAGCAGTGCCTCTGCGCCCTTTTCGCCATGACGGCGGATCGTTTCGCGCAACGCTTGAACGATTGCCGTATCGGCAATGATCTCTGGCTCGATACCATCAGCCATACCGTCGGCCCAGGCTTCGTTGTGGTACTCCAGAGCCGCCTGCATCTTTTCGTGGACGATCATATCGTCGATGTCATTGAGGCTTGGTTCCATCATTTCTTCCTCAAATTGCATGCCTTACTGCCTGGTTAACAAGTCTATCAGCCTTTTCCCAAAACGACACGCGCGCGAGTGAAAACAGGTTAATTAAACGCTAATTTCCAAAGCGCGAGGTAATTTCTGTGGCGAGTGTTGCACCTTCGTTACGGTAGCGCTCTTCTGCCACGATGGCCGATGGAGTGCAATCGGTGTAGACCGAAGCAAAAGCGCGGTAGCCGTGGTTGAACGCCGCCGTCAGCTTTTCCTTCCGCTGCGGTTCGTCTTTCGTCTCCGAATCCAGCAGCCTTTGCATGTCGCTTCGCCATTCACTGCCGCCCGGCGCCTTGCAGAGCGTGCGCAGGTAATGAACCGACCCGATCACTTCCGCCAGCCGCAAAAGCTTGTCGTCATAAGGCACGATGGCGGGCGCTGCAGGTATGGTTTCGGGCTCGACCGGCGGTGCCTTGTCCTGCGCCCATGCCACAGCGGCCATAGCCGAACCGGCGCAGACAACGAGAGACAAGAAGACGCGTCGAACGGGAATCATGCTGATAGTTGATACCCTCGCCATGACCGGAACAAGGCGGGCTGATGACTATCCACGCCGTTATTGTCGCACGGAGAGCCGTTCGGCGCATTCAAGCACCGACTGGGGCACCGGCAAGCGGCGGATTTCCTCGACGGTGTACCACCCGAGAGCGGCCGCGTCGTCCGAAGCTTCGGCGATCGCTTTCCCGTCAGCCTCTACGGTGAAAACCGAAAGGAGAAAATGGCTGCTGACGCTGCCGTCGGCGGCATGGGCCTTCAGGTCGTAGGCCGCAAAGAGCTGCGGATTATAGGCGCGGATGCCGGTCTCCTCCTCGAATTCGCGCAGCGCGGTCTGGTCCGGTGTCTCGCTATTTTCCGCCCGGCCGCCGGGAAAGGCATACATATCAGCAGACGGCGGGTTGCGGCGGAGTACGAGAAGGAAGCGGCCGTCGCGCTCAAGGATCGCCGAAGACGCTGCTCTTGGATTTGAAGTCATGACCTGCCGTCTCTACACTCAGCCGGGATTTCCGTATTCTCGTTTTGAATATTCAATCGCCGATTCGAAGGGAAGCGTGCCTGACCTACATCATCTACGCTTTTGCGGCCCTTTTTGAAATCGCCGGTTGCTTCGCCTTCTGGGCATGGCTCCGGATAGGCAAGCCGGTCTGGTGGCTCGCGCCGGGCATGGTTTCGCTTGCGCTTTTCGCCTGGCTTCTGACGCTGGTGCCGAGCGAGGCGGCCGGCCGCACCTTCGCAGCCTATGGCGGCATTTATATCGTCGCATCACTTTTATGGCTGTGGCTTGTGGAAAATCGCGTTCCGGACCGCTGGGATATCGGCGGCGCGGCCGTCTGCCTTGCAGGGGCGGCGATCATCCTCTTCGGGCCGCGGCCTTGACCGCTGCAAAACAGGGTGCAAAGACAACGTCATGTGCGGACGCTATGCCTTGACGCTGACCCCCGAGGAGTTGAAGGAGATACTTGGGCTTCTGGAGCTTGAGGACTTTCCCGCTCGCTACAATATTGCGCCGACACAGCCGATTCTCGTCGTCGTTTCCGGCGAAACGCAGGTGAGGGGCAGCAATCTTCCGGATCGTCGCGCCGTGCTGGTGCGTTGGGGCTTCACGCCATCCTGGGTGAAGGATCCCAAGGAATTTCCGCTGCTCATCAATGCGCGGGCCGAAACCGCGACCGGCAAGGCATCCTTCCGTGCCGCGATGCGCCATCGCCGCGTGCTCGTCCCGGCCTCCGGCTTTTACGAGTGGCACCGTCCCTCGAAGGAAAGCGGAGAGAAACCGCAGGCCTATTGGATCAGGCCTCGCCGCGGCGGCGTGGTCGCTCTCGCCGGCCTGATGGAAACCTGGTCGTCCGCGGACGGCTCGGAAGTCGATACGGGCGCGATCCTGACCACAGCCGCCAACGCGTCCATTGCATCGATCCACGACCGCATGCCGGTCGTCATCAAGCCGGAGGATTTCGCTCGCTGGCTCGACTGCAAAACGCAGGAGCCGCGGGATGTCGCTGGCTTGATGCGGCCCGCAGAAGAGGACTTCTTCGAAGCGATCCCCGTCTCTGACAAAGTCAATAAGGTCATCAATATGGGGGCCGATCTGCAAACGCCCGTCGTTGTCGAGAAGCCGCCGAAACCGCCCGGCAAGAAACCTGGCGGCGATCAACTCAGCTTCTTCTGAAACCTCACATCATTCAGCATTTTCCGGATAACAAATGTTCTCGATCTCGGCTGCCCTTTCGGTTTCTTCCTCGGCGCATCCCTCATCATTGCGATCGGTGCACAGAATGCTTTCGTGCTACGCCAGGGGCTGCTGCGCTCGCATGTCTTCGTCATCTGCCTGATCTGCGCTCTGTCGGATGCGCTGCTGATCGCAGCCGGCGTCGCCGGCCTCGGAACCCTGATCTCGCATTCGCCGGGGCTGATTTCCGTCGTGACGCTCGGCGGCGCGATCTTTCTCGGTGTCTATGCCGTCATGGCCTTCCGCCGCTCGCTGCATCCCGGCGTCATGAAGGCGGGAGCACCAGACGGACTGAGCCTGAAGGCCGCCGTTGCCACCTGCCTGGCCTTCACATTCCTCAATCCGCATGTCTATCTGGATACGGTCGTCCTGCTCGGCAGCCTTTCGGCCGCCTACCAGGGTTCGGATCGAATCGCCTACGGGGCAGGGGCTGCCGTCGGGTCATTCCTCTGGTTTTTCGGGCTGGGATATGGCGCGCGTCTGCTGCAGCCGGTCTTCGCAAAACCCGCCGCGTGGCGGGTCCTCGATGTCATCATCGGTATCGTCATGAGCCTGCTGGCAATCAGCCTACTCGTTCGGTTCTTCCGTCCGGCTTAGGAGACTTTCTTGACGATGGGCGGCTTGCTCTTCAGCATCAGCGCGGCGGCCAGTACGGCCTTGAGGCCGACCGGGCGGTAATGTGTACTCAGATCCGGTTTTGCCGCTTGTTCCGCCTGATCCGTCTTATTCGAACTCACGATACTCTCCTTACGTTTCCCTAGACTTTTATTATTTTGCTCTTTTGTCGCCAAAGACGACAAAATAGAGGCATGGCTTGTCAGGAATTGTGTACGCCAATCACATCGCGCGAGGCGAAGCCCCGCGCTCGGTGCGGCGTATCGGAGGAGCATGAAATCAGATGTGGCGGCCGATATCGTCGTCGCCGTCGCCCGGCTCTTCGATCGTGAGCGTGCCGTACTTCAGCCGCCACTTGCGTGCCCCAAAGGGCAGCGACAGCAGGTAGACGATGACGGTGAACACCATAACTTCCCACGTGAAGCTCATCAGCAGGGCGACATAAAGCACGACACCGAGCATCAGCGGCAGCACGAGATCGCGCCGCAGGCGGCTGCCTTCCGACTTGCCGGACCAGACGGGCAGGCGGCTGATGAGCAGGAAAGCGATCAGGACCGTATAGGCCGAAGAGATATAGGCGAAGGTGCGGTCCTCGGTGAGGCCGAGGAATCCGAGATAGACGGGCAGGAGCACCAGCATGGCCCCGGCAGGCGCGGGCACGCCGACGAAATATTCGGATTGCCAGGGCGCGCGGCTTTCCCGTTCCGCCATGACGTTGAAACGGGCAAGGCGGAGGCCGGCGGCGATCGCATAGATCAGCGCGGCGATCCAGCCGATGGAGCGCGCGCTGTCGAGCGCAAAGACATAGACGACAAGCGCCGGCGCAACCCCGAAATTGACGATGTCGGCGAGAGAATCCATCTGTGCGCCGAACTTGGAGGTTGCTTTCATCAGGCGGGCGATGCGCCCGTCGATGCCGTCGAGAAAGGCGGCCAGCAGCACCATCATCACCGCCAGCTCGTAGCGGCCTTCGAAAGCGAGGCGGATGCCGGTCAGCCCCGCGCAGATCGCCAGGATCGTGATGAGATTGGGAACGACGAGCCGCAGCGGAATTTCGCGGAGCCGCGGACCGCGCGCCGAATCGTTGGGGCCGTTCGGTTCAAAGGGCGGAAAAGGCGTCTCCATAGCGCGCTCCATTCGTTCTAGCTGCGGCGGCTGATGACCGGCCCTTTGGGGGAGCCGAATTCAGCAAGCACCGTTTCGCCGGCAATTGCCGTCTGGCCGAGCGATACACGCGCCGCCGCGCCGGCAGGAAGGAATACGTCGAGTCTGGAGCCGAAGCGGATAAGGCCGAAACGCTCGCCGGCATCCAGCGGCTCGTTGTTATTGGCCCAGCACAGAATACGGCGGGCGACGAGGCCAGCGATCTGCACGACGCCGACCTGGCCGTGGACGGTCTCGATCACCAGGCCATTGCGCTCGTTGTCCTCGCTCGCCTTGTCGAGCTCGGCATTCACGAAGCTGCCCGACCGGTAGTTGATGCTGACGACGCGGCCGCGCACCGGCGAGCGGTTCACATGGCAGTTGAAGACGTTCATGAAGACGGAGATGCGCAGCATCGGCTCGCTGCCGAGATCGAGCTCGGCGGGTGGGGTGACCATCTGGATCGAGGAAACCTTGCCGTCGGCCGGCGAGATCACCAGATCGTCATCCTGCGGCGTCATGCGCTCGGGATCGCGGAAGAAGTAA
The DNA here is from genome assembly GCF_025200715.1 of Rhizobium sullae. Lineage (NCBI taxonomy): Bacteria > Pseudomonadati > Pseudomonadota > Alphaproteobacteria > Hyphomicrobiales > Rhizobiaceae > Rhizobium > Rhizobium sullae. The sequence continues at coordinate 871,021 of NZ_CP104143.1, forward strand.
GCGCACCAGAGCGTCAGGACGAGACCGACCCAGAAGAGTGGCTCGAATATCCAGCCAAGGATCAGCGAGGCTACGAAGAACGCGGCGACGAATACATAGCCTTCCTTGTGCACCGGAACGATGGTGTTTCGAACGGTATTGAGCAAGCTCATCGACGCTGGTCTCCTCGCGCTTTTTCGTTCCCGCTGGTTATAGAAAAAGTCCTGCGGGAGCAATGCCGTGCCGCTTCCGCTCAACCTTATGGCATGGTTCTAAACAGCAAAACGGCAAAGCGGTCGTTTGGTTCGAACGCTCAGCTTGCCGGCGCGAGACGGGCAACGATGCCCAGGTCGTCGCTTTCGCGTACCTGTTTCAGATGTTCCTCCGCCTGCGTCGCTTCGCGCTGGCGGTTCCACATCGAGGCGTAGAGGCCGTCCTTCTCGAGCAGCGCCGCATGCGTACCGCGCTCGGTGATCTCGCCGCTCTTTAGCACGATGATCTCGTCGGCGCCGATGACGGTCGACAGGCGGTGAGCGATGACGAGTGTCGTGCGGTTTTTCGAAACGACGTCGAGGGCCGTCTGGATCTCCCGCTCCGTCGTCGTGTCGAGCGCCGAAGTCGCCTCGTCGAGGATCAGGATCGGCGGCGCCTTCAGAATCGTTCGGGCGATGGCGACGCGCTGTTTCTCGCCGCCCGAAAGTTTCAATCCGCGTTCGCCGACCTTGGTTTCGAAGCCTTCCGGCAGCAGTTCGATGAAATGCGCGATCTGGGCAATTTCCGCAGCCGCCTTCACCTCAGCATCGCTGGCCGACGGGCGGCCGTAGCGGATATTGTAGGCGACGGTATCGTTGAAGAGCACGGTATCCTGCGGCACCATGCCGATCGCCGAGCGAAGGCTTTTCTGCGTGACATGGCGGATATCCTGGCCGTCGACGGTGACCGCCCCACTCTGGATGTCATAGAAACGGTAGAGCAGGCGCGAAAGCGTCGATTTGCCGGCGCCCGAGGGGCCGACAACCGCGACCGTCTTGCCGGCCGGAACCTCGAAGGATATCCCCTTGAGGATCGGCCGCGCCGGATCGTAGGCGAAATGCACGTCCTTGAAGCTGATCGCGCCCTGGCCGATCTTGAGCGGTGCAGCGTTGGGCGCATCGGTTACTTCGGGCGTCACGTCGAGCAGGTCGAACATCTGTTCGATATCGGTAAGGCCCTGGCGGATTTCACGGTAGACGAAGCCGATGAAGTTGAGCGGCACGGAAAGCTGCAACAGCATGGAATTAACGAAAACGAAGTCGCCGATGGTCTGCTCGCCGCGCTGGACGGCAAAGGCTGAAAACAAGAGCATGACCGTCGTTCCGATGCCGAAGATGACGCCTTGGCCGAAGTTCAGCCAGCCGAGCGAGGTCCAGACATCGGTCGCCGCCTTCTCGTAGCTTTCCATCGACCTGTCGAAGCGTCTGGCCTCCATCTCCTCGTTGCCGAAATATTTGACGGTCTCGAAGTTGAGGAGGGAATCGATCGCCTTGGTGTTGGCGTCGGTATCGCTGTCGTTCATCGCCCGGCGGATGGCGATGCGCCAGTCGGACGCGCGGATCGTGAACCAGATATAGGCCCAGACGGTGAAGGCCGTCACCGCGAGATAGGAGAAGCCGTAGCCCCACCAGAAGATCACGGCCGTCAGCAGGAATTCGATGACGGTCGGAACCGAGTTCAGGATCGTGAAGCGAACGATCGTCTCGATGCCCTTGGTGCCGCGCTCGATGATGCGCGACAGCCCGCCGGTCTTGCGCTCCAGATGAAAGCGCAGCGAGAGTTCGTGGATATGCACGAACGTCCGGTAGGCGAGTTGGCGCACCGCATATTGCCCGACGCTGGCAAAGAGCGCGTCGCGCAGCTGATTGAGGCCAAGCTGGATCAGACGGGTGAGGTTATAGGCGATCACCAGTACCGTCGCGCCGACGAGGAGCGGCGGCAGCGTACCGGCGAGATCCACGCGGCCATTCAGGGCGTCGGTCGACCATTTGAAGAAATAGGGAACAAGCAGGAGCACGAACTTGGAGACGACCAAGTAGACCGTCGCCCAGACGACGCGCATCTTCAGGTCCGTCCGGCCGGAAGGCCACATGTAGGGCCAAAGATTGAAGAGCGTCCGCAGCAGGTTGGATTCCGAAACCGTCTTGCCGTTTGCCATGCCCATCTCCAGCCCGGTCGGGCCCGGCCGCGAATGCGGCGTTTCGATACGGCAAAAGTGCAAAAGGCGGAGATGCCCGATTGAGCCTCCGCAGACAGGATCGCCGTCTCCGCCAGATAGGGTGCGCGGCGTGCGAATGCAACATGTGAAAAGCCGGGGCGGACAGAGGCCGGGCGCGATATCGGCCCGGCCTTTCCATCATTTGCTTCGGCTTAGAGATGCTCGCCGGAAAGGCGCTTGCGATGAAGCTCTTCGGCGTTCGGCAGCGCTTCCTTCGGCAGGCCGAAGATCTGGCCGGGCAGAATGCGGTCCGGATTGTTGATCTGGGTTTCATTCGCGATGTAGATCGTCGTGTAACGCACGCCGAGGCCATAGACGCGGCGCGAAATCTGCCACAGCGTATCGCCGCGGCGGATGATGACGGCGGTGTTGTCCGCCGTCAGCGGCGCCTGCTCGATCGTCTTTGGCTGGCTTGGGTCGGCGGCTGCTTCGTTTGAAGCCGGTGCGCCGGCTGCCTTTGGCGTTGGCATGGCCGTAAGACTGTCGATCGTCGTCCCTAGCTTGCCGAGAGCATCGCCTACGGACTTTGCATCCTTCGGCAGCGCCTGGAGCATGGCGAGCGCGCTGGATGCCGACTGGGAGGCCGTGCCCGCCGTCTGTTTGAGGGCAGGCGTTGCTTCTGCTGCCGGACGGAAGTCGGCGATCGAGCGGAGCGCGAATTCAGTTGCCGAACGCGCTGCTGCAAGCTGCTCGGCGCCGGGGAGCTTGCCGTCGGCAAAAAGGCCCTTCAGCAGTCCAAACGCCTTGCCCGCATCGGCCCTCAGCTTGCCGAGTTCGCCTTCATCGAGCGGAACCATCGCGGCACCGGCGCCGTTTGCGGGCGGTTTTCCGGGCTGTGCCGCAACGGTGACCTGGTCGCCTGCCGGGCGGGTGAAGTTGACGGAAGCGCGAATGACCACCTTGCCGCTGCCGTCGACGACATCCACGCGAATCTTGTGGTCGCCGACCGAAAGCTCCATGACGCCGTCGATGACGAAATGGCCGTCGCCACCTGCTGTTGCCTTGCCGATCAGGGCGTCGTCCGCATAGGCGATCACGTTGGCGTTCGGCTTGGCGGTGCCGGCGACGAAGATCTTCTTGCCTTCGATTTCAACCGCATTGACCATCACCTCGGCGGGCGCCGAAGGTGCGCCTGCCTGTGGCGCGGACGGAACTGCGGGTGCGGTATTGGCGATCTCAGGCGAGCCGGCCGGCAGGCCGGGCTGAGCGGAAGCCTGGTCGCCGCCTGCTGCGGGCTGGGCAGCCGGCGTGCCGGCCGTCGGCGCCGTGATGATGCGGCTCGCCGCGCCCGGCTTGGAAACCATGGCAAGAAGTTCGGCTCCGCTGCCATCCTTCGGAACGGAGACGGTTGCGACTTCTTCCGAGGTCTGGCTCTTGCCGTCCTGGCCGGTCGCCTTGAGCACGAGCTGATGGTCGCCGGGCGGCAGCGGGTTGTCGAGGACGGCTGCAAAATCGCCGGTCGGGCCGACATTCGTCGTGGTGACAACCTTGTCGCCATCCATCACTTCGAGCTTGCTGTTCGGCGTGGCCGAACCGGCGATGACGGTGGATCCGTCCGGCTCTACGCGCAGGACGTCGAAAGCGGGAAGCTTCGATCCGGCATTCGCATCAGTTGCCGGTGCCGCGGGCTGGCTTGCACCGGACAGTTCGGCTTCAGCCTTGGAGATGGCGGCAAGCGCGTCGGCGATGTTTTCTGGCAGGGCCTGGACGATTGCCAGCGCCTTTGCCGCGCCGTCCTTGGCTTTTGAGGCGGTGGCCGCAGTTGCCGGATCGGTCCCTTCGGGGATCGCGAAGTCAGCGAGCGCCCTCAGCGAGCCTGCCGCCTTTGTCTTGGCGGCATCGAATGCTTCGGCCGTCGGACCCTTGCCGTCCGCAAAGAGCGCCTTAAGTTGCGTGAGAGACTGACCTGCGTCGGCGGAAAGACGGCCGAGCTTCTCAGTCGTAGCCGCCGCGTCGGCAGCCGTGTTACGCGCGGTCTTGCCGGCTTCTTCAACCGTGTTCTTGACCTCGGAGCCTGCTTGATTGATGGCATCGCCAACTTTTGCCGCGTCTTCGCCGATCCGGGGCATGACCACGAAGACCATCAGAAGGATTGCAACTGCAAGCACTGCGAAAGCCAGCAAGCCGGCACGATTTCTCATCATTTACTCTCCCCAGCCGGCAAATGTGCCGTAGTACTAAAAATTGCTAGCGATTCCCATTGCTTTTCACAAGCATTCAAAGCAATGACGCAGGCTCGACGCGCAGCTTTTCTGTCATTTTTCTTGACTGCGCAGGCATGGAATAGTTGTTTTCCCATATGAGCGATCAATCTCATTCAATTCAGTCCATCTGTGTCTACTGCGGGTCGAGGCCCGGGCGGGATACAGCATACATGGCCGCCGGGCGCGCGCTCGGCAAAGAAATCGCCGAATACGGCCTGCGGCTCGTCTATGGCGGCGGCACCAAAGGCATCATGGGTGCTGTTGCGAGCGGCGTGCTTTCCAATGGGGGGCAGGTGACCGGCATCATCCCCGAATTCCTGATCGACATGGAGGCGACGCGCCATTCCCTCGGCCAGCTCAACGAGCTCATTGTAACGCCGGACATGCATGCGCGCAAACACCTGATGTTCGAGCGCTCCGACGCCTTCGTGGCGCTGCCGGGCGGGATCGGCACGCTGGAGGAAATAGTCGAGATCATGACCTGGGCGCAGCTTGCCCGTCACGAGAAGCCGATGGTCTTCGCCAACATCAAGGGCTTCTGGGACCCGATGATGGAACTGATGAAGCACATGACTGACGAGGGCTTCGTGCACACGGCCCACCGCGTGCAGCCGCTCGTGATCGACGACATCTCCGGCATCATTCCCGCCATTATGGCGCAGGCAGCCGAACTCGCTGCCGACCGTGAGGGCGAGGATGCTGTGATTTCGAAGATGTGAAGCGAGGCGCTCAGCGCCCGCGCGTCGCGTTCAGCATCGACCAAGTGTAAAGCACGAGGCCTGCCCAGATGAGCGGGAAGGCGATCATGCGCGCTGTATCAAGTGGCTCGTGGAAGACGAAGATCGCGATCAGGAAGATCATCGTCGGCGCGATGTACTGCATGATGCCGATCGTCGAGAGCTTCAGAAGCTTTGCGCCGTTGGCGTAGATCATCAGCGGCGCGGCGGTGACGATACCGCAGCCGAAAAGCAGGGCCGTGTCACTAAAGCTTGTTTGAACGAAGTGGCCCTGTCCGCTGAAGAACTCCAGGTACACGATGTAGAGGATGGCTGGAACGCTGAGGATCAGCACTTCGAGCAGGAAGCCCTGGTTGGGGCCAAGCGGCAGTGTCTTGCGAAAGAAGGCATAGAAAGCCCAGCTGAAGGCGAGCGTCAGCGCCACCCACGGAAGCCCGCCGCCGTCGACGGCGAGAACGACAACAGCAACTGCCGCCAGCCCGATGGCGACGATCTGGACTGGGCGCAGTTTCTCCTTGAGCAGCACCGCGCCCATGAAGATGCTGATCAGCGGATTGATGAAATAGCCCATCGCGGCATCGAGCGAATGCCCGGCGCCGATCGCCCAGACATAGGTGCCCCAGTTGACGGTGATGAGCGCCGCCGTCAGCGCCGCCATGGCAAGCATGCGCGGCGAGCGCAGCGCGTCACGGATGTCCTGCGTGCGGCCGAGCGCGAGCAGCACGAGCCCGGCAATCGGAACGGACCAGAGAACGCGATGCGCGATCACCTCCGCCGGCGAAATATGCGCCAGCGCCTTCATGTAGATCGGCAGGAATCCCCACAGAAGATAGGCCGCCAGCGCAAACGCGAAACCGCGCGTGCTATCTTCGTTCTTGACGGCAGCAGGGCTCGCTTCGGCAGACATCGGGTGTTTCCATCTTTGTTCTTCTTCTGATCTCGATTAGCGTAAGTGCCGTGAATAGACCAATTCATTTCGGTGAATGGATCGTCAGCGGATTTGAAGCGGAGGAGTTTGCATGGCTTTCGAGGATGAGCCGCCATACCGGCAGATTTATGCCCGCCAGATACTGGCGAAGGCAGGTGTTGCGAAGAACGACAGGCTGCTTGCGGCCTTTACCGAAGTACCGCGTGAGAAATTCGTCGGCCCGCCGCCCTGGGTCTATAACGACTTCCGTAATTATCGGGAAATGGCTTCCACCGATCCGCTCGTGCTTTATCAGGACTTGTTGATAGGCCTCGACACCCGGCGCGGGGTCAACAACGGCATGCCCTCCCTTCACGCGTCTGCTCTGAATACGCTTGGAATCCGGGAGGGCGAGACGGTTGCCCATCTGGGTGTCGGGACCGGTTATTACACCGCGATCATTGCCGGACTCGTCGGCTCCTCTGGCAAGATCGTCGCGATCGAATACGACAAGGCGCTGGCCGAAAAGGCGCGAGAAAACCTTTCCGGTTATCCCAATGTTGAAGTGGTGCAGGGCGATGCGGCCGAATGGCCGAAGGAGGACGCCGACGTCATCTACGTCAATTTCGCGCTCGATCACCCGCCGGCCGCCTGGATCGAAAACCTGGGCATCAGTGGGCGGCTGTTGTTTCCGCTCGGAATCCCGGCAGTCAAGAATGGCAGGTCGACCGGCTTCACCCGTTCGGCAGGCTTCCTGCTTATAGACCGGCGCGCCAGGGGTTTTGGCGCCCGCTTCATTCAGCCTGTCTCCTTCGTTTGGGCCGAGGGTCAGGAACCGCCACCGGCCGGCCGCCACGAGGGACTGGGGGAAGCCTTCCACAGCCGCCGGCTGTTTCAGGTTCGCAGTTTCCGCTGGCGGACCGCGCCCCATGGGGAGGAGTGCTATGGCGAGCAGGACTGGGGGCTTTCCTTCGAGGAGCCGTGATCCTCACTCCGCCGCGATCTTGCCCGCCAGCTGCCGGTTCTTCATCAGCTTGTAGATCACCGAATCCATGAGCGCCTGGAACGAGGCGTCGATGATGTTTTCCGAGACGCCGACCGTCCACCAGCGCACGCCGTCGCTATCGGTGGATTCGATGAGAACGCGGGTGACAGCTTCCGTGCCGCCGTTGAGGATACGCACCTTGAAGTCGGCGAGGACCAGATCGTCGATTTCGTGCTGGTATTTGCCGAAATCCTTCCGCAGTGCCAGGTCGAGCGCGTTGACCGGGCCGTCGCCTTCTGCCACCGACATGATCGTGTGGCCGTCGATGACCATCTTCACCACGGCTTCGGAAACGATCTTCACCCGCCCGTGCGAGTCGAAGCGGCGCTCGACCATCACGCGGAAGCCTTCGACCGAGAAGAATTCCGGGATCGTGCCGAGCGTGCGGCGCGCCAGCAGCTCGAAGCTCGCATCTGCGCCCTCATAGGCATAACCGGTGGCCTCGCGTTCCTTGACGATGGAGATCAGCCGGTCGAGCTTCGGATCGTCCTTGGTGACCTCGATCCCGCGGCGCTTCAGCGCATTGATGAAATTCGCCTTGCCGCCTTGGTCGGAGACCATGACCTTGCGGAAATTGCCGACGCTTTCCGGCGGCACATGTTCGTAGGTGCGCGGATCCTTGAGCAGCGCGGAGGCATGGATGCCCGCCTTCGTGGCGAACGCCGAAGCGCCGACATAGGGCATCTGGTGGTCCGGCGAGCGGTTGAGAAGTTCATCGAAAGCATGCGAAAGCAGCGTAAGGTTGACCAGCCGTTCCGTATCGATGGCGCTTTCGAAGCGCGTGCTGTAGCTGTCCTTCAGGGCCAGCGTCGGGATCAGTGTCACCAGGTTGGCATTGCCGCAACGCTCGCCGATGCCGTTAAGCGTTCCCTGGATCTGGCGCACGCCGGCCTCGATGGCGGCAAGCGAATTGGCCACCGCCTGGCCGGTATCGTTATGCGCATGGATGCCGAGACAGTGCCCGGGGACGCCCGCAGCGATCACCGCCTCGGCGATGGCGCGGATCTCGGGTGGCTGCGCGCCGCCATTGGTGTCGCAGAGCACGACCCAACGCGCGCCCGCTTCATAGGCCGTTTTTGCGCAGGCGAGCGCATAGGCGGGATTGGCCTTGTAACCGTCGAAGAAATGTTCGCAATCGACCATCGCTTCCTTGCCGGCGGCAACGGCTGCCTTCACGCTCTCAGCGATGCATTCGAGGTTTTCCTCATTGGTGCACCCGAGCGCGACTTTGACGTGGTAGTCCCAGCTCTTGGCAACGAAACAGATCGCATCGCTCTGTGCCTGCAAGAGAACGGCAAGCCCCGGATCGTTAGAGGCGGAAACGCCGGGCCGCTTTGTCATGCCGAAGGCGACGAACGCTGCTTGGCTGGTGCGCTTCTCTGCGAAGAAGGCGGTATCCGTCGGGTTCGCACCTGGATATCCGCCCTCGACATAATCGAGGCCGAACTCGTCCAGCATGGTCGCAATCGCAATCTTGTCCTCGACCGAAAAGTCGATCCCGGGCGTCTGCTGCCCGTCGCGGAGCGTCGTGTCGAAGAGGTAGATGCGTTCTTTCATAGCGTCCTCCCGGCAAGCGGGTCCTTTAGTCTCTGTTGGTGTGCGTGGCGCCTCATTCGCCCTTCGGGCCTTCTCCCCGAGGGGAAAAGGGGGCTGCGCCGGTCTCGTTTGGGTTGTCCCCTCTCTCTCGGGTAGAGGCTAGGGGCCTCGCGGCAATGCGTCAGACCTTCCCCGCAAACTTGTCCGTCGCCCGGATCAGCTGATCCAGGATGCCGGGTTCCGAAAACGCGTGGCCGGCGCCTTCGATCAGGTGGAACTCCGCCTTCGGCCAGGCCTTGTGCAGCGCCCAGGCGAAGCGTGCGGGGCAGGGCATGTCGTAGCGGCCGTGCACGATGACGCCCGGGATATCAATGAGTTTGTAAGTGTCGCGGATGAGCTGCCCTTCCTCCAGCCAGCCGGCATTGACGAAGAAGTGGTTCTCGATGCGGGCGAAGGCATAGGCGAATTCCGCCTCCTCGAACTTGCCGCTGGTCGACGGCTCGGGCAGGAGCGTGATCGTCTCGCCTTCCCAGATGCTCCAGGCATGTGCGGCTTCGAGCGCGATCGCCTTGTTATCGCTCGTCAGGCGGCGGTGATAGGCATGCATCATCTCGTGGCGCTCTTCCGGCGGGATCGGAGCGATGAAGCGCTCCCACTTGTCCGGGAACATCTGGGACACGCCGAACTGGTAATACCAGTCGAGCTCCGCCTTCGTCAGCGTATAGATGCCGCGCACGACGAGTTCGGAGACCCGTTCGGGATGCTTCTCGGCATAGGCGAGCGCCAGCGTCGAGCCCCAGGAGCCGCCGAAGACCTGCCATTTCTCGGCCCCCGCCATGTCGCGCAGCCGCTCGATATCGGCGACCAGATGCCACGTCGTGTTGGCATTCAAGTCGGCATGCGGCGTGGACTTGCCGCAGCCGCGCTGGTCGAACAGCGTCACGTCGTAGAGCGCCGGATCGAAGAGGCGGCGGTGAACTGGCGAAATGCCGCCGCCCGGACCGCCGTGCAGGAAGACGGCCGGCTTGGCGCCCGGCGTTCCGCTGCGCTCCCAGTAGATCACATGGCCGTCGCCGACATCGAGATGGCCCGATGCATAGGGTTCGATTTCAGGATAGAGCGTACGCAGCACTTCGGTCATATCTTCACGCCTTTCGCGGGCCAGGCCTTGGTATCATGGTCGGGATGCTGGAAGGAGATGATCTGCTCCTGCCGGGAATAGTAATCAGGATCCCGATGAACCGGTGCCTCGAAGATCGTTTCGACCCAGGGCAGGCGCGAGTCGTAGTTCACCTGTATCTGCGGCGCGAGATCGCTGCGGTCGTCGAAGGTGCCAATGGCGAGCTCCAGTCCGCCCGGATGCCGGTAGGTCATCGGCGTGCCGCAACTGCTGCAGAAGCCGCGGTCGATATTGACCGAGGATTGGAAGTAACTCGGCTCGCCGCGTGTCCACTCCACGCCCTCGTCCGGCGCGGTGACGAGCGCGGAAAAGAAGCCGCCGAATTGCTTCTGGCACATGCGGCAATGGCAGATCGACGGCCGCCCCAGCTTGCCTTTGATGCGGAAACGTACGGCGCCACACTGGCAACCGCCTGTTCGAATGATTTCGCTCATGTCTGTCCTCCGGACGGCCAGTGGCTCGTATCGTGATCGGGATGCTGATGGTTGCTCGCCGCGATCGCGCCTTCGCGCTCCGAACTTTCGTCGTCGGGCTCCACCGGCAGCGTGTCCAGCGCGTGGAACCAACTCATCTTGCGGCCGGTATTCGATTGCATCACCGGTTTGACCGCATCGGGCTCGTCCAGCGATCCCAGCGTAATATTGACGGAATCGGCTTCGGGAATGTCGTAGAAGAGCGGCGTGCCGCAATCCCCGCAGAAGCCGCGGCGCACGAGATCGGAGGAGCGGAACCACTTCGGTTCGCCGCGCGTGATGGCGAAATCGACGCGCATGAAACTGCCAAGCGGCAGAAAATAGTTGCCGGCCGCCTTCTGGCACATGCGGCAATGGCAGACATGCGGATAGCCGGGCTCGCCGGAAGCGCGATAGCGCACCGCGCCGCATTGGCATCCGCCGCTATGGCTTGCTCCCGCCGTCACTTGCGCTCCTCCGGCCATTCCGCCGTGTCGTGATCCGGATGCTGATAGGAGACGATCTCGTTGATGAATTCGGCCGCCTCGGTGTCGTCCTCAGTCCGGGTGCCGGGAAGCTCGTGCAGTTTGTCCGTGAACGGCAGCTTTCCTTCGATGCCGTATTGGGTTGTCGGGGGCAGCGCCGACGGATCGTCGAACGCGCCCGCGGCGATCGCCATCCCGTCCGGTGCCTCATAGGTCAGCGGCGTGCCGCAATCGCCGCAGAAGCCGCGCTCGGCGAAATTGGACGACCGGAATGTCTTCCGCTCGCCGCGCGTCCACTCAAAATCGGCTCCACGTACGGAAACCAGCGGCGCATAATAGCCGCCGAATGCCTTCTGGCACATGCGGCAATGGCAAATCGACGAATGCGTAAGCCCGCCTTCGAGCCGAAAGCGGATCGCCCCGCATTGGCAGCCGCCGGTGTAGACGGTCATTGCGGCCTCCTCCAGTTTGGCGTGGGCGAAAAGACACCTCCCAACCCTCCCCACAAGGGGGAGGGCCAACTAGTGGCGCCGACGTTATCCCCTGCGTCAACGTCGGTAGATATGGCAAGATTCGCGGTGAGGCTATTCCGCAGCGTCGCGGCATAGTAGCCCCTCCCCCTTGTAGGGAGGGGCTGGGGAGGGGTCTTGGATGTCAGCAAACTCACCGTTTCACCTCCCACGTCGTCACCCGCTTGCCGGTTGCCGCATCCTTGCCATCCTTGAGCTGGATGCCCTCGGCAAGCAGTGTCTCGCGGATCTTGTCGGCCTCGGCGAAGTTCTTTGCCTTCAAGAGTTCAAGGCGGGCGCGCACGCGCCTGTCGATTTCGGCGGCGACCGCTTCGTCGACCTCCGTTTCCCTCATCTCCACACCGAGAAGGGCAGCACTCGCCGCGAAAGCGGCGGCATTGCCGGATTGCGCCAGGGCGTGGAGCGCCTGGACGGCGGCGACCGTGTTCAGGTCATCGGCAAGCGCGTTCAACACGCTCTCATCCGGAACTGCGTCGCCGGCATCCGCCACTGGCCACTTCGCCAGCAGGCGTTCCGCCTCTTCCAGCCGCTTGATCGAAAAATCGATCGGCTCGCGGTAGTGCGTCATCAGCATCGCAAGGCGCAGCACTTCGCCCGGCCATTTGCGGCCGCCGAATCTCTCGGTGTGCAGCAACTCGTAGATGGTAACGAAATTGCCCTCCGACTTCGACATCTTGCGGCCTTCGACCTGCAGGAAGCCGTTGTGCATCCAGACATTCGCCATCACCTCCGTGCCGTGGGCGCAACGCGACTGGGCGATTTCGTTTTCATGGTGCGGGAAGATCAGGTCCAGCCCGCCGCCGTGAATGTCGAAGACCTCGCCGAGATAGCGTTCGCTCATTGCCGAGCATTCGATATGCCAGCCCGGACGGCCGCGGCCCCAGGGGCTTTCCCAGCCGGGTTCGTTGTGGCTTGAAAGCTTCCAGAGAACAAAGTCGCCGGGGTTCTTCTTGTGCGCATCGACGGCGACGCGGGCGCCGGCCTGCTGCTCGTCGAGATTGCGCTTCGACAGCGCGCCGTAATCCGCCATGGATTTCGTGTCGAACAACACTTCGCCCTCCGCCTGATAGGCGTGGCCTTTGGCAATCAGCTTCCCGATGATCTCGACCATCTGCGGAATATTTTCCGTTGCCCGCGGCTGGATAGTCGGATCGAGGCAGCCGAGCGCCTTGGCATCTTCGAGATACTGCGTCTCGGTCTTTTCGGTGACCAGGCGGATCGCCTCGTTCAGCGGCAGGCCGGGGTGGTCGCGCAGCGCCCGCATGTTGATCTTGTCGTCGACGTCGGTGATGTTGCGCGCATAGGTGACGTGCTCGGCGCCATAGACGTGCCTGAGCAGCCGGAAGAGCACGTCGAAGATGATGGCGGGACGCGCATTGCCGATATGGGCATAGTCATAAACAGTCGGGCCGCAGACATACATGCGGACATTCTGCGGATCGATCGGCTTGAAGACCGTCTCCTCGCGCGTCAGCGTATTGTACAGCTTGATTTTCGGCTTCTTCTGTTCCGGCTGACCGGCCATGTCTATTCTCCCAAAATGCAATGATCCGAAAAATACCGGCACCCGCGGGCCGGGGCGTTTCTCATCTTTGGGTATTTGGGAGACGAAAACGGCCAGGCCAGCGAGCGCGCTAGCGGATAATCTTCCGGCAGATAATGCAGATAACCGTTTTCATGGCGCGTTTTATGGCGCGGGAACGGTGTTTGGTCAAGTGCCGCGTAAGCGGCTGTATTCGATCCAGTGAATCGATTGCAGGGCCGGGACGTCGCCATTCGTCGTTGCGCATAAAATTCTGCTAGAAAAAACAGAAATACCGGGAAGGAAGCCGCGTGAGGAAGATCCTGCACCGCGCCGTAATTGGCATTGCCATTCTGGCTGTCGCATCGGCATCGTATCTGGCATACGATCGAGCCATGGCGCCGTTTGTTCCTCCTTCACTCGAAGACTATCCCATCCAGGGAATCGACATCAGTCATCATCAGGGCGTTATCGATTGGAAGACGCTCGCCGCGCGGCCGAATGTGCGTTTTGCGATTATGAAGGCGACTGAGGGCGGCGACCACAAGGATACACGTTTCGCGGAAAACTGGCAGGCGGCGAAAGAGGCCGGCATCGTGCGCGGGGCGTACCACTTCTTCACCTTCTGCCGCCCTGGCCGCGAGCAGGCGCAGAACGTATTGGCGACAGTTCCCAAAGAGCAGGGCACGCTGCCGATCGCGATCGATCTCGAATTTGTCGGCAACTGCGACAAGGTCCCGACGCTCGAGGAAATGACTGCTGAAGTAAACGCGTTCGTCGCGGAGCTTAAGGGCACCTTTCCCGAAAAGCCAATCTTTTACGTCACCCAAGAGTTCTTTGATCAATATCTGAAAGGCAACGAATCCCGCTTCCCGGATCACTACCTCTGGTTGCGTAGCGTATTCAAAGAACCAGAGCAGGAGAGATGCGGCCGCTGGTCGATATGGCAGTTTGCCGACAACGGCAAAGTCGACGGCATTGAGGGGCCGGTGGACCTCAATGCGCTATGCCCCGCGCAAAAGGGCTTTGCGGCGCGGTTCGCCGAAAACGCGACCCAGTAGCCCTTATTCCGGCAGACGGTAGTCCACGAGCCTGTTCTCGCGGACGATGAAGAGCTTGCCTGTCTCGGTCACATCCGGGCCGACGAGCGGCAGGATCGCCTTGGCGACTTCGGAAGGGTGCGGCAGCGTCGAAGGATCTTCGCCGGGCACCGCCTGGGCACGCATGGCAGTGCGCGTGGCGCCCGGATCGACACTGGTGATGCGAAGGGCCGTCGACCGGCTTTCGCCGGCCCAGGTGCGGGCGAGCGCTTCGACGGCGGCTTTCGACGCGGAGTAGGGACCCCAGAACGGGCGGCACTTGTGAGCGGCAGCCGACGAGATGATCACGGCGCGACCGGCGTCCGAGCGCGTCAGCAGCGGATCGACAGAGCGGATCAGCCGCCAGGTGGCGGTGACGTTGATGTTCATCACCTTCTCGAAGGTTTTCGCCTCGATATGGCCGATCGGCGAGATGACGCCGAGCACGCCGGCGTTGGCAACGAGGACGTCGAGCTTGCCCCAGCGCTCGAAAATCGAGGCACCGAGCGCATCGATGGCGTTCATGTCGGCAAGATCGAAGGGCACCAGCGTAGCGCTGCCGCCTGCCGCCTTGATGGCATCATCGAGTTCCTCGAGGCCGCCGACCGTGCGAGCGCAGGCGATGACGTGCGCTCCGGCCTTTGCCAGTTCCAGTGCCGTGAAATAGCCGATGCCGCGCGATGCGCCGGTCACGAGTGCGATGCGGTTCTTGAGGTCGATGGTCATGATCGTGTCGTCCGTGTCGCTTGCGCGAAAACGCATCTCACCCTCACGAGGGGAAGAGGAGGCGCCGGCGCTCATTCAGATTTATGAAGTCCCTTAGCCGTTGCTGGCCATCACGGCGAGCTTGCGCACGTTGCTCGTGCTTTCCTTGTCGAGCAGGCGCGTCGGGTAGTCGCCAGTGAAATAGTGGTCGGTGAACTGCGGATTCTCGTTATCGCGATCTTCCCCGCCGACTGCGCGATAAAGCCCGTCGATCGACAGGAATTCGAGCGAATCTGCGCCGATGTAATCGCACATCGCTTTCAGGCTGTTGTACTGGTTGGCAAGCAGCTTGTCGGCGTCCGGCGTATCGATGCCGTAGAAGTCCGGGAAATAGATCATCGGGCTTGCGACGCGGATGTGGACTTCCTTGGCGCCTGCGTCACGGATCATCTGGACGATCTTCAGCGATGTGGTGCCGCGCACGATCGAATCGTCGACGAGGACGACGCGTTTGCCTGTGATCATTGCCCGGTTGGCCGAATGCTTGAGCTTGACGCCGAAGGCGCGGATCTGCTGCGTCGGCTCGATGAAGGTGCGGCCGACATAGTGGTTGCGGATGATGCCATATTCGAAGGGAATGCCGCTTTTCTGGGCGTATCCGAGCGCTGCCGGCGTTCCGCCGTCCGGAACCGGAACGACGACATCGGCATCGACCGGCGCTTCCTTGGCAAGATTGATGCCCATGTTCTTGCGGGCGACATAGATGCTACGGCCGCCGACGACGGAGTCTGGGCGAGCGAAGTAGACAAATTCGAAAAGGCAGAGCCGTTCCGGTTTCGGCGCCTCGGGCTTGCGGGCATCGATGCTGATCGAGCCGTCCGGCTGGATTTCGCAGATGACGACTTCGCCGTTTTCGACGTCGCGGATGTACTTCGCACCGATGATGTCGAGCGCGCAGGTTTCCGAACAGAAGATCGGCTTGCCGTCGAGCTCGCCCATGACGAGCGGGCGGATGCCGATCGGATCGCGCGCGGCGATCAGCTTCGTGCGGGTCATGGCCAGCATCGAATAGCCGCCTTCCATCTGGCGGATAGCATCGATGAAACGGTCGGAGGAGGAGGCCTGCTTGGATCGGGCGATCAGGTGGAGAACGACTTCGGTATCCGAGGTCGACTGACAGATGGCGCCATCGGCAATCAGTTGACGGCGAAGCGTCAGGCCGTTGGTGAAGTTGCCGTTATGGGCGACGGCGATGCCGCCGACCTCCAGTTCGGCAAAGAGAGGTTGGACATTGCGGAGCGCAACTTCGCCCGTCGTCGAGTAGCGCGTGTGGCCGATGGAGATGAAGCCCGGCAGCTTCGCGAGCGTTGCTGGATCGGTATAGTGGTCGCCGACGAGCCCCATGCGCTTTTCGGTGTGGAACTGGCGGCCGTCGAAAGTGACGATACCGGCCGCTTCCTGTCCGCGATGCTGGAGAGCGTGAAGCCCGAGCGCTGTCAGCGTGGCGCCGTCTGGATGGCCGAGAACGCCGAAGACGCCGCACTCCTCGTGGAGCGTATCTCCATCGAGTTCATCGTTGAGCGTCAAGGAATGGGACTGGTTCATTGATGCGGGCCTTTGCTCTCACAAGAATGGATCGGCTTTTCCATGGTATGATGCCGGATTCAGGCATTTTAAACGTCGGAGGCCCGGCAGAGCAAATGCCCGGCCGGACCCTTATTTCGCGTCCCGCTCAAATGGCAATTGCCACGCGGCAGGTCAAGCTGTTGAACACTGCGTCAATTCGACTGCGGCTGCGCGCCGCCAGACGGGGCTGCATCATCCGCCGGGGCCTGTTCGCCGGCCGGTGCGTTGCTGCCTCCAGCGCCCTGGCCCTGCGGCTGAACCTTCTCGAGCACGCTGGCTCTCACCATCTGTGCGAATTCCTCAGGCAAGACCGATTGCAGCTTTACGACCATCGAGTCAAGGAACGGCTTTGACTTGGCGTTGTTTACCCAAGCCGGCCGGTGATCGGCATCGACGAGCCAGTTCCAGAAGGCCACCGCCACGACGAGAAGCAGTATGCCGCGTGCCGCCCCGAAGAGGAAGCCCAAAGTGCGGTCCAGCGCGCCGATCCGGCTGTCGATGATGAAATCGGCAATCTTCATGGTGATGAAGGAGATGACGATTAGCGCAATCAGGAACACGACGGCGGCTGAGCCGACGATGGCGATGCGGTCGTCGTCGGTGTACCGCTTCGCGTAAGGCACGAGATACGGATAGAGGTAGTAGGCAGCGGCGGCCGAGCCACCCCAGCTTGCGATCGACAATACCTCGCGCGAAAAACCGCGGACCATCGCCAGAACGGCGGAGAAGAGGACGACGCCGATGACAATACCGTCGAAAATCGTGATGGGCATATAAATTCAACTCCAGGACCGCCGCTTGGTCATGCGGTTCGGTCGGGCTTCATTCGTGTGCATCCTATATCACCACCGTTTATGGCAATGAAAGGATCAAACCTCGTCTTCCACACGTCGTAGCGCACCTTTGGATCCGGCGATGCGCACGACCAGATCCGGCAGGCTCTCGATTTCGCTCCAGCGTCCGCCCGAACCCTTCGGCAAATCGGCGGAGGCTGACGGAAGCAGCGCTGCAGAAAATCCCAGCTTCTCGGCTTCTTTGAGGCGCTGAGGGGTATGCGCAACCGGACGGACGGCTCCCGACAGGCTGACTTCGCCGAAATAGACGCAATCGGCGGGAAGGGCAATACCGGCAAGCGAGGAAACCAGGGCGGATGCGACGGCAAGATCGGCCGCCGGTTCGCCGATGCGATAGCCGCCGGCGACATTCAGATAGACGTCGTGCTGGCCGAGCCGGATGCCGCAATGCGCCTCGAGCACCGCAAGGATCATAGAAAGCCTGGCCGAATCCCATCCGACCACCGCGCGGCGTGGCGTGCCGAGCGATGTCGGCGCCACCAGCGCCTGCACTTCGACGAGGATCGGGCGCGTGCCTTCCATGCCCGCGAAGACCGCCGCTCCTGGCGACTTTTCATTGCGCTCGCCGAGGAAAAGTTCGGACGGGTTGCCGACTTCGCGCAGGCCCCCGTCGGACATTTCGAAGACTCCGATCTCGTCCGTCGGGCCGAAGCGGTTCTTCACCGTGCGCACGATGCGGTAGTGATGGCCGCGGTCGCCCTCGAAGTAGAGCACCGCGTCGACCATATGCTCCACGACCCGTGGACCTGCGATCTGGCCGTCCTTGGTGACGTGGCCGACGAGAACCATGGCGGCTCCTGTCTGTTTGGCAAAGCGGATCATCGACTGCACGCCGGTGCGCACCTGCGTGACCGTTCCGGGCGCGGATTCCGCCAGTTCGCTCCAGAGCGTTTGGATCGAATCGATGATGACGAGGTCTGGCCGCTTGCCTTCTGCGAGTGTCGCCAGGATATCCTCGACATTGGTTTCAGCGGCAAGCATCACGTCGGTATCGGCAGCGCGCAGGCGCTGGGCGCGCAGGCGCACCTGCGCCACGGCCTCTTCGCCCGAGACATAGATGATCTTGTGGCCGCGCCGCGAAAGGGCCGCCGCCGCCTGCATCAGCAGCGTCGACTTTCCGATGCCGGGATCGCCGCCGACGAGCACCGCCGAGCCGCGCACGAAGCCGCCGCCGAGAGCCCGGTCGAGCTCCGAAATGCCGGTATGGATGCGCGGCGCTTCTTCGATCTCGCCGGAAAGCGCCGTCAACGTCACCGGCCGGCCCTTCTTGGGCGTTCTTGCCGGTCCGCCGCCAATCCCGCCCATTGGGTCTTCCTCGACGATGGTGTTCCATTCGCCGCAGCTTTCGCATTTGCCGGCCCAGCGGTTATGGATCGTGCCGCAGCTCTGGCAGATGAATTGTGTCCTGGCCTTCGCCATCAATGATGCTTTCGTCCATGAGCGCCGGTGCGCCCGAATCAGATTGCCGTAGATAATGGCTTGCGGGATCGATCAAAACTAATGATTTTCCCATCAAGTGCTCACGTGGCAGCATGGGAGGATCATCTGATGGATTGCCAATGCTCGATTATTCGTTCGCCCACTGGATCGCCTTCTTCACCGCCGCCGTGCTTTTGAACCTGTCGCCGGGTCCGGATATGGCTTTTATCCTCGGCCATACGATCAAGAGCGGCACGCGCGCCGGCTTTTCGGCCGTCTTCGGAATCTGGACCGGTGCCTGTCTGCACGTGCTTCTTGCCGCCTTCGGCCTTTCGGCGGTACTTGCCGCCTCCGCCGTTGCCTTCTCGGCAGTGAAATGGATCGGTGCGATCTATCTCGTCTGGCTCGGCATCCAGGCCCTGCGGTCGAGCGGCGAGGGCGCCTTCCTCAAGGCGGCGGGCGAAAGGCTGGGCTGGGGACGGATCTACCGGCAGGGCGTGCTCGTTTCGCTGCTTAACCCGAAGGTCGCGATCTTCTTTCTCGCCTTCCTGCCGCAGTTCGTCGTCGAGGGAGCAGGACCGGCCTGGCTGCAGCTATCCGTGCACGGCGCCTTGATCATTGTGGTTGCGGCCTTCATCGAGCCGCCGCTGATCCTGGCCGGAGGGCGGCTTGCCGATCTCGTCAAGCACAACAGCAAGATCGGCCTGTGGCTCGACCGCGGTCTTGGCGCACTGTTCGTCGCCCTCGGCGTGCGGCTGGCGTTGACGAGCCGTTGAGTTCATTCTTCGCTGATGTATTTGCGCTCGTAGCGCAGCCCAGCGCCCGCGAGCATCTCGTAGCCGATCGTGCCGGCCGCCCGCGCAGCATCGTCGACGGGGATGTTCTTGCCGAAGAGCTCGATGTAATCGCCGGAACGGATGAGGTTTTCCGGCAGATCGGTCACGTCGAAGATGGTGAGGTCCATGGTGATGCGCCCGGCAACCGGAACCATGTAGCCCTCGAAGAAGCCTTGGCCGCCCCGCGGCACAACCTGGCGAAGCGGCACGCCGCCGCTCGACTGGCAGCGCATGTAGCCGTCCGCATAACCGGCGGACACGATGGCGAGGCGGCTATCGCGGTCAAGCTTCAGAGCCCGTCCATAACTGACCGATTCGCCGGCGCGCACGGTGCGGACCTGGATCACGCGGGCCTCCGCCGTCGCAACCGGCCGCATGGGGTTCGCCATGCCGCTCACCGCTTCGCCGCCGTAGATGGCAATGCCGGGGCGAGTCAGGTCGAAATGATAATCCTCGCCGAGAAAGATGCCGCCGGAAGCCGCGAGACTTGATTCGATACCTTCATAAGCGGCGCTAACCTTGCGGAATGATTCAAGCTGCTGCTTGTTCATCTGCGATGACGGATCGTCGCCGCAGGCGAGATGGCTTAGGACCAGAACCGGGGCGAAGCTGGCCGGGCGAGAGACGTCATCAGCCAATGCAAGTGCTTCGTCTATGTGAAGGCCGAGCCGGTTGAACCCGGTGTCGACATGAAGCGCGCAAGGATAGTCGCCATATTCCGAAAGCACGGCCATCCAGAAGGCAAGCTGTTCCTCGGAGGAGATGACCGGCACAAGATCGTTCTCGAAGAAGCGCCGTTCCGTGCCCGGCCAGATGCCCGCGAGCACAAAGATGCGGGCTTCAGGCGCGTAGAGGCGCAATGTCACGCCTTCATCGACTGTTGCGACGAAGAAATCCCGGGCACCCGCCATGTAGAGCGCTTCACCTGCATCCTCGATGCCCATGCCATAGGCGTCCGCCTTCACAACTGCGGATGCGCGCGCCTTGCTGGAGCGCCGTGCCAGGTCCTGCCAGTTTTCCGTCAGTGCAGTCAGATCGACCGTCAGCCGCACGCCGGCGGAAGCAAACCTGTCTTCTTCGAAATCGTCGGAAAATTCAGTCATGAATCCACATCAAAAAATGGCCGGAAGATGAGTCTCCAGCCAGTTTAGTGGCCAACTTGGTCAATAGGAAGTCCGGCGCCGCACTGCAGCTTGGTTCTTCGGAGTGAATGAAGTTTCGTCGGTCGTCGCAAAACTTTGCGCTGCACAATCCTTCAGAAGAAAGCCAGCATCAGGCAACGCTGCGAAGGTCGAAATCCGCGTGGATGACGTCGTAGGGCACATGAATACGTCCCTCATTCGATGAGCGCCGCCGTGTCCTCATGCACCCGCTTGACGTCGCGGGAAAGGGCGGAGGCTAGACTACGATACGTCGAGGGGCCGAGTCTCTGCAGTGTCTCGATCAAGGTCCAGCGCTTGGGCGTCAGGATCATAAAGAGCTGCTCGGGGGAGGAAAAGCTGAAGACATGGTCCTGTGCTTCACCCGTCTTCCAGGCTGCAGCGAATCCCTCAAGGGCTTGCCGGAGCGCAGTTTCGTCGTTTCGCTGAATTCGGATCGTGGCGGTTGTCATCGGCGGGGTTGCCTCCTCATCACTACGTCTGTGAGGAAATCATCGATAAGCTTGTCGATCGTCGAGAATTCATACGTCTCCTCATGGCCTCGGATATGCTTGTGGTCGCCGTATCCAACGACGCGCTTTCCAGGATAACCGCAGAACAGGCTATATTTGTAATTATGCTGGCTGCCCAGCAATGGCCGCGGAACGTTCCAGATCACCACTTCCACGATGGCCCCGTCCGACAGCACGCTTTTCGAACGGTAAAGCAGTTGCGCCCTCATGTTGGCGATGATGCCAACATGAGGGCAGCTTGTGAAATCGCACTGGAACTCAGTGTTCCTCGTACTGAACGAAGGACGAGTCGGCGAGATCGGCAAAGCGCGTGAATTCCGCCTGGAAGGCGAGCTTCACGGTGCCGGTCGGTCCGTGACGCTGCTTGGCGATTATGACATCCGCCGTGCCCTTCACCTTGTCGAACAGCGCTTCCCATTCCGCATACTTCGGATCGGCCGGATCGCGTGGTTCCATGTTCTTGACGTAATATTCCTCACGGAACACGAAGAGCACGACGTCGGCGTCCTGCTCGATCGAGCCAGACTCGCGAAGGTCGGAAAGCTGCGGGCGCTTGTCGTCGCGGCTTTCGACCTGACGCGAGAGCTGAGACAGCGCGATGATCGGAACGTTAAGCTCCTTGCCGAGAGCCTTGAGGCCGGTGGTGATCTGGGTGATTTCCTGGACGCGGTTCTCGTTCGCCTTGCCCGAGCCGGTCATCAGTTGCACGTAGTCGACGACCAGCACGTCGAGACCGCGCTGGCGCTTCAAGCGGCGGGCGCGGGCGGCAAGCTGGGCAATCGAGATGCCGCCGGTCTGGTCGATATAGAGCGGCACCTTCTGCATCATCATCGAGCAGGCGACGAGCTTTTCGAAATCCGCGTCGTTGATGTCGCCGCGGCGGATCTTCGAGGAGGAGACTTCCGTCTGCTCGGAGATGATGCGGGTGGCGAGCTGTTCGGAAGACATTTCAAGCGAGTAGAAGCCGACGACGCCACCGTTCTTCGCCTTCATGCTGCCGTCGGATTGGACTTCGCCCTCATAGGCGGCGGCAATGTTGTAGGCGATGTTGGTCGCAAGCGAGGTTTTGCCCATACCCGGGCGGCCGGCAAGGATGATCAAGTCCGATCGCTGCAGTCCGCCCATCTTCGAATCGAGCGAATGAATGCCCGTCGAAATGCCCGAGAGACCGCCGTCGCGCTCCTTGGCGACCGCAGCCATATCGATCGCCAGCGCCACAGCGTCGTTGAAGGCCTGGAAGCCGCCGTCGTAGCGACCGTTTTCGGCAAGCTCGAAGAGGCGGCGCTCGGTATCTTCGATCTGCGTCTGGGGCGGCATGTCGAGCGGCGCGTCATAGGCGATATTGACCATGTCCTCGCCGATGGTGATCAGCGCCCGGCGTAGCGCCAGATCGTAGATCGCCCGGCCGTAATCCTCGGCGTTGATGATCGTCACGGCTTCGCGGGCAAGGCGCGCGAGATACTCGGAGACAGTCATGTCGCCGACCTTCTCGTCTGCCTTCAGGAAGGTTTTGATCGTCACCGGATTGGCGATCTTGCCCATGCGGATGATATCGCCCGCAACTTCGTAGATCTTGCGGTGGAGCGGCTCATAGAGGTGGATCGGCTTCAAGAAGTCAGACACCCGGTAATAGGCGTCGTTGTTCATCAGGATGGCACCCAGAAGCGCCTGCTCGGCTTCGATGTTGTTGGGTGCTTCGCGGTAATGCTGCTCCGCTGGAGCAACGGCGGCAATCTTTCGCGCTGCGTCGTTCATCTTGATCCGTTCTGTCTTTTCCGTCCCCGGATTTGCAGGCTCGCCAAGGCAAATGCAAGTGCAGCTCAGCAACAGCCTTGGGCTTGCCGTGAAATCCGTAACGCTTTGCACATTGTTCGACTTCTCCACAGCGCTTGAAGCCGCCAGGGAGAAAATATCGACGGTGTCACCTTGAGGACACGGCGTGGAACCGCGACTCATCCAACCCATATAATTTAGCCCGAATGCGTTGAGCGTGGCACTTGTAAAAGCGCTGGGACTGAATTAGACAGAGGAAATATAATTAGCATACTAACTAAATAATAGGGGAAATGCATGCCGGATATGCAGCTCAGGCGCGAGCTTATCGAGAACATCGCGGCGTTTAGCCGAAAATTGAGAGCGACATTCGATTCGCTCGTGCGCCAGAGGAACATGACGTTGCCGCGCGCGCGAGTCTTTTTTACCCTGAACAAGAAGGATGGCATCAATCAGCGGGAACTCGCCGAACGGCTGGAGCTCGAAACGCCGACGCTCGTCCGGATTCTGGATGCCATGGAAGCACAAGGCTTCCTGGAACGCCGCGTCGCCGGTTCCGACCGCCGCGCCAAGGAGATCTACATGACGGATGCGGGCAGGGTCGTCGCCGGAGAGGTTGAGGATCTAGCCGCAGACGTGCGCGCCCGGGTCGTCGCGGGCATTCTCGAAAACGACCTCAGGACGACATTGAACGTCATCCGCGCAATGCAGGCTAACCTTGCTGTAGTCCGGGGACAATGAGACCGGGCCAGACCAATCTGCAAAACGGCAGAAGCCCGGCTGGAGCCGGGCTTCTGTTTCTGTAAGATGCTTCCGAAGCTTATGCTTCGTCTTCGGCGTTACCGTCGGCATCCGGATCGAAGAAGTCTTCCGCGCGAAGGGCGTCTTCATCAACGCCGTAGATGGCGTCGACGGAGGTGAGCGTTTCGCCCTTTGCCTGGCGCTCGGCTTCGTCGGCGGAGCGGGCCACGTTGAGATTGACGTGGATTTCGACTTCGGCGTGAAGCTGCAGCTCGATCTTGTGGACGCCGATTGCCTTGATCGGCGTGTTCAGGTGAACCTGGTTGCGACCGATGTTGAAGCCTTCGGCGGCGAGGATTTCAACGACGTCGCGGGCAGCAACCGAGCCGTAGAGCTGGCCGGTTTCGCCTGCGGAGCGAACGACGATGAAGGATTTGCCGCCGAGGACGTCGGCAACCTTCTGGGCTTCCGACTTGCGTTCGAGGTTGCGGGCCTCGAGCGTGGCGCGCTCGGATTCGAAACGGGCCTTGTTGGCGGCGTTTGCGCGCAGAGCCTTGCCGAGCGGCAGGAGGTAGTTGCGTGCAAAGCCGTCGCGAACCTTCACGGTTTCGCCCATCTGGCCGAGCTTGGAGATGCGTTCGAGAAGAATGACTTCCATCTTCGTTTTCCTTTCGTGTCTCTAGGTTTTCTTGTCTGTGGATTGAGGGGCATCGGCATTCTTGTTCGGGGTCAGGGCGATCGCTTTGCGCGTATCGGACAGACCGACGACGAGAATGAAAAAGGCTGGCAGCATCAGGATGAGCGACATCAGGTAGCAGAGGACGAGCGCCGGCAGGCGCCAATCCTTGCCGCGCGTGCGGAAATGCAGCGCGGCGAAGCCGGAAAGCAGGAAGCCGGCGCCGAAGGTGCCGACGACGGTTGCTCCGATCATCGCTGGAACGCCGCCGAAGAAGGTGGCGGCAAGACCGGCGAGGAAGACGAAGATCGCATTGCGGTTCATGCGCAGGGCCGACGGAATGTCTTCGCGCGGGCGAAGCGCGCGGCCGGATGCATTCACGATGCGTGTCGCGATGTAGTAGGCCGCAAACAGCATCAGCACCCACATCGCGCCCTGGATCGCTGGCAGCATCAGGAGCAGCAACGATTTCGTCTGCGCGGTGGCCGTGTCATTGAAGGTGAAATCAGGCTGCTGCTGCGCAAAGGAGCCGAAAAGCGTATCGACCATCTGGCCGATAAGCTCCGGGCCGTAGCCGATCATATAGCCGGTCACAATGACGGCGAGCGTCACCAGCCCGCAGAGATGCAGCAGGATATCGGAAAGCGGATACCAGGCCGTCAGGTGGTCGGGACCGCCGAGTTCGGCGGCAGGGCGGGCAAGATTTGCCAGGTGGCTGATCCAGCCGGCCGGGATCAGCGTCACCAGCGTCATCATCAGCGCGAAGGTCGGCGAGATGGCGGTAGCGCCGACGGAGGCGGCCGTCACGACGGCCGAGATTGCCGCGGCATTGCCCCAGCCGAGGCCGACGAGAAGGATGGGTAGCGCGGAAGCGGCGTAAAGCAGGGCGCTGAACGACAACTGCGCGCTCGCGCCGAGCACGAGGAGTGCGGCGGTCAATCCGGCGAGCGCGCCGGTCAGCAGCGTCTTGAAGTTCAGTTTGGTCACGTCGCTGTCCTGCTTCATCAAGCAGTTAGAGGATGTTTCCTGAATCAAATTCAGAGAAACCCGCCTCAACATGGGTTTTCAGGGTTCCGATCCGCGCCCATCGCGGAAGGGAGGAGGGAAGGCATCGCTGCCTTCCCTCAATTCAACTGCGTCAGCCGATTAGGCGAGGACGTAAGGCAGCAGGCCGAGGAAGCGGGCGCGCTTGATCGCCTGGGCGAGCTCGCGCTGCTTCTTCTGCGAAACAGCCGTGATGCGGGACGGAACGATCTTGCCGCGCTCGGAAATGTAGCGCTGCAGGAGACGCACGTCCTTGTAGTCGATTCGCGGAGCGTTTGCGCCGGAGAACGGGCAGGTCTTGCGGCGGCGATGGAACGGGCGGCGGACCGGAGCGGAGGAAGCTTCAGACATATCTCAAATCTCCTTATACGCGGTCTTCGCGCGGACGGCGCGGACGGTCTTCACGGTCGCCGAAGCCACCTTCACGCGGCGGGCGAGGACCACGGTCGCGATCACCGAAGCCGCCTTCGCGCGGGCCACGGGCGCCGTCACGCGGGCCGCGGTCGTCACGGTCGCGCTTCTGCATCATGGCCGACGGGCCTTCTTCGTGCTTTTCGACAGCGATCGTCATGTAGCGCAGGACGTCTTCGCTGATGCGCATCTGGCGTTCCATTTCCTGGACGGCAGCCGGCGGAGCATCGATGTCCATCAGGGCGTAGTGAGCCTTGCGGTTCTTCTTGATGCGGTAGGTGAGGGACTTGAGGCCCCAGTTTTCGATGCGCCCGACTTTACCGCCGTTAGCTTCGATCACGCCCTTGTACTGTTCTACGAGGGCATCGACCTGCTGAGCGGAAATATCCTGCCGGGCAAGGAATACATGTTCATAAAGAGCCATGACAGCTTTGCCTTTCTTGCGTTGGTTCAACCCGAACTTCGGCGGCTAAGCCTCAACGACTGCTCCTGACGGGCTGAGCCCAGGCAAGAAAAGCGTTTCCGAGACGGTCGAGAGCGGAGACACGGGAGGCTGGAACGCTTCCGTTCCGAACGATTTCCACAGAAACCGGCCCTCCGTTCAGCCACCAGCCAGAAGACCGGGTTTGCGAACAGGGGCGCTTATACGGGTTTTTCGGCAGAAGGCAAGAGCACCGCGACAAAGAGGCAAATTCCCTTCGCGCACAGTTGAGGGCAGTCGCGTATCGCAACGTGTGTTGGTTTTCGACGTGTGTCCGATCTTCGGCCAGCGACGAAAGGAGAAGTTCGACCCTTCTCTGCCAGTCCTTCGGAGCATTGAAGCCGTGACCCAATGCGGTCTTTCAGCTGCGAGCGTCGCCTGCTGGAGCTGCGTTAGTCAGTCGAAGGCCAATGGTATTTTTAACGGAGCGCTAATATACTTGGACGCTTGAACGAGCCGCGCCGCCAAATGATTGAGGAATGCCATGCGAAGGTTCATCTTCACGGCAATCTGTATCGCCGCCGCAACGGCCGCGAACGCCCATGATTGGTACGAAGGCACGATTGACCCACAGACGAAATTCAAGTGTTGCGGCGGTTCTGATTGCCGCGCCATACCTCCGTCTTCAGTGCGGTCCAGGGTAGATGGTGGTTACACTTATTTGCCGCATAATTTCACCATCCCACGGGACCGTGTACAGGAATCCCCGGACGGCCAATACCATATCTGCGAGAGTACCTACGTCGTAACTAACCAGCTGTATTGGCGTTGCTTTTTCGCACCTCGTGTCAATGTCTCAATGACGGCTGACCACCCTCCTTGACAATGCGGCTGTACGCACCGAATCCGCATGCGCTAACGGGAAAGTGGAATCCACCGCCGGTCACGAAAGCCGCCGCGGCATCCGCGTTGACGGCTCAGTGACCTGACCCGTCGGGTGGAACTTCGGTGATGTACGCTGCTGGCAGGCTCACGCCCTCACATCGGCATCGGATACTGTCGGCGAACCTTCTCGATCTCGGAGAGGACATCGCTCGAAAGGTTCACCTGGACGGCGCTCAGGTCGATCTTCAGCTGCTCCATCGTCGTCGCGCCGATGATGACGGAGGTCATGAAGGGGCGGGTGAGGCAGAAGGCAAGCGCCATGGTGGAGGGATCGAGACCGTATTTCGCGGCGATCTCGACATAGGCTTTGGTTGGTGCTTCCTGGAGCGGTTGAAGGCGGCCGCCGAGATTTCCGTTGATCGAGGCGCGTGAGCCGGCGGGTCTGGCGCCGTTCAGGTACTTGCCGCTGAGAAGGCCAGCCGCAAGCGGCGAATAGGCGAGCAGGCCGACGTCCTCGTGATGCGACAGCTCCGCCATGTCCAGATCGAAGTGGCGGTAAAGCAGGCTGTACTCGTTCTGGACGCTTGCGACGCGCGGCAGGTTCTTCTCTTCGGAGAGCGTCAGGTATTTCTGCGTGCCCCAGGCCGTTTCGTTGGAGAGCCCGAAGGCGCGGATATTGCCGGCCTTCTGCAGGTCGTCCATCGTCTCCAGGATTTCCGCCATGTTGGCAAGCGCCTTTTCACGATCCTGCCCGAAGGGATCGTAGGTCCAGTTCTGGCGGAAATGGAAATGGCCGCGGTTCGGCCAGTGTATTTGGTAGAGATCGACGTAGTCTGTCTTCAGCCGCTTCAGGCTGGCTTCCAGCGCGAGGCGAATGTTCTTGGCGTCTGCGCCTTCGCCGTTGCGGAGGTAGTCGCGGCCCTCGCCGGAGACCTTGGTTGCCAGCACGATGTCCTTGCGCTTGCCCGTCCTTGAAAACCAACTGCCGATATAGTCCTCGGTGCGTCCTTGCGTTTCCGGCGAGACCGGGGTCGTCGGATAGAGTTCGGCGGTATCGAAGAAGTTGACACCCTTCTCGACCGCGTAATCCATCTGCGCGTGCGCTTCGGCTTCGGTGTTCTGTGTGCCCCAGGTCATGGTGCCGAGGCAGATTTGCGAAACGGAAATATCGGTACGGCCTAATCGATTCAACTTCATTGGATACCTTGAAAATGGATGAGCGGACATGTCCGGGGAGGGCGGCGCAAATCTAGGCGCGAATTGCGCAAGCGCAAGGAAAAAATTGGGGCTTTTCGCGCCGGCAAAGGCTCTGGAGACCCTGGCGCGGCTATTGACTCTCCCGGCAAGAACGTCAATTGGAGGCGAAATAGTCCAAATGACATAATAAGGGACATATAGATGACCGTCGCTTTCACATTTCCCGGCCAGGGCAGCCAGGCCGTTGGCATGGGCAAGGAACTCGCGGAAAACTATGCCGAAGCCCGTGCCGTCTTCGAAGAGGTTGACGATGCGCTCGGCGAACAGCTCTCGACGGTCATGTTCGAAGGCCCGGAAGATACGCTGACGCTCACGGCCAATGCTCAGCCGGCGTTGATGGCGGTATCGCTCGCGGTTATTCGTGTCCTTCAGGCGAAGGGTCTCGATCTCAAGTCAAAGGTGTCCTTCGTCGCCGGCCATTCGCTTGGCGAATACTCCGCGCTCTGTGCCGCCGGCACCTTCTCGCTTGCCGACACCGCGCGTCTGCTGCGTATTCGCGGCAACGCCATGCAGGCGGCAGTCCCTGTCGGCGTCGGCGCCATGGCGGCAATCATCGGTCTGGAACATGCCGACGTGGTTGCAGTGTGCGAAGCCGCGTCGGTCGAAGGTGCCTGCCAGATCGCCAACGACAATGGCGGCGGCCAGATCGTCATTTCCGGTGAAAAGGCAGCCGTCGAAAAAGGCGCGGCACTTGCGACCGAAAAGGGCGCCAAGCGCGCGATCCTGCTGCCGGTTTCCGCTCCCTTCCACTCTTCGCTGATGGCGCCGGCCGCAGATGCGATGCGCGAAGCGCTCGCAGGCGTTTCGAAGTCCAACCCGGTCGTGCCGCTGATTGCCAACGTCCGCGCCGCGCCGGTGACGGATGCCGGCGAGATCGCCAGGCTGCTTGTTGAGCAGGTCACCGGCCAGGTCCGCTGGCGCGAAACGGTGGAATGGTTTGCCGCAAACAATGTCACGACGCTTTATGAGCTCGGCTCCGGCAAGGTTCTGACAGGCCTTGCGCGCCGTATCGACAAGACGGTGAACGGCATCACCGTCAATACGCCCGCCGATATCGACGCGGCCGTTGCCGCCCTCATGGCCTGATTGGTTTCACCAAATATAAGGAACGCATCCATGCTCGATCTTTCCGGCCGCAAGGCGCTCGTCACCGGTGCATCCGGCGGCATCGGCGAGGAAATCGCCCGCATTCTCCACAAACAGGGCGCCGTCGTAGGCCTTCACGGCACGCGCGTCGAAAAGCTCCAAGCGCTGGCGGGCGAACTTGGCGATCGCGTCAAGATATTCCCGGCGAACCTTTCCGATCGTGACGAGGTCAAGGCGCTCGGCGTCAAGGCCGAAGCCGAGCTCGAAGGCGTCGATATCCTGGTGAACAACGCAGGCATCACCAAGGACGGCCTCTTCGTTCGCATGAGCGACGAGGACTGGGACAGCGTCATCGAGGTCAATCTGACGGCAATGTTCCGCCTGACGCGTGAACTGACACATCCGATGATGCGCCGCCGCTACGGCCGCATCATCAACATTACGTCCGTGGTCGGCGTTACCGGCAACCCGGGACAGGCAAACTACTGCGCCTCCAAGGC